>NZ_CP022415.1:2273374-2598141 GCF_002222635.1 Pseudosulfitobacter pseudonitzschiae | reverse complement strand
GGATCCGGCCCGCCAGTTGAATGCAAATTTCAAGGTCAATGCGCGCGGAGGGCGCACAGCAAATGGCAAAACGCGCGTCGCCGGTGCGGGTTACCACGTCGTCGTCGCGCAGCGCGGTAACGATGCGCTGCATTACCCGCGCGGCGACCGTATCGGCAGCGGCCTGTCCATGCTGGTTCATCAGCCCGTCAAAGTCATCCAGTTCCAGAAACAACAGGGCAGACGCCGTTTGTCCGTCACGTGCTGCTTGCCAGATGTGCGCAACCATATCCTCGAAATGGGCCCGTTGCAGCACGCCGGTGCCGGAATCGCGCATGGGCGGGATGCCGTTTGGTCCGGATGAATGCAAAGCCAGCAGAAGAACGGGTACGATAATACCAATACCAACCAACACGGTTTCGCCGCCCCACCAATAGGCGGCCAGCATCACAGCAGACAGAAACGCCAGCGCCTGTGGGCCGTAAAAGACCACCCGAAGGTTTTCACGCAACCGGGTCAAAAATCGTGGCGCACGTTTGGCCATTAGAATCCCTCGCTGGACATAAGCGCAATAGGGCGCAAAGCACCGGCAGAGTGCGACGAAGGATGTAAGGCCGGAGTTAACGCAGGTCGGGAATACCGTCCTGATTTGCGTCAAATCCTTCCGATTTTAGCATCAACCCCGCAAAATCGAACAGTTTCGGGTCCAGCAGATGCGAGGGCCGGGCGTTCATCAGGGCGCGGAACATCACCTGGCGGCGGCCGGGGCTGTTGGCCTCCCAGCCGTCCAGAATTTGCTTAACCTGTTGACGTTGCAGGCCGTCCTGACTGCCGCACAGATCACAGGGGATGATCGGATAATTCATCGCGCGGGCAAATTTTTCGCAATCGGCCTCGGCCACGTGGGCCAGCGGACGGTAGAGGAACAGGTCGCCCTCTTCATTGACCAGCTTTGGCGGCATCGTGGCCAGACGCCCGCCATGGAAAAGGTTCATGAAAAATGTCTCTAGAATGTCGTCGCGGTGATGGCCCAGCACAACGGCACTGCACCCTTCCTCTCGCGCGATCCGGTAGAGATTGCCGCGCCGCAGACGTGAACACAGCGCACAAAATGTGCGGCCAGCGGGCACTTTGTCGACAACGATGGAATAGGTGTCTTGGTATTCGATCCGGTGCGGGACGCCCATGCGTTCGAGAAACTCGGGGAGAACGGTCGCGGGAAAGTTCGGCTGTCCCTGATCCAGATTGCAAGCCAGCAGGTCCACGGGCAGTAACCCGCGCCATTGCAGTTCGTGCAGCACGGCCAGCAAAGTATAACTGTCCTTGCCACCCGACAGGCAAACCAGCCATTTCTGCCGCTTGGCACCGGGTTCATGCGCGCCCGCTTCGATCATGCCGTATTGCTCGATCGCCTCGCGGGTATAGCGCACGATGCGTTTGCGCAGCTTGCGAAATTCGGTGCTGTCGGGGGCGCCTTCAAAAAGCGCGTGTATCTCTGAAATCTCGTCACGCATGGGGCCTGATACTCCTATGCCACGGTCAAATCCAGTGGCCTTGCGCCGTTGTCGGGTCAGTCGTGGGTATGGTCGGGAACCGGGTCATAACCGTCGCCACCCCACGGGTGACAGCGCCCGATCCGCCGTGCCGCCAGCAGGCTGCCGCGCAGGGCGCCGTGTTTTTCCAGCGCTTCCAAAGCATAGGCACTGCAGGTGGGCTGATAGCGGCAGTTGAACCCGACCCAAGGTGAAAACACCAGCCGGTAGGCACGCACCGGCAGGGCGAGCAGATGGGCCAGCGGGCTCATTTGGGGGCCAGAGCGGCGCGCAGGTCGCGGCGCATCTGTTCAAAGTCGCGGGTTGCGGTGACCTGATGGCGACCGATCAGCACATAATCGGTGCCTGCCGCGCCGTGCGCAGGCAGCTCCAGCCGTGCGATTTCACGCAGGCGGCGCTTGGCACGGTTGCGGGCTACGGCATTGCCGACCTTTTTCGAGCAGGTAAAGCCGACGCGCAGCGGCGCATCGTCGCCACGGGCGCGAATCTGCAATACAAATCCGGGGGTGACCACACGGGGGCCACGCGCCGCACGCAAGAAATCGGCGCGGTTTTTCAGAACCTGATCGCTTTTGAGAGCTGCCAAACGTGACAAACCCGCCCGAGGCTGGTCCGATCCAGCGCGAACGCTGTCTGCGGGGGCCTCCGGCGGGGTCATGTCGAAATACCGTGACGCAGGGCGCTTACGCGCTCAGCGACTTCCGGCCACGTGCGCGACGGGCGTTCAGGATCTTGCGACCTGCTTTTGTCGCCATGCGCGAGCGGAAACCGTGGCGCCGTTTGCGCACGAGGTTGCTTGGTTGAAAGGTGCGTTTCATCGCTCCGTCTCCGTCTTTTCGGATGGGCTGCGCGGAATCGCTAGGCCCGGAATGTGTTCAAGGCCCGTGCTCTAACCGCCGTGGGGGGGCAAGTCAAACCCTCAATCCGACAAAACGCGCCATAAGGTGCAACATTTGCACTGCAGGGGTCGTTTTAATGTTTCAAAACCGCTCCACAAGCTGAAAACAGGCCCGATCCGATCACCGCTGATCACCCGCGCGTGAATGTCCTGTTACAGCCATCGGAACACGCGCACCTTTCGTCTACACCATGCCCAGTTCATTGCCAAAGGCCGCAATTCCATGCACCAAGATCAGATGAAGCCACAAAAATCTGCGCTGCTGCGCCGCTTGCCACTGATTGTGATACTGGTGGTGGCGGGCATCGGTGCCTTTACCCTGCGCGATTACCTGAGCTTCGACACCCTGCGCGACAACCGCGCGGCGCTGCTGGCGTTTCGCGACGACAATTATTTCCTGACGGCGCTGGGCTTTATCGCGGCCTATGTGCTGGTCGTGGCCTTTTCGTTGCCGGGGGCGACGATTGCGACGCTTACGGGGGGATTCCTGTTCGGCACGGTACTGGGAACGGCGTTCAATGTTACGGCGGCCACCATCGGGGCCACGTTGATCTTTCTGGCGGCGCGGCACGGACTGGGCGCGCAACTGGGTGCCAAACTGGAGACCAGCAAAGGTGTGGTCAAACGGATCAAGGACGGGATCGACGCAAACCAGTGGTCGATGCTGTTTCTGATCCGGTTGGTGCCTGCGGTGCCGTTTTTCGTGGCGAATCTGGTGCCTGCCTTTATGCAGGTTCCGCTGTATCGTTTTGTTGTGTCGACATTCTTCGGAATCATGCCGGGGGCTGTTGTTTATACTTCGGTGGGCGCGGGTCTGGGGCAGGTGTTCGCACGGGGTGACACGCCTGATCTTGGCATTATCTTTGCACCACACATTTTGTTCCCCCTGATGGGTCTGGTTGCGCTGGCGCTGCTGCCCATCCTGTACAAAGCCGTCACAGGCAAGAAAGACGTTCTGAAATGAACAAGATCAAAACCGATATTCTGATCATTGGCGCAGGTTCTGGTGGACTTTCAGTGGCGGCGGGCGCTGTGCAGATGGGGGCGGATGTGACCCTGCTGGAGGGGCATAAGATGGGTGGCGATTGTCTGAATTACGGCTGCGTTCCATCCAAGGCGCTGATCGCGTCGGCCAAGGCGGCCTATGGGCAGCGGCACAGTGCCCAATACGGTGTCGCCGATGCGGCAGGTGCTGTCGATTACGCCGCTGCCAAGGATCACGTGGCCGATGTTATTGCCCAGATTGCCCCCGTCGACAGTGTCGAGCGGTTCGAGGGATTGGGCGTGCGTGTTCTCCGCGAATGGGGCCGCTTTACCTCTGACCGCACGGTGCAGGCGGGCGACACCGAAATCACTGCGCGCCGCGTCGTCATTGCCACAGGCTCATCGCCCTTGGTGCCGCCGATTCCGGGACTGGACGAGGTGCCATATGAGACCAACGAGACCCTGTTCGAGCTGCGCGAACAGCCCGAGCACCTGTTGATTGTCGGCGGCGGGCCCATCGGCATGGAAATGGCGCAGGCGCATGTGCGCTTGGGCAGCAAGGTCACCGTGATCGAGGGTGACAAAGCGCTGGGCAACGATGATCCGGAACTGGCACAAGTGGTGCTACAATCGTTGAAAGACGAGGGTGTGGAAATTGCCGAAGGCGCCACGGCGTCCCGCATCAGCGGTACAGCGGGCGACATCACCATCGAGACCGGGGATGGGCGGAGCTTTCACGGCTCGCATCTGCTGATGGCCGTGGGCCGCAAGACCAATACCGAACGGCTGAACCTGACCGCAGCGGGGATAGAAACCACCACGCGCGGCGTCAAGGTGGATGCCAGCCTGCGCACCACCAACCGCCGTGTTTATGCCATCGGCGATGTGGCGGGCGGCATGCAGTTTACCCATGTGGCGGGATACCACGCGGGCGTGATCGTCCGGTCGCTTCTGTTTGCTTTACCGTCCAAGGCCAAGACGGCGCATATTCCGTGGGCTACCTATACCGACCCCGAACTGGCGCAGGTCGGCCTGACCGAGGCGCAGGCGCGCGACACATATGGCGACAGGCTTGAGGTTGTCCGCTTTGATTACCACCACAACGACCGCGCCATTGCCGAACGCAAGTCACGCGGCTTTATCAAGGTGATGGTGGTCAAGGGCCGCCCTGTCGGTGCATCCATCGTGGGTCATCAGGCGGGCGAGTTGATCAACCTGTGGGCGCTGGTTCTGGCCAACAATATGAAAATGAGTCAGGTCGCTGCGATGGTGTCGCCCTATCCGACCATTGGCGAAGTGAACAAGCGCGCCGCAGGCGCCTATTTCAGTCCGCGCTTGTTTGACAGTAAGCTGGTCAAAACTGTCGTTGGACTTGTCCAGCGCTTCATTCCCTGACACCGTAAACGCACAATGTTGAATTCTCTGTCCGGCCGATTTCTGATCCTGACCACCATCTTTGTGATGTTGGCCGAGGTATTGATTTTTGTGCCCTCGATTGCGCGGTTTCGCGAAGACTATCTTTTGTCGCATCTTGAGCGGGCGCAGATCGCGTCGCTGGCTTTGCTGGCGGATGACATGCTGAACCCTGATCTGGAAAAGGAACTGTTGGAGAACGCGGGCGTGTTCAACGTGGTGCTGCGCCGCAACGAGGCGCGCCAGTTGATGTTGTCGTCGCCCATGCCGCAGCCGATCGCGGCCACCTTTGATTTGCGCGATGCCAGTGCGATGACGCTGATCAAGGACGCGCTGACGCGGTTGGTGGACACGGATCAAGAGGTGATCCGCGTGATCGGCGCACCGGTGCGCGAAGCGGGGCTGTTGATCGAGGTGACGATGGACGCAGCACCCTTGCGGGCGGCAATGGTTGAGTACGGCATACGTATTCTGATTCTGTCGGCGGTAATCTCGATCATCACGGCGTTGATGCTGTTTCTGGCGGTGCGTGCGTTTTTGGTGAAGCCGATCAAACGGGTGGTGGGGCACATGCAGAATTATGCCGCAGCACCAGAGGATTCGCGCCGCATCATCACGCCTGGCGCGGGCATCCGAGAACTGCGCGAGGCTGAAACTGCCCTGCAATCGTTGGAAACCGAACTGACACAGGCGCTGCGCCAAAAAGAACGGTTGGCGCAACTGGGCGGGGCAGTCAGCAAGATCAGCCATGATTTGCGCAACATCCTGACCTCGGCGCAGTTGTTCGTGGACCGTATCGAGGGATCTGACGACCCGCTGGTGCGGCGGATGGCGCCGAAACTGGTGGGGTCAATCACCCGCGCCGTTCATCTGTGTGAAAGCACGCTGGCCTTTGGAAAGGCCGAAGAGCCGGGCCCGACGCTGGCGCGGGTGCAACTGGCCGAAACCGTTGCCGAAGTGATCGAGGCCGAGCGTCTTGCCGTGGACGGCTATGATCTGAGCTTTGCCGAAGACGTCCCCGCCATGCTGACGCTGCGGGCCGATGTCGAACAGCTGTTTCGTGTGCTGTCCAACCTTGTGCGCAACGCGCGGCAGGCAATCGTCGCCTCGGGCAAGCCCGGCGAAATCGCGGTTTCTGCCCGCGAGGACGCCGAAGCCTGGTGGATCGAAGTCGCCGATACGGGCCCCGGCCTGCCGCCCAAAGCCCGCGAACACCTGTTCACGGCCTTTCAGGGCGGCATCCGAAAGGGTGGCTCGGGCCTTGGCCTTGCGATCAGTCAGGAACTGGTGCGCGGTCACGGCGGCACGCTTACCCTGCTGCACAGCGGCCCCGACGGAACGACCTTTTCGATCTGCCTGCCCAAAAACGACGGCACCCTTTAACCGGCGCCATTGCCGATACGGATTTTCCTGACATAAATCGCGGATCAGGGCTTGCACCCGCGCGCCAGTCCGACTAAACCCCGCGCCAGTGGACCAATAGCTCAGCTGGATAGAGTACTTGACTACGAATCAAGGGGTCGGGGGTTCGAATCCTCCTTGGTCCGCCACTACCCCAAAACAGATTTGTTTTTGTTAGGTAATTCCTGATTCTTGGGAGCTATGGTTCTGCGACTGGGAACTTTCTGTTCCCGTTATGACCCTGCGAAGGTCTGCGGACTTGCTATAGCGCGCGGCTTCAGTGGCGGTTTCGTGGCCCAGAATCGCCATGCGCTGATCGGATGCGGCCCCATTTTCTTTGAACACGGCGGCGCGGTGTTTTCTTATCCCGTGAGCTGTTTTGGTGCTGTTCAACTCTGCCGCCGTACACGCTCGGGACAACCACTGTGCGGCGCTCTTGGGGCTGCGTGGTGCTCCCTGGGCGGTGACAAGGTAGGTCATGTGCCGATGGCTTTGTTTTCAGGCATTGGGCAAGGTTGCCGTCGGCTTCAAACCCGTCTGGACCGGACACAGTGAAAGGGCAGGTTGCCTCGTTGCCGGATTTCTGGCGGCGGTAGATCAGCCAGCCGTCATTGACCATTCCTTCACCAAGTCGACAGGTGTCCCCGATTGATGTGCAGGTTCGACGCATCAACTCGAACGCAAGCCGCTGGGGCGTTCAGATCGGCGTTGTTGCATTACCCACATATGAGACGTGACTTCCCCTTACCCCGTTGACGTTATGATACGCGTTCGATCTCGGTGGTGCCGAGGGCCGAGAAGCGGTTCATGAGGGCGATGCGAATGTGGATTCCGGCGATCTGGCGGTTGGGGTCTCTCGCGGCAATGCGCTCGCCGAAGGCTTTCAGGCAGCGCATGCCGCCGGGCAGTCTTCCTTCCACAATCGACCATTCTTGCGGATTGGAATGATCGGGACCGCGTCGCGCACGAGGATCGCGCTGTGGCACCGGCGCGTGTCATAGGCGCCACCCACTGCCCGACGGGATCATGCTGCGCAATGCCCTGCCGGTCAGCGGATCAGCAGAGATCCACGCTTGGGCAGCGCCGCGTTGTAGCTGGACCAGTTCGTCGTACGATAGCGGGTGAGAGGTGGCTTGCTCATGCAGCCCGTGTAACCGTATGGATTCGCGAAGTGAATCCTATGGCGTCAGATATCTGCAATAACGCCGGTCCAAACCAGCATAATATTCCATCCGTCGGTTCCTTTCTGTTGTTGCCTGTTCATTATACCGGCCGACTGGCAGAGACAGATCGGGATTACTCCATGTTGAAAAACTCTTTGCTGCACCTGAAAATTTTGGAAAAGCGGGAAATCGTCCCCCGAAAAACTGATTGCACCCTGTGACGCCGTTGTAATTTTGGAAATTCGGAGTTTTACTCTTCTAAATTTGGCCCCAACACGCTGTATGGGAGTTTTTCAACAGAATAAGCCCAAAGTGATCAATGCTGCGGCTTGCGCGAGTGTCTGCTATTCCCAGTGCCGCCAAAGACGTGACAAAATAAAAGCGCTTTTTGCCAAGGGCTTGTAGTATAAGATTTTTCAAAAATTATGGTGGAAACGACCCACCTACCCAAAAGCCATCATTGCATGAAACTGATCCTCTTGACATGAGCGACCGCCCAACTCGACCCTATCAGCACAGTGATATCCCTTGGATTGTTGGGGGGCTACTGCTCGGGCTCTTTATGGGAGTGGTTTTCACCGGAGTCGTAGTCTTTGTCTTGTTTGATTTCGGCTGGATGATCATCGCGCTCTTTTGGCCGTTGTTGCTGATCCAGATGTTTTTCGAAGGCCTTGTTTCTGGTCTGGTTGCTCTTTGGCACAAATGGCGTGGCAAACCCCCGCCCCCTAAGCGCCTGATCGACCCAATCCCGTGGCAAAGACGGTATAGCCTACTTACAGGTAGCGCAGTTGGCAGCCTCTATGTAGTTTATTCTTTTTGGAATACCGGTGGGTTTTCTTGAGTAGCGGCGGAGCGTAGGCTATTTAAAATAGCGGTTTATTGAAAGGCAGCCTTAAAGCGAACGTTGCTGTAGTCTCAGCGGAATGACGCCTTGTCCCGCATCTTACCAGTTCGCGACCCGCGCGGGGAAGATCAGCTATCGCAGATTCGCGCCAAGGGCCATGGGGCCGCTTCGGGCTGATCACCCTCCGGGGCAAGGTCGTGACCGGGGATGCGCGATGTCGAGGATATGTTGGCCGAACGGGGCGTAATCATCTCGTATGAAAGCGTCCGGGTGTGGTACCAGCGGTTCGGAACGCAGATAGCGGCCAAAATCCGTCGCGAATGCCCGGTTCCTGCCGGCAAATGGCACCTGGACGAGGTCGTGATTTCAATTCGAGGGCGAAAACACTGGCTTTGGCGAGCGGTTGACGCAAACGGAGACGTGCTGAAGATACTGCTGCAAAGCCGCAGAAATGCCCACGCCGCCAAGCGTTTTCTGATAGCGATGGGGTGTGCCACGCGTCCTCGTGACGGACAAACTGCGCAGCCAGAGGTGAATTGCCGAAGAACAGCATCGCGCCTGTGCGCGGTCAAGGTCGCAACCGTTCGGGCAGGCGGCCTGCATGTCGATCACCTCGACGCCCGGCACAGTGGTGGCGGCTTTGGCGAGGGCAGCATTGGGATCTGAGCGCGGGGCTTCCGCAGGAGAGCTGCCATTTTACCGTCCTACGTCAGGCGATGGCCGGAGACGCGCGCGTTCCGGCAGGTGTGTATTTCGGCACGAACAGCGGCTCGGTCTTTGCGAGCTTCGACGAAGGAGACAACTGGCAGGAAGCCGCCCGCCATTTGCCGACAATCCTTGCGGTGGAAATTCTCGACCAAGCGAAGGGATTGTGGTCGTCAGCCAACGTGCGCTGGCGGCACGGAGGCCTTCCGTTGTGGGCTCGTTGCCGACCTAGGCCGCATTTCAGCACCAAGCTGAACCACGGGCCACCTCATTGTCATGGACGGCCCAGAGCGGAAATTTGCTGGGTTGAGTGGCGCCGCAGTGCAGCTTCACCAGACCGCCAGTCGTGAATCGCTCAGCAATTCCGATTGCTGAAGGTCCGCAGATCGGGACAAATCAGCCCTCGGGTGATCAGCAGAAGCTCTTGATAGCAAGAACGCAATCCGCCTTCGTGGTCTTGAACTTAAAGACATGGCTGAAACGACGTTCGCGGCCATCGGCAAGTTTCGTTGTCCCACTCGCCGCACCAACCTTGCCGTGGGAAATTGCGTGCTCGACCTTGATGATCAATGGCACCTCGCGCTCCTCGACCTTTGCCAAAACCGCTGTTCTTCCTTCGATCAGACCCTCCAAAGAATTCTCCCAGGTCACATCCTCACTGAAATCCTTCGGGTCAGCCTGACCGCTCTCAATCGCGGCGGCCACCTCTTGAACAAACTTGTTCTTCGGTGAATTGCCGCAATCCCTGCTTCCAACCAGTTCGACCATTTCCATCTTCCTATGCGAACGATATGAGCAGTATCATGGAATTGATAAGAGCCCAACTGGGCACGAAGCCGCGCCACGGTGGCACGGCGCAGCTTCCTGGCGTCTCGTCCTGGGGATCAACGGTCCCGGTCCTTTACTGCCGTCCAGTGGCGCCGAGCTATGCTGCGACGTGGCCCGTTAAACCCGCTGTTCGCTGCAGCTGCACGATCTAGGCTTGGCTAAGCGGCTGAGTGATCGGCTGTACCATACATTGTTCTAGGTTCCCGAAAGCCGGTGCGACTTGCCCCGTGTCCTTGCTGTGGATAACACGTCGCCATCGCAGTCCATGAACGCAGACCTTGCAGCCGAAGGTTCCCGGCTCAGGCCCTCCGTTTTAGAGCCACGCGCATGATGCGCTTGAATCGCGGACACTCCAGGTGGTTCTCCGCGGAGCAGTTCATAATATGGCGAATGCCGTCCCGTAGGACCGTCAGCTCGCTGATCTGTTGGTCGATCGTTTCGGCCCTCTGGCCAAGCGCGGCAAGATCCAGCGCCGGTTGGCCCTCGGCCCCGATCAGCCTGCGTATTTCGGTCAACGAAAAGCCAGCCGTCTGTCCAAGCGATATCAGCGCCAAACGCGTGGTTACCTCCTCTTCGAACAGCCTTTTTAGTCCCTTGCGCCCAATAGATCGGATCAGTCCGATCTCTTCGTAATAGCGTAGCTTCGAGGCGGGAAACCCAGTGCGGCGGGACAATTCGGAAATGTCGAGCATGGCCTTGACCTCAAGCTGGCTTGAAGTTGTATGTGGGGCACCTCGTGCAAAACGTCAATGGAGTATGAGGTCAATGACCATCTCGAATACCACCAATCTCCCGTTTGCTTCGCCAAGGCTTGCTTTCCCGCTGCTGGCTCTGGTGCAAGCGATCCTGATTTTCACCATCACCCTCATCAGCGTACCTCTGCCACTTATTGGCAGGGAATTCGGACTCGACACCGCCGAACTCGTACTGCTGCAGGTGTCCTATGGTTTGCCGTATAGTGGCCTGCTTCTCCTTGGGGGCGGGCTCAGCGACCGGTTCGGCGGCACGCCCGTCCTGCACATTGGCTTATGGATTTTCGGACTCAGTTCTCTTGGTGCGGCGCTCTCCACGTCCTTCGAACAACTCGTGGCGATGCGGGCCGTGCAAGGCATGGCTGCTGCAATGATCGCTCCCGCTGCAGTCGCACATGTCGCAGTACTTTACCCCGATGCGCAGGACTTTGATCGTGCCATGGCACGTTGGGGAGGCGTATCGGTCCTCGGTGCCGCAGCCGGAACCGTGCTGTCAGGCGTACTGACGACTTGGGTTTCCTGGCGCTGGATGTTTGCTGTGCCCTGCGTGACAGTGTTTGTCGCCCTGGTTCTGCGCGGACGCGTATTCCCGGTAGTACAGGCGCACGCACTGCAAGGTCGGCTGGATGTACTCGGCGCAGTCCTCGCGCTATTGGCTTTCGTGAGTGGAGGTTATGCGCTGAGCATGGGCAGCGAACACAGTTGGCTGTCTGCCTCGGTCGCTGGCGCCGGTATTCTGGCCGTGTTGGCCATGGCGGGGTTCGTCTGGTGGGAACGTCGCGCCGCCCTACCGCTTCTGCCGCCAGATTTTTTTGATGACCGTCGGCGAGTAATTGGCAGTTTGGGCATTCTCCTTGCGGCGGCCAGCATGGGGCTCGTGACATTCATTCTAGCGCTTTATCTGCAGGACGGGCCGGGTTGGAGTCCGTTGGCCACGGCGATGGCCATGGTTCCCTATCTTGCCGTGCTGGTCCTTGGCGGCGTCCCAGCGACCGGAGCTGTCCTACGGCTCGGCGCCGCTCGCGCGATGGTTCTCGGCCTCTGCCTTGCGGTGGTGGGGCTCGGGCTGCTTTCTGGTTTCGGACCTGACTATCTCGCCCAGATCTTGCCGGGCTTGGTGATCCTTCCGGCCGGGACGTCACTGATGTTTGCCTCATCTGCGGTGCTGCTCACCCAAGGCATGGCGCCCGAGCGAATGGGGCTCGCCGCCGGCGTCATGAACACGGCGATGGAACTCGGCCCCACTGCCGGCATGGCCGGGTTCCTCGCTTTTACCGCGCTGCGGCACGAACTCAAGGACGGCTGGTCCTTGGCTCTGATGGCCGCAGCGGGTGTTGCATTGATGATCGCGCTCTACGCGGCGCTCGGGCAGAAGGAGCGCGGGAATGGGTGACACGCTTCTCGACGCTGTTGTCGTCGGTATCGGCGCCACATTGGTCATGGACTTGGTGGCGGTGATCCTGAAACGCGGCCTAGGCATTCAACCGCTCAACTATGCCCTTGTCGGACGCTGGTTCGTCTACCTCACGCGGGGGCAAGTGTTCCATCGTCCGATTACCAAGAGCCCGACGGTCGGAGGCGAAAAGCCGATCGGCTGGTGCTTGCATTATCTGATCGGGATCGTGTTCACTGCCGTGTTCCTGATCTGGACCGGAGAGGGCTCGTCTGCAGTTCCTCGTCTCGTGCCGGCGCTTGCGTTCGGTGCGCTGACCGTATTGGCACCATTTCTCGTCCTTCAGCCGGGCATGGGGGCTGGACTGGCTGCACGTTGTACACCTCGTCCGGGTATATCGCGCCTGAAAAGCCTGGTGGCACATCTCAGTTTCGGCGCAGGCATCTGGCTGGCGGGAAGGTGCTGGTCCGCCTTAGTCTGAGACTTTTTAGTTATTGTTGCCGGACGCGCCGTCATGTTGGGCTGACGGCATGCGTTCGGCGACACGCCAACCGCGCAGAGCCGCTTTGCCTCGGGCAGTGATGCCTGCACTGATATTCTGCCATCGAACCGCAGCCGTATCTCAATCCCAGCCCGACCGTTCACGCGGTCGGTTTTTTTACGTTCGTGACATTGCCCCAGACGGGGCATAGGTACCAATTATCGGGGTAAAGGCGTTTCCCGAAAAGCCATGCTTGCCCGCTATTTTGCGGGTGAATTCAGGGTTTTGTTGGGAAATGGTTGTTGTTTTCTTCTTCTGGGCGGCGACGTATCGCAGGGTACTTGATATGGGGGAGGCCGTGGTGAAGCCGGTTGCCATCAACTTTTGTATGCTGCCCAATCCGAAGGCAGTGTGTAATCTTCACGGTTGGATACGTTGGGCTTATCTAACGGATGCGGCAAGTTGGTTTGCAGTTGCGCGTTTTTGACGAAATCATGTCTGAGCAGGGTTAGCTCAAGAACCGGCGGTACGTTGATGCCAGCAGCCGTGACAAGTGGTGCGCAGTTATTCACATGAGTGTGGACGACAGTGTAATGACATAACAATTTGTCCATCATCGCTTCGTATTCTGCAAGTTTACCTGCGCGAAACACGCGTCCCATATTGTGCAGTTCAAGCACGACGATGCGAAATCGAGATAATGTGGTGTCGCTGACCGTTGGCAAGGTCGTAAATTCGGCCCCTTCGATGTCCATTTGCAATATCATATCACCGCTCTTCGGAGCGTAGCGCGCGACCCAGTCATCAAGCGTAATGAATTCGCCATCTGTTTTGGGACCGATGAATAATTTGTCGAATGTGGCAAGCGGGTGGTCTTCCACCAATCCGTCAACCGAGGCATCGGCCATGAAAGACGGAACGCCTCGGTTCATCATATCCATGTCAAAATCCATCGATTCGCTGACGCCTGGAGAGAAGCAAGCCACCAGACCGTCCAGCACATCGGGCACCAGATAGCCCCCGTCGGCTGCACCGCCGATGCGAACCAAGGGCACATCGGATTTGTACGGCATCAGTTTGAAGAGAAAGGATTTGATCCGGGCCTTGGAAAGTCCGGGCTGCAGGTAATACGCGAGGTTAGCTTTGAGATTGCGGCGATGGCGTTTGTAGGTATCGGACAAACTGGAGGCTCCCGGCTGGTGTAATCAAAGTGCCACAGCATTGCCCGGCAGCGGTTTCGAAAGCAACAACCAAGAGGTTGGAATGCCATCGACGTGCAGCAAAGCCTTGGCGTTGAAAAGGGGTTAAAAGGTAATGGTTAAATCGATAACGCTTGGCACATCCCCCCACACGCCAAAAATCTTCCACCCTGACAAGATACGAGAACACATTGGGAACTGGGCTTGTAACCGATTGACTCTGCATACGTCCATTTGCGGGAATAATCCTACCTAACTAATTGATTTATATGTGGTCGGCGTCGTTCGCCACTACCACATTTTCTACAGTTTGAATGGGTTGCCTTGGGCGGCCTTTTTATTTTGGTGTTGGGGTTTCGTCCGCCGCATATAAAAGTGTCGCTCGGATTGCTTTTTACTGTGCCCGAGCTTTTGCGCAGCGTGCCCGCAGTCATGGGACCGGCAAGGGCGTCTTCAAGATGCCGCCGCCCCATATAAAACGGATTGGCCCTCGGCGTGGGCACCTACGAGGAAATAGGGCAAAAAAAATGCACCGACACGGTATGTGCGGCGCTTTGGGCAATTCGTCGGGGTGATCAGTTGTGTGGACGACGCGGCTTTGGACAGCGGCGTCGTTCGGAAGGTCATCAAAAAGGGTTTAACCCTTTACGCAGTAGAGCTTTGGGCGAGTGAACGTTGTTTCATCCTGACAATCGCGTGCAATCACTTCAAGCCGCTGTGCCAATGTCTCAAGCTCGACGCCCGATCCTGCTGGCAAATCATACCGGACTGCCCGAAGATATCCGGCAAGGTCTGACATCACTTGTTTCGCTTCAGAAACCGCATCCTCGGCGCGACCACTCATAACCTTGACCTTTCAACCAGTGTTTTTAGTAACTTATTGCTACTAGCAACCAAATCAAGGCAAAAGTGTGACGGTGGGGCAATTCGTTAACAAAAAGTTAACGCAACGCAGCGGCAACTGCGCTCAATAGTTCCGCCCTGAGGAACGGTTTTTGCACGAATGCGACCGCACCGCTGATGTCGGCAATGGCTTGGGTTGTCTCAAGGTCCGTGGCAGGGTTTCCGCCGGAAATAATAATGATTGGAATGCCTTTCAGATCGGAGTGAAGGTCGTCCATCAATCCGACTGCATTGTCATTTCCCAGCCAGAAATCGAGAATTGCGAGGTCGATGTCGGTTCGTTCCGCCAGCACTTTTCGGGCCTGATCGGGGCTGTCAGCCTCGTGTACGTCTGCGCCACCCTGTGTCAGAAATTTTACAATCAGACTGCGAACGGCGGGATCATCTTCAACTAAAAGTATCTGTGTCGGCACTGTCATCATCCACTGGTTTGGGAGGGTGTGTCACGCCCAATGCGATCGACCGGATGGACTTGATAAAGTCCCTCCGCTCATTCTCGGGTAAGGTATCAATTCGTGAAGCTACTGAGATGATAGGATCTTGGCGCAAGGCATCAACCCCTAATTCCGTCAGGGTTATCGTCTTGATCCGGCTGTCGGTTTCGCTGACGCGCTGCGTAAGCATACCTCTTTGCGCCAGCGTCGTCAGGGCGCG
The DNA here is from genome assembly GCF_002222635.1 of Pseudosulfitobacter pseudonitzschiae. Taxonomy (NCBI): domain Bacteria; kingdom Pseudomonadati; phylum Pseudomonadota; class Alphaproteobacteria; order Rhodobacterales; family Roseobacteraceae; genus Pseudosulfitobacter; species Pseudosulfitobacter pseudonitzschiae. Next base: position 2,582,991 of record NZ_CP022415.1, on the reverse strand, counting down.
GGCAACGGGGGCTGCGGTCAGGTTCAGGAACGGCGCGATGCGGCTGAGTTGCCGCTGGTCTTCGGGCACGCGGGCCAGATACCGCAGGATGGACCACTGCAACGGCTGAATTTCTGACGAGTGACGCGCAGGATAGGCGTCACGGATCAACCGTTCCATCAAGATGGCAGCCGCCACCGTGGTTCTGGATGTCGGGGCCCCGGTCATTTTGGTAGACCTTGGCAAGAACAAGGGGCCATTTGGGGGACAGCTTTGTTGTAGGTTACCGCGATATGGAAATAGTTAATCATTCGGATCCTTTGGAACATCGCAACTATTAGGAGTGCGAAAGATAGTGTTCTCGCGCGTCGCTTCCAGCTTGGTCCGGCGAAACGGTTTCTGAGGCAATATTCCGCCTGCTGCTAACATTCCGTTATTGGGCGCTGTGTTTCGGAGAAACCCGAAACAAGGATCGTTTCTGCATCTGCAGTGTTGCGCAGCATCAGTAACACTTCGGCGGGCTGTTGGTACAGCGCCTCCGGTCAGATTGGTCACGGCAGTTGAATCGTTAGTCAGATGTCGCAATTGAAACGGACAGGATGGGATCGGGCGGGGACAGTTCTCAAAACAGGGAGCTTGAGTATGAAAATCGGGTTTATCGGTCTGGGCAATGTGGGTGGCAAATTGGCGGGCAGTTTGATCCGCAACGGTCAGAACGTGGTGGTGCATGATCTGGATTCCACCTTGGTGGCGCAAAAGGTGGCGGACGGGGCCATCGCAGGGCACGACCCTGCGCAAATGATGCGCGATTGCGATGCTGTCATCACTTGTCTGCCCTCGCCTGCAGCATCGGCGGCGGTGGTGCAAGAGATGTTGCCGCAGGTCAGCGAGGGAAAGATCTGGATCGAGATGTCCACGACCGATGCGTCCGAGATCAAGCGCCTTGCCGGTCTGGTGGCCGCACAAGGCGGCAAAGCGGTTGATTGCCCCGTGTCGGGCGGATGCCACCGTGCAGATACAGGCAATATTTCGATCTATGCGGGCTGCGACCGTGGCACATTCGAACGGGTGCTGCCGGTGCTGACCTATATGGGCCGGCGCATCCTTCATGTGGGCGAGATCGGCACAGCATCGACGTTGAAGGTGATGACCAACTATCTGGCCACGGCCAATCTGCTGACCCTATGCGAGGCGCTGACGGTGATGAAGGCGTCTGGCGTTGATCTGGGGCTGACCTATGAGGCGATCGCCATGTCGTCGGGCAACAGCTTTGTGCATGAAACCGAAAGCCAGCTGATCTTGTCGGGCTCGCGCGATGTGAATTTTACGATGGACCTGATCCAGAAAGACATTGGCCTGTTTCAAAAGCTGGCAGATGACGCAGGCGTGCCGCTGGAAATCTCTCCGTTGATGATCGGGATGATGACCGACGGGCAAGCCCGCTATGGCGCGCGGGCGCAGTCTGATCGCATGATTGAACGGCTGGAAGAGGCGACGGGGCTGCGTATTCTGGCCGACGGTTTCCCGCAAGAACTGATCGACGACGAGCTGGAAGAGCGCGGTTATGAGGTGCCACGCCGTCACTGACAGCTTGCCCCGCACCATCTGCACATGCAAAAGGGTCCAAACGCGGGGAACCCAACATGCAAGACATCAATCCAGACGACGTTCTGGCCGCAGTATCTGCCTCATTCGGGCGGCGCATCATCGGCGTGTTGTCGGTGGCGATGCTGGGGCTGCTGCTGATCTATTTAGCCATTTTCCAGCCGCCTCCGCTGGGATGGCAGCTGTTCCTGTTGGTGATAGGGGCCGCATCGCTGTGGCTGGGTTTGCGCATGTGGCACGCCACACGGCACACCGTTGTGCTGACCGAAACCGAATTGTGCGATACTGCAGGCAACGTGCTTGCCACCATTGAAGACATCGAAAGCATCGACCGTGGTTTTTTCGCGTTCAAGCCGTCGAACGGGTTTCTGCTGACAACCAAAAGCCCCGGACCGCGCACATGGCAGCCGGGTCTTTGGTGGCGCATCGGACGCCGGATCGGTGTGGGGGGCATGACGCCGGGATCGCAGTCGAAATCCGTGTCCGAGATTATCGCGATCAAAGTGGCCCAACGCGACATGGGCAATCAGACGTAAGCGAGCGTCTTAGCTGCCTGCCCAAAGCACCTGTGGGGTATAGCGCGGGCGGGTGAAGATAAAATTGGTGATCGTCCGGGTTTTCAGGCCCGTGTTGAATGGCGGATCATAGTAGACGAATGTTTCGACTACGACGATACGTTCGTTGTGCAGCATCACGGGCAGACGGTTGTGCCAGTTTTTGACATCCGTGTTGCTGAGTGGCGTGACAGCGTCGCCGCGTGTGTGTGACCAGTCAAGTTTGTAGATGTCATTGTCGGCGTCATATTTAACCGACGTGACTCGAATGGACGGATCCTGACCCCGGTTGCGGGTCAGGTATTTCAGCAACGCGCGGCTTCCATCCAGATAGGCATTGTCCAAGGGCGTCGTTTGCCGCGAGATCATGTCACCGATGGTAAAGGCGGCCTTTTCGTTCAGCGCGTGCTGACGATAGGCATCAAAGATCGCGAACATGCTGAGATAGGCCCAGAACAGGATCGGAATGATGATGATCGTCTCGATGGCGACGTTGCCGTCTTCGTCGCGCGCAAAGCGGCGCAACCAGCGGAAGGGGGAACGGACGGACATTAGCGCGGCTCCTGAACAAAGGCGGCAACACTGACCATTTTGGCATGGCCTGCACCATTTTTGGTAAAGCCTTCACCCAAGCCGGTCAGGCGGAACACCGGATCAAACATATAGCACCCGCGCATCAGCATGACCGAATGGTCCGACCCGCGCGAGAAGGTGCGCAGGGGGGTGATCGGCTCGGATGTGTCAACGCAATCGGCAGTGCCCTGAAAGCCGGTAAAGGCCCGCATGTTCACTTCGTTCATTTCCAACCGCAAACGGGTGTTGCAATCAGGCAGAAAGCCGGAGAATTCGCAAATCATGTCTTTGAGTTCGTTGTGGGTGTATTGCCTTGCTGTGTTCAAGCGGACCAGACGAATGGTCATCTCCATGCCGCGGTCCAGAAACATCTGGCGGGTGGTGTAGATGCCCAGTTCGACCGAGGTCATGAACATGGTAAAGATCAGCGGGATCGCAAGCGCGAATTCGACAACCATGAACCCGCTTTCGTCCTTCCGGAACTTGCGCAGCCCCTTTTTCATGACGCGCATCATTGTGTCAGCCTCAATTGGTTGATGGTGCGGGCAATGGCCTTGAACGCTTCGGTGATCTCGACGCCCTCAACCCGGAAGAAGTGGCTGGGTGTCGACGCGCAGTTCTTCATTTCATTGGCGCCGTGTTCGTCGACCTCGAACCCGATGGCCCAGATCACGATGCCTTTGTCCTTGGCGGCGTCGCAAATGTTGTCCAGCAGATAGTCACCTTGCGTAGCGGTGTAATGGTTCGACTCGTAGTAGTAGCGGTAATCGCGGCTGTTGACGTATCGGCTGAGGTACCAGTTAAAGTTGTAGTTGTTCCAATGCACGTAGTCGCTGCTTGAATCATATGCCCAGTCGGCGATGCGGTTCGAGCGGTCGTTCTTGCCGTCCGTCATCAGAATGATGGTTTTCAGCGTTTCGATATCGTCATAGGAAACCGGACGCCCTGTAAATTCGCTGTCGATATCGTTTTTCCCGATAAGGCTGGTGACCACTGGGCGAAACGAAGGGTCCAGCAGGGCGGTGGCCCACTTCATGCCCAGAAAGATCGACGTACCGGCGCGCGGCTGGAACTGGCTGATTTGCTGTTTCAGCTGGTAGGCGTTCTGGCTGAGCGGTGTGACTGTTTCGTAGCTATAGCGCGGGCAAACCGTATCCGATCGGTCGTTGTTGCGCCCGTCATAGTTCCACTGAAAGTGCTGCATCTGGTCATAGCGGCGCGACAGATTGAATGAGGCGTTGCTGAATTCCGCATCCGGAATTTCCAGGCAATGGGAAAAGTTATGGATATGTCTGGTCCAAAGCTCGTTAAAGATGGCTTCACCCACGTTCACGTGTTCGGAATAGGGCACCAGTGACAGCGACACCAGATCTTCGGTTTCGGGGCGGATCACCGTGTCGACAAAGACCGAAGCTGCGTTGCGCAGGTTGTAGATCTTGCTGTTCGATGCCATCGAGCCGGAAATATCGAGCACCAGCGAAATTTCGACGTTGGCGATGCGTTCGCTGGCCTGACCCACAGCGGGGACGTGCAATTCGGGCACGCCCATCAGCCGCATAAAGCGGGTCGGCGATTTGGTTGAGGCATTTGCCGTAACGGTGCGAAAGTTCAAACCCTCGTTAACGGTGACACTGTTCAGATAGCTTCCCAGTCCCGATTTTTCGAAATAGTCGGTGACAACCGCTTCTGGGGACAGTTCCTGATCCAGATCCGCAGCGGCCAGCACCGCGCGGTCCATTGTGTTCTGGAGGCGTGTGCGTTCCATTTCGTTGCGCATCAGGTCGATGCCGATGCCACCGACCAGCAGCATCATCATCAACAGGAAGCAGGCGAAAATTGTCATCGACCCGTCATCGTCACGCACAAAACCGCGCAAACGCTTGGCGACACCGTTGGTGCGCACACAGGCCGATCCGAAAGTCGTGTCATGTGGAATGCGTGTCATGATGCAGGTCCAATATTGTTCTTCGCAAATGCGGCCACCGGGGCCAATCCGCCAGCATCTTCCATGCATGCAGAATATGGTCAGAATCAGGCGAAAGGGGGCTATCACTGTGGTTCTAGGGTGATTTTACGTCAATTATGTCGCGTTTCCTCCTTGGTTGCGGACAGTCGCGCGGGCTTTGATGTGATTGTTTCCGCGGGCAGTTTTTTGCCTGCGTGCGAAGAATCTTTCTTAAAAGTGCCTAATAAAGTCGCAAGTCTTTACCTCTTCGTCATAGGCTGATGTCACTTGTCTCGAAGAATTCGAGTCGCGATCAAAGGAAGTACCATGAGCAACGTGCAAGAACCGAGTTTCCGCGACAGTGTGGATTTGATGTTCAACAGGGCGGTGGCTTTGATGGACCTTCCGCCCGGGCTTGAAGAAAAGATACGGGTTTGCAACGCGACCTACACGGTGCGCTTTGGCGTGCGCCTGCGCGGCAAGATCCAGACTTTCACCGGCTACCGTTCGGTTCACTCTGAACATATGGAGCCGGTCAAAGGCGGTATTCGCTATTCGCTGGGCGTGAACCAGGACGAGGTCGAGGCGCTGGCGGCGCTGATGACGTATAAATGCGCATTGGTCGAGGCACCCTTTGGCGGTTCCAAGGGCGGACTTTGCATCGACCCGCGTGAATACGAAGAACACGAGCTTGAACTGATCACCCGACGCTTTGCCTATGAACTGGCCAAACGCGACCTGATCCATCCCAGCCAGAACGTACCGGCCCCCGACATGGGCACCGGCGAGCGCGAGATGGCATGGATCGCCGACCAATACGCGCGGATGAACACGACCGATATCAACGCCAAGGCCTGCGTCACCGGAAAACCCCCCCACGCGGGCGGCATTCAGGGCCGGGTCGAGGCAACGGGGCGTGGCGTGCAATATGCGTTGCAAGAGTTTTTCCGCCACCCGCAAGACGTGGCCAAGGCGAACCTGACCGGAACGCTTAGGGGCAAGCGCGTGGTTGTGCAGGGTCTGGGCAACGTGGGCTACCATGCTGCCAAATTCCTGTCGGAAGAAGACGGCGCGCTGGTTACCGGCATCATCGAACGCGATGGCGCATTGATTGATCCCAAGGGTATCAACGTCGAGGCTGTCTCGAGCTGGATCCGCCATCATGGCGGCGTTACGGGCTATGCCGATGCCACCTATGTCGAAGAAGGCGTTTCAGTGCTTGAGGCCGAGTGCGACATTCTGATCCCCGCTGCACTTGAGGGCGTGATCAACCTGAGCAACGCAGAGCGCGTCAAAGCACCGCTGATCATCGAGGCCGCGAACGGCCCCGTGACGGCGGGTGCCGACGACATCCTGCGCGAAAGGGGCTGCGTCATCATTCCCGACATGTATGCCAACGCAGGCGGTGTGACGGTGTCCTATTTTGAATGGGTCAAAAACCTCAGTCACATCCGATTTGGCCGCATGGGTCGCCGTCAGGAAGAGGCACGGCATCAACTGATCGTGGAAGAGCTTGAACGGCTGTCCAAGGACAAAGATCTGGGCTGGAGCCTGTCACCCGACTTCAAGACCAAATACCTGCGCGGCGCGGGCGAACTTGAACTGGTGCGCTCGGGTCTCGAAGATACGATGCGCACCGCTTATCAGGCGATGGCCGAGGTCTGGCGTTCGCGTGACGACGTCAAAGATTTGCGCACCGCTGCCTATCTGGTGTCGATCGATCGGGTGGCGACCAGCTATCGCGCCAAAGGTCTTTGAGCGGGTGCGGGCAGGGCCGTTGGCCACTGCCCGCATAACCCACGCCAAAGGTGACAGAACAGCACGCAAGACGGTGTCGCGTCGGGACATTTCAGGGTCAGCACCGATCCGCTGATTTTTGTGTCGCTGCCAAGCCGGTTGATGTCGGAAACCCGAGCGGTTTGCATCTGCCCCATTGATACTTCTGCCCCAATGCGACAGCTTGCCGTTGCGTGCTTCGGGGAGATAACGGGCCATGGGCTTTGATCGGCTGACAAAAGGGTTCTCGGGCCTGCGGGTTTTGAAAGAAGGCCTGACAGGCAACAAGGGGTGGACCCCGCACTGGCGTGATCCCGCGCCCAAACCCGAATACGACATTATTATTATCGGCGGCGGCGGTCACGGTTTGGCCACGGCACATTATCTGGCATCGCAGCATGGCATCACCAACGTGGCTGTGCTGGAAAAAGGATACCTTGGCGGTGGCAACGTGGGCCGCAACACCACCATTGTGCGGGCAAACTATATGCTGCCCGGCAATTCGGAATTTTACAGCCACTCGCTGAAACTGTGGGAGGGGCTGGAGGAAGACCTGAATTACAACGTGATGCATTCCCAGCGTGGCATCATCAACTTGTTCCATTCGGACGGCCAGCGCGACGCCTATGCGCGGCGCGGCAACCAGATGATCGCCCAAGGCGACGATGCGATTCTGCTGGACCGTGCCGGCGTGCAAAAAGAACTGCCCTATCTGGATTTCGACCAGACCCGTTTTCCGATCTATGGCGGGCTGTACCATAAACGCGGCGGTACTGCGCGGCACGATGCAGTTGCATGGGGCTTTGCCCGCAGCGCCGACAGCCGTGGGGTGGACCTGATCCAGCAATGCGAAGTGACCGGCATCGACATTGAAAACGGCGCCGTGCGCGGGGTGCAAACCACACGCGGCGCGATCCGTGCCAAAAAGATCGGTATCGTTGTGGCGGGACGTTCGAGTCAGGTGGCGGCGATGGCGGGCATGCGGTTGCCGATTGAAAGCCACATCTTGCAGGCCTTTGTCACCGAGGGGCTAAAGCCGTGCATCGACCATGTGGTCACCTATGGCTCGGGTCACTTTTATATCAGCCAGTCGGACAAGGGCGGGCTGGTCTTTGGTGGCGATCTGGACATGTATTCCAGCTATGCCAGCCGCGGCAACCTGCCCACCGCCGAACATGTGGTCGAAGCGGCGATGACCCTGATGCCGATGATCGGCAAGGCGCGAATGCTGCGCAGTTGGGGCGGGATCATGGATATGTCGCCTGACGGCTCGCCGGTGATTGATCGGACCCATATCGACGGGCTCTATGTGAACTGCGGCTGGTGCTATGGCGGGTTCAAGGCGACGCCGGGTTCGGGCCACACCTTTGCGCATCTGCTGGCCACCGACGCACCGCATCCGGTGGCGGCGCGGCACCGGTTGGACCGTTTCCGCACGGGGCGGGGGATTTTGGACGAAGAGGCCACAGGGTCTCAGCACAACCTGCACTAACGCTTGGGACATCTGATGAAAGCCTTGGTACGGGATACTGTTAAAACACAAAAGATGCGGATTTCACGCATCAAGGGGAACTGACATGCGCTTGCCTTGTCCGATTTGCGGAGAACGGGACCGCCGCGAGTTTTACTATCAGGGGGCGGCTGTGGCGCTGAACCGGCCTGCGCCGGATGCCGATGCGGCCGAGTGGGAAGACTATGTCCACCTGCGCGACAACCAGCCCGGTGATCTGGACGAGTTGTGGAGCCATGACGCAGGCTGTGGTGCATGGCTGGTGGTCACACGCAATACGGTAACACACGCGGTTTCGGGTGCCAAACTGGTGTCGGAGGCGGCACGATGAGGGTTCCAGGCAAGGGTCGGATCGACCGCAGCAAACCTGTGCAGTTTCGTTTTGACGGGGTGCAGTATCAGGGGTTTGAGGGCGATACGGTGGCATCGGCGTTGTTGGCCAATGGCGTGCGCCTGATGGGTCGGTCGTTTAAATACCACCGTCCGCGCGGCGTGCTGACCGCTGGCAGCGAAGAACCTAACGCGCTGATGACCATTGGTTTGGGTGCCGCACGCGAGCCCAACGTCCGCGCTACGGTGCAAGAATTGTACGACGGTCTGGAGGCGCGGTCGCAGAATGCGTTTCCGTCACTGGCCTTTGATCTTTTGTCAGTTAACGACCTGGCCGCCCCGTTCCTGTCAGCGGGCTTTTACTACAAGACATTCATGTGGCCGCGCGCCTTTTGGGAAAAGCTGTACGAGCCTGTGATCCGGCGGGCTGCGGGGCTGGGCGCACTGAGCGGCGAGGCGGATCAGGATCGCTATGAAAAGGCATATGCGTTTTGTGACCTGCTTGTGATTGGTGCTGGCCCTGCGGGTCTGATGGCCGCTTTGGTCGCTGCGCGGTCCGGGGTCGAAGTTATTCTGGCTGACGAAGATGCGCAGATGGGGGGCCGGTTGCTGGCCGAAACCCAGATGGTCGATGGCCAGTCCGGCGCGGATTGGGCCGATGCGGTGCTGCAAGAGCTGGCGGGCATGGACAACGTGCGCCTGATGACCCGCACCACCGTCACCGGCGTTTACGATCAGGGCACTTACGGCGCGCTGGAACGTGTCTCGCACCACATCGCGCGCCCTGACGGGCGGCTCCCGCGTGAGACATTCTGGCGGATTGTGGCACGGCGCAGCATTCTGGCGGCGGGCGCATTGGAGCGGCCCATCGCGTTCCAGAACAACGACCGCCCCGGCATTATGACCGCAGGGGCTGTGCGGACCTATCTCAACCGCTGGGGCGTGGCCCCAGGCAAGGCGGTCACCGTTTTTGCCAACAACGACGACGCGCACCGCACCGCGCTGGACCTGATCGCGGCGGGCGTGCACGTAACGGCTGTTCTCGACAGCCGCGCCGATGCGCAGGCACAGGGCGAGTACCGTCTGATCCGTGGCGCGCAAGTGTGCAACAGCGCGGGCCGCAGGGGGCTGGAATCAATCACCTACCGGACCACCTCGGGCGAGGACAAGCTGGCCACCGACTGTCTGGCCGTGTCCGGCGGCTGGAACCCGACGGTGCATCTGACATGCCATATGAACGGGCGCCCCGAATGGGACGAAAGCATCGCAAGCTTCGTGCCCAAGTCCGACGCCATTCCCGGCATGACCGTCGCGGGGGCGGCACTGGGCCGGTTCACCTTGCATGGCTGTCTGACCTCCGGTGCCGATGCGGCGCGGGCGGCGCTGGCCGGGTCGGGGCGATCGGTTGCGGATGTGACCGTGCCACAGGCCGACGATACCGCCTATGCGATCGCACCGCTCTGGGCCGTCGCGGGCAAGGGCCGGGCCTGGCTTGATTTCCAGAACGACGTGACGGTCAAGGACGTCAAACAGGCGGCCACCGAAAACTTCCGCTCGGTCGAGCATATGAAACGCTATACCACCCAAGGGATGGCGACCGATCAGGGCAAGAACTCGAACGTGGCGGCGCTGGCCGTGCTGGCCGACGCGACGGGCCGTGGCATCCCCGAAACAGGCACCACAACCTTCCGCCCGCCCTACACGCCGGTCACGCTGGCCGCATTGGGGGCCGGATCGCGCGGCAAGGGGTTCGCACCCCAGCGCTTTACCACTTCGCACGCCGCAAGTGTGGCCATGGGCGCGCCGATGATCGAGGCAGGCTTGTGGTATCGGCCCAGCTATTTCCCCCGCCAGGGCGAGACCAACTGGCGGCAGTCCTGTGACCGTGAAGTGGGTTTTGTCCGCAAGACTGTTGGCATCTGCGATGTCTCGACCTTGGGCAAGATCGACATTCAGGGGCCGGATGCGGGCAAGCTGCTGGATTTTGCCTATACCAATATGTTTTCGACGCTCAAGATCGGGCGCGTGCGCTATGGGTTGATGCTGCGCGAAGACGGTCATGTGATGGATGACGGCACCACCGCGCGACTGGGCGAGACGCATTTTGTCATGACCACGACAACGGCGGCGGCAGGGCAGGTGATGCGCCACCTTGAATTTATCACGCAGGCGTTGCACCCCGAATGGGACGTGCGGATTATGTCTGTCACCGAACAGTGGGCGCAGTTCGCCATCGCGGGGCCCAAATCGCGTGAATTGGTGAACGGGCTGATCGAAAGCCCGATCAACAACGAAAGCTGGCCCTTCATGGCCTGCGGTCCGGTGTGTGTTGCGGGGATCGACGCGCGGTTGTTCCGCATCTCGTTTTCAGGTGAACACGCGTACGAGTTGGCGGTGCCTGCCCGTTATGGCGATGCGTTGTTCCGCGTACTGGTCAAACGGGCCGAAGCGGTTGGTGGCGGTGCCTATGGAATGGAGGCGCTGAACGTGCTGCGCATCGAGAAGGGGCACATCACCCATTCGGAAATTCACGGGCGCACCACTGCATTCGATGTCGGTATGGAACGGATGATCTCGGCCAAGAAGGATTGCATCGGCAAAACGATGGCCGCCCGCGAGGGGCTGTTGGACGACGACCGCGCGCAATTGGTGGGTTTCAAACCCGCCGGTGCGATCAAAAAGCTAACCGCAGGGGCGCATGTCTATGCCGACGAATCTGACGCCGTTCCCGAAAATGATCAGGGTTATTTGACCTCGGTCGCCTTCTCGCCCGACTTTGGTCATTACATCGGCCTTGGCTTTGTGCGCGGCGGTGCGGCGCGACACGGCGACCGTTTGCGTCTGGTGGATGCCTTGCGCGGCATAGACACTGTCGTCGAGGTTTGCGCCCCTGTATTCTTGGATCCGGAAGGAGGCCGCGCACGCGGTTGATGATATGGCTGATGCACTGACCCTCTCCGAAACCACGCCCTGCTATGGATTGCTGCCCAAGACCATCGGCACCTGTACGCTGACGGAAACCGGTCTTGGTAGGCTGACGTCGATAGCGCCTTATAAACAGGTGGCGATCTCCGATGCGTTAAAGACCGCGCACGGCATGGTCTTTCCTGCGCCGAACCGAGCCACCGGCAAGGACGGCGCGCGCGCCATCTGGTTTGGTCGCGATATGGCGTTGCTGGCGGGCCCCGCGCCCGATGCAGCGCTTGCCGATCATGCGGCGCTGACCGACCAGTCGGACGCATGGACCTGCGTCACCCTGTCGGGCGCTGATGCACCGGCGGTGCTGGCGCGGTTGGTCCCCGTCGATTTCTCTGCCGCGCAGTTCAAACTGGGCCACACGGCCCGCACCCAACTGGGCCACATGAACGCATCCATCACCCGCACCGGCGCAGACAGCTTTTTGATTCTGGTCTTCCGCAGCATGGCGGCAACACTGGTTCACGATCTTGTAACGGCAATGGAAAGCCTTGCCGCACGGCACTAGGTTAAACAAAACCTTAAATGTAGTCCCAAAGAGGCCCGCCATGAAACGTATATTAATGATTGCCATGTTCGCCACTGCTGGCATGTCTACCGCTGCACTGGCCGCAGACACCAAGGAACAAAGCTGTGCCTATCAGGCAGCCATCGTTGCGGCGGTGCAGGCCGCACGTATGGACGGGGTCAAGGAACAGAGCGTTCCTGAAACCATCCTCGCCTCTGATCACAGCTGGCCTGAAGGTTATGATGCCGCGATTCCGATTATCACCCCTTGGGTCTACGAGCAAAAGCGCCGCGACCTGAAAACCAAGGACTTTGCCGCCGCTTGGTCCGAGCTGTGCTTGCAGCAGTAACACCTCCCATTCCCTTTGGCTGAAAATATCCCGCCGGAGGCTCCTGTGCTTACGGCCGGGTACCACGTCAGAAATGACGGGATGTCGCGCCGCATCTGGACTCTGACCGCCCGCGATACGATATAATAGGGCATGAGCCTGCCCCCCGGATTCCTTGACGAACTGCGCACCCGCCTCAGCCTTGGACAGGTTGTGGGCAGTAAGGTCATGTGGGACAGTCGGAAATCCAATCAGGCCAAGGGCGATCTGTGGGCCCCGTGCCCGTTCCATCAGGAAAAATCCGCCAGCTTTCACGTCGATGACCGCAAGGGATTCTACTATTGCTTTGGTTGCCACGCCAAAGGCGATGCAATTTCGTTCGTGCGCGAGACCGAGAATGTCGACTTTATGGAGGCGGTGCGCATTCTGGCGGGCGAGGCAGGCATGCCGATGCCCCAGCGCGACCCGCAAGCCCAGCAAAAGGCGGATACCCGCACGCAACTGGCCGAGGTTATGGAGCAGGCGGTGCAATACTACCGTCTTCAGCTGAAAACCGGTGTGGCGTCTGATGCGCGTTCCTATCTGGAACGGCGTGGCCTGAGCCAACAGGCGTTGGACCGCTGGGAAATCGGCTTTGCCCCCGATGCGTGGCAGGGACTGTGGGATCACCTGACGTCCAAAAACATAAGCGACGAGCTGATTTTGGGCGCGGGCCTTGCCAAACCCAGCCAGAAGGGTGGCAAACCCTATGACACCTTCCGTGGCCGCATCATGTTTCCGATCCGCGATGCACGCGGGCGCTGCACAGCTTTTGGCGGGCGCGCGATGGACCCGAACGACAACGCCAAATACCTGAACTCGCCCGAGACCGAACTTTTTGACAAAGGCCGCAGCCTTTATAATCATGGGCCTGCGCGTACGGCGGCGGGCAAGGGCCAGCCGTTGATCGTAGCCGAAGGCTATATGGACGTGATCGCACTGTCCGAGGCGGGCTTTGAAGCTGCTGTCGCGCCGCTGGGCACCGCCATCACCGAAAGCCAGCTGCAAATGCTCTGGCGCGTCTCGCCCGAGCCGGTCATCGCGCTGGATGGTGATACAGCGGGCCTGCGCGCCGCCATGCGGCTGATTGATCTGGCCCTGCCGTTGGTCGAGGCAGGGCAATCGCTGCGTTTTGCAATGATGCCCGAGGGCAAAGACCCCGATGATTTGCTGAAATCCTCGGGCGCGCCTGCACTGCAAAAACTGCTGGATGGTGCGATGCCGATGGTCCGGCTGTTGTGGCAACGCGAGACCGAAGGCCGCGTGTTTGACAGCCCCGAGCGTAAGGCAGCACTTGATAAGGCGCTGCGCGAAAAGATCAAAACCATCGCCGATCCGTCAATCCGCAACCACTACGCCCAAGAGATCAAGGAACTGCGCTGGCAGTTGTTTCGCCCACAGCGTGGCCCCTCTGGCGCGGGCCGGACTGGTGGACAACGCGGCGGCTTTGGCAAATGGCAACCGGCGCCGGTGCCGTTGCAGTCGACCAAATCTTCGGCATTGGCGACAGGCACGGGCAATAAGGTCACCCATTTGCTACGCGAATCGGTGATTTTGGCGGTGCTCATCACATGTCCCGAGGTGGTGGAAAGCTTTGAAACACCACTGGAAAACCTGCGCTGTATCGACCCCGACAACAACGCGCTGCGCGACCTGATCCTGCGTCATGCGCATGAGGGCACAGAGGTGTTGCGCGAAAAGATTTCCAGCGCGCGCGGGCCCGAAGCCCTTGAAAACCTGCTGAATGCAAGCCATGTCGCTATCGTCCCCTGCATCCGCTCCCCCGGCGACGCCGACATGGCCCGCATCACTGTGGCCGAAGAGCTTGCGAAACTCGCAGCGGCACGCGGGCTGGACGCTGAAATTGCCGATGCCGCCGAAGACCTGACAGGAGTGGCAGACGAAGGCGTAACATGGCGGCTGAGTCAGGCCGCCGAGGCTGCAGACAGCGCCAACCGCAGCACCCAGAAAGAGGGTCGCGGCGACTTTGTAACAGCCGACAACGGCGTGAAGATGGAAAAAGGCGAAGTGACCCGCAGTCGCGCAATGTTTGACGCTATCGACTTCTCAAAGCGGGGCAGAAAACAACACTAGCAAGGTTTTCGTTGTGAATCCTTGAGGAAATACGGCTACACGGGTGGCCGAATCACCCGAATCGTGAATGATTCCCTGTTAGCCGAATCACTTTAGGGTGATTCGCAGCAGGAGTGCTTGAACAGGAGCAACCGATGGCCGCGAAAGACACGAACGACGACACCAAGACCGACGACTCCGATACCGGTCACTCACTCGACATGAGTCAGACGGCCGTCAAGAAGATGATCGCCGAAGCCCGTGAAAAGGGCTATATCACCTATGACCAGCTGAATACCGTTCTGCCCCCCGATCAGGTCAGTTCCGAGCAAATCGAAGACGTGATGTCGATGCTGTCCGAAATGGGCATCAACATCATCGAGGACGAAGACGCCGAGGACGAAGACGGCAAAGGTTCGACCGAGCTGGCGACCACCGAAGGCACCCGCGAAATAACGCTGGGTTCGGGCACGTCCGAAAAACTGGACCGCACCGACGATCCGGTGCGTATGTACCTGCGCGAAATGGGCAGTGTCGAATTGCTGAGCCGCGAGGGCGAAATCGCCATCGCCAAGCGCATTGAGGCGGGCCGCAACACCATGATCGCGGGCCTGTGCGAAAGCCCGCTGACCTTTCAGGCGATCACCATCTGGCGCGACGAACTTCTTAGCGAAGACATTCTTCTGCGCGATGTGATCGACCTTGAAGCGACATTCGGCGACCAACTGGGCGACGAAGATACCACCGAGCCGGTTGTGACCGGTGGGACGTCCGATACGCAAAAATCGGGCGACAGTGACAAGCAAGAGCTGGACGCAGACGGCAATCCGATTGCCGGTGATGACGATGATGACGAAGACGAACAGGCCAACATGTCGCTGGCCGCTATGGAAGCTGCGCTGAAACCGCAGGTTCTGGAAGCGCTCGACATTATTGCCGACGACTACGTCAAACTGTCGCAAATGCAGGACAGCCGGATTTCGGCCACGTTGAACGAAGATTCCAGCTTTAGCGACACCGAAGAGACCACCTATCAACAGCTGCGGTCGGAAATTGTATTGCTGGTGAACGAATTGCACCTGCACAACAACCGTATCGAAGCACTGATCGACCAGCTTTACGGCATCAACCGCCGCATCATGCAGATCGACAGTGCCATCGTTAAGCTGGCGGATCAGGCGCGTATCAACCGCAAGGAATTCGTCGACGCCTATCGCGGCTACGAGCTTGATCCCAACTGGATGGAGCGCATGGCCGACAAGTCCGGTCGTGGCTGGCAGATGTTCATCGAACGCTCGGCGGACAAGGTCGAAGAACTGCGTGCCGATATGGCGCAGGTCGGTCAGTATGTCGGTCTGGACATCTCGGAATTCCGTCGCATCGTGCAGCAGGTCCAGAAGGGCGAGAAAGAAGCCCGTCAGGCCAAAAAGGAAATGGTCGAGGCGAACCTGCGTCTGGTGATCTCGATTGCCAAGAAATACACCAACCGCGGTCTGCAATTCCTCGACCTGATCCAAGAGGGCAACATCGGCCTGATGAAGGCCGTTGATAAATTCGAATACCGTCGCGGCTATAAATTCTCGACCTATGCGACATGGTGGATCCGTCAGGCAATCACCCGCTCGATTGCCGATCAGGCGCGCACCATTCGTATTCCAGTGCATATGATCGAAACGATCAACAAGCTGGTCCGCACCGGACGCCAGATGTTGCACGAGATTGGCCGCGAGCCGACGCCCGAGGAATTGGCAGAAAAGCTGCAAATGCCTTTGGAAAAAGTCCGCAAGGTCATGAAGATCGCCAAAGAGCCGATTTCGCTCGAAACGCCCATCGGTGACGAGGAAGACAGCCAGTTGGGCGATTTCATCGAGGACAAGAATGCCGTGCTGCCTCTGGACAGCGCCATTCAGGAAAACCTCAAGGAAACGACCACACGGGTTCTGGCGTCGCTTACCCCGCGCGAGGAACGCGTGCTACGCATGCGCTTTGGGATCGGTATGAACACCGATCACACGCTGGAAGAGGTTGGCCAGCAGTTCAGCGTGACCCGCGAACGTATCCGCCAGATCGAAGCCAAGGCGCTGCGCAAACTCAAGCATCCCAGCCGGTCGCGCAAGTTGCGGTCGTTCCTGGATCAGTAAGTCAAGGAAAGGGGCAAATTTGTAATGCCCCGATCTGTCGAAATTTTACCCCGAAATCAGATCGCGGTCCTTGGGGGCCGCGATCTGATTGTTTTTGACGGAGAATGTGTGCTGTGCTCGGGGTTTTTGCGCTTTGTGTTGCGCCATGACACAGCGGGGCGATTTTCCTTTGCCACGGCACAATCGCCGCTGGGGCAGGCGCTTTATACCGCGTTGGATTTAAACCCCACCGCGTTCGAGACCAATCTGGTGATCGTGGATGGGCAAATTTATGAAAAGCTGGATGCCTTTGCCGCCGCGATGTCGGCGCTGGGCTGGCCTTGGCGGGCGCTGTCCATAGCGCGCTGGATTCCGACTGCCATCAAGCGACCCCTGTACGAGGCCATCGCCCGCAACCGCTATCGTATTTTCGGACGGTACGACACCTGTATGGTGCCCACCGCAGATCTGCGGGCGCGGTTCATCGACACCGCGCCCTGACACGCATCTAGTTGGTTGGCATCAGGAACACTTCGCGCACCGTGTTGCGCGGGTTGGCATTCAGAGCGTGAACGACGGCGTCAGCCACGTCTTCGGGTTGCAGTTTGTCCGGTTTGCCCTCGTCAAAGAATGCGGTGTTAACCATGCCCGGCGCAATCACGGTGCAGCGTCCACCCCATTCTTTCATCTCGTCGGCCAGATTGCCGCCATAGCCATGCACGAACCACTTGGACGCGCCATAAATCGACCCTTTGATGTGCGCGCGCCCGGCGGCCGAGCCGGTCAGCACCATGTGGCCTTTTACGGGTTTCAGGTGCGGGATCGCCGCCTTGGCTGTGTAAAGCAGCGCGAGGATATTCAGTTGGATCAGATCCTGCCATTCCTGCGGATCGCCGTTTTCCGTGCCGGGGGTGTCCAACCCCATACCCGCATTGGCATAAGCGGCATGGACCCCGCCAAACTTATCGGCCAGCTTGCCGATCGCTGTCTGTTGTTGGTTCAGATCGGTCGCGTCACCGGGCAGGGCGATGGCCTGTTCGCCGATCTCGGACACCAGCGCATCCAGCTCGTCCTTGGATCGGGCGAAAAGCCCGACGTTCCAGCCAGCCTTGGCTGCGGCCTGCGCGGTGGCCGCACCAATGCCCGAGGATGCGCCGGTGATAAAAAGTGTCTTGCTGGTCATGTCGGTCTCCTTGAATGCTTCGGTCGCCCAACGCGCCAGCCACTGATATGTTCAGTGACAGCCATGTGATTGGGGTCTTGGGCGCGGCACCCTATATTGAAACGAAGTTACAGGAGATTTTATATGGTTCGCTTTCCCATTGCCGCCAGTTTTGCGCTGGCTTTGACAGCCCTGCCTGCCTCTGCGCAGATTCTTCACGTCTTTGTCGCGCCAAGGCTAGATGTAAACCGCCTGTCGGATACAACATTCGAAGTCATCGAAAAAGGCGGCGTGGGGCCGCGTGGTGTCTGGTGCGCTGCGGCAAACTACGCGATCCACGAACTTGGCAAGCAACGCGGGCGCATTTACATCGTGACACCGCGCGGACCGGCCCAAACCGAGGCGGGTGCCAAGGGCGTCGCCTTTTCCACCCAAGATCCGGGGATTGCTGCCAATACGGGCTATTCGGTGACAACGGATGTTGCAGGGGCCAACCTGTTGGTCTTTCATGCCCAGCAGTTCTGCAAGGATAATATCGTCGAACCCGGCGACATCCTGCCCTGATGTCACCACCAACAAAGGACGTTTTTATGTATCGCCCGCTTCTTACGATCCTTGCCTTTGCTTTGGCCTCTCCAACGCTGGCACAAAGCTATTCGGCGCGAAATGACCTGACCGTTGCACCATTGGCCGATGGCGCCTTTGAAGTGATCGAGGCCCAAGGTGCAGGCGCGCGCGGGCTTTGGTGCGCCGCCGGAGACTATGCCCGGGATCAGTTGAACAGCCCCAGCAGCGCACGGCTTTACGTGGTTGTACCGCGCAGCGACAGCCAGACGGCTGCTGGTCGCAAGGCGGTGACATTCGCGCTGACACCACAAGGCACGGTGCCGCGTCCGACAGTTTTTGTGGGCTTTTCCACGCGCAACGCGGGTTCGACTCTGTCGGTGGCGCACGCGGTGACTTTCTGTGCGGGTGAACGGGCGCCCGGCGGGCTTTGATGCGTCTACGCCGTTAACCGCTTGCAGCCTGCGGTGGGCTGCGCCACCTTCGGCTTTATGCAGACCCTGTTCCAGATCGACACGCGCGGCCCTGGCCTGACCGAATTCACCGACGCGGTGGCGCGCTGGCTGCGGGGGCAGGGGGATGGATTGCTGACCCTGCTGGTGCAGCACACATCGGCCTCGTTGGTAATACAGGAAAACGCTGACCCCGAAGTGCAAAGCGATCTGCGCGCCTATTTCGAACGGCTGGTGCCGCCCACCACGGATGCGTCGATGGCCTATTTGACCCACACTTACGAAGGCCCCGACGATATGCCAGCTCATATCAAGGCGGCGATGCTGCCTGTGTCCTTGTCGATTCCGGTGACCGCAGGGCGTATGGTGTTGGGTACATGGCAGGGCATTTACCTGTTCGAACACCGCAACAAACCGCACCAACGCAAGGTCGCCGCACATTTCAGCGCGGATTAGACGCGCAGCAGCAAAAACATGCAGCTTATGTAGCGGTGGCATTTCCCCCCTACCCAAAACCTAGGCAAGGTCCTATAACTGTGGATAAGTGCGGGTCAAACCCCACAACACAGGCGGGACAGTATAAGGGGACAGGCCAATGCGCTGCCCATTTTGCGGAAATATCGACACCCAGGTAAAAGACAGCCGACCGGCCGAGGATCACGTTTCGATCCGCCGCCGCCGTTTTTGTCCGGCCTGCGGTGGCAGGTTCACCACCTACGAGCGGGTGCAACTGCGTGACCTTGTTGTCATCAAATCCAGTGGCAAGCGTGAAGATTTTGATCGGGACAAGCTGGAACGCTCGATCCGGATTTCGATGCAAAAACGCCCGATAGAGCCGGAACGCATCGACCAGATGATCTCGGGCATTGTGCGACGGCTTGAATCGTTGGGCGAAACCGACATTCCGTCCAAAGTCATCGGAGAGATCGTGATGGAGGCACTGGCCCGCATCGACACCGTGGCCTATGTGCGTTTTGCCAGCGTTTACAAAAACTTTCAGGCGGCTGATGATTTTGACAAGTTCGTTCAAGAACTGCGTCCAGACCAGCCAATGGATGAGTGAGCGCGGCATCTGACAGCCGGTTCATGGCGCTGGCCCTGTCGCTGGGGCGACGGGGGCAGGGCAACACCGCACCCAATCCGGCAGTGGGCTGCGTGATCGTGGCCAAGGGTCGCATTGTCGGGCGCGGCTGGACCCAACCGGGCGGTCGCCCGCACGCGGAAGTCGTGGCGCTGGCGCAGGCCGGTGCAGCGGCGCGCGGGGCAACCGTTTATGTCACGCTGGAGCCCTGCGCCCACCACGGCCAGACGCCTCCCTGCGCTCAGGCGCTGGTTGATGCAGGCGTGGGCCGCGTTGTGGTTGCTGTGGCTGATGTTGACGGGCGGGTGGACGGACGCGGGCTTGCGATGCTGCGCGATGCGGGAATTGACGTCGAAGAAGGCTTGATGGCCAACAGGGCCTTTGCCGATTTGACCGGATTTTTCCGCCGCGTGGTCACGGGCCGCCCCGAAGTTACCCTGAAACTGGCCAGCAGCTTTGATGGCCGCATTGCCACCGGCACCGGTGAAAGCCAATGGATCACAGGACCGGAAGCGCGGCGTATGGGCCATTCCATGCGGCTGCGCCACGACGCGGTGATGGTGGGGGGCGGCACCGCGCGCCACGACGATCCGTCGCTGACGGTGCGTGGCATGGGGGTGGTCAAGCAACCCGCGCGCGTGGTCGTCTCGCGCAGGCTGGATTTGCCGTTGTTGGGCAATCTGGCACGCACGGCCCAAGATGTTCCGGTGATCCTGTGCCACGGCAGGGATGCCGACAAGGGACTGCAACGCACATGGTCCGAACTGGGCGCTGTTTTGCTGTCCTGTCAGATCGTGGGCAGTCAACTTGACGCCTATGATGTGCTGACCCAACTGGGCGCACACGGGCTGAACCGTGTCTATTGCGAAGGCGGCGGCGCGCTGGCGGCGACACTGCTGGCAAATGATCTGGTGGACCGTTTGGTGGGCTTTACTGCGGGCATGACCATCGGGGCCGAAGGGCTGCCGTGTGTTGGTGCGCTGGGTCTTGGGGCATTGTCCGAAGCGCCGCGCTTTGATCTGGTGGAAACCCGCACCGTGGGACCGGACGTGATGCACGTCTGGGAACGCACCGAAGGCTAGCGCCAAAGATGCGCGTATGAGGCAAAAATTCCCTGCACTTTCGCCACCATCCGGTTCAGCACGCCGGGGTGTGGCACGTCGCCCGTCGTCAGCCGTTCGGTAACCACCTCGACAGGGCAGGGCAGACCGGTTTTCGGATCGAAATAGCGCGGATAATCAATCAACGTGGCGTGTACCAGCCCCGCAAGGTCGGGCAGCGCGCGGCGACGCGGTGGAATGTCGCCACGATCATCGGTCAGCCCCCAGCCCGCATAGAACGGCGCGCCGGTTGTGGTGACAGCCACGCCTCGGATCAACGCCTCGAACCCTGCCAGTGATGTCATCGTCCACAGACGGTCAACGTGCCCCAACAGTGCGGCGATGTCGGTGTTTTGCGCGATCACGTCGGCCGTGTCGCTGGCATCCAGGGCACCGGCGCGCAGGCCGGCTTCGACATCAGGGTGCGGTTTGTAGATCAGAGTTGCATCGGGATGCGCCGCGCGCGCCGCTTGCAACAGCGCGCGGTTTGTACATATTTTGCCAGATCCTGTACGGATCGACGCATCGTCTTCGACTTGCCCCACAACCAGAATGCGCGGACCGTCCGGCAGATCGGGCAGCGCACCGCCAAGGTTGTATTTGCTCAGGGCCGCATCGGTTAGATGGCGTATCAACGCTTCGGCACGGTCGCGTTGGTCAGGGCGCAGGCTGGCCCGCGCGGCGATCAGTTGCTCAAGACGGCTGGGGCGCGCGGGATCGTAGTAGATGCCCAGATCGTCCGTCACCAGCGACAGCGGCGGCACCAGTTCGGCCCCCAACCCGCGCGACCGCAAGAACCCGTCCTCGACGCGCACGGCGTCATCGTGCCCGACGTCGGCCTTGCCTGCCCAAACCATCCAGGGCCGCTGCATATCGCGGGCGCGGGCGGGATCATCAACAAAGACCATGCGCTTGTGACGGCCAAAGACCTGTTGCAACGGCTTGCGCTTCCACAACCGCATGCCGCTGGCGACCCACCCCTGATGATCGGCCCGCCATGCACGGGTCTGCGCGGCCAATGCCTCGATCGCGGTTTCAAGGCTACACAGGCAATCGCGGTAAGGGTCGTACCATGTGGGATAGAGCAGCATCGCACCGGCAAACAACTGCGCGCGGGTCAGATTGCGTTGGCGGCGCTGAACGGGAAATTCATCTTCAGTCAGGCCCCATCCAGCATAAAACGGCTGGCCGAACACGCGCGGTTTGTGGCCGGCAAAGATCGCCTCGAATCCCAGTTGCGAGGATACAGTATACACGCCGACAGCCCCCTCGAACAGCGTCCACGGGCTGATGGCGTCCTCCAGCAGCGTGATGCGGTCGTTGCAGTCAGCCTGTGTAAAATAACCTTGGCGGAATCCTTGGGCGGTTTCGGGGTGTGTCTTGATAAGGATTGGCGCACCCGGATGTTCCTCTTGGGCGACGAACAGCATTTCCAGAAACCGGTTGCGGTCGGCGCCGCTGGCACGGACCGACGCATCGCCAAAGGTCTGGTCTATTACCACCACATATCCCGGTGGCAGGGCCGGGCGCGTGGCATCGAAGGCGGTGTATTTGGTCAGATGCGCCTCTTGCATCCGTGCAATGCAGCCGCGGGCGCGGTTCAGCAGGGCGGTGTTGTCCAAGGGATCATCGCGTAGGATCTTTTCCAGATCGGACGGCTGCGCGGGGTCGAAATGCACGCCCGAATGGTCGATCAGCAGGCCCAGCGGCGGGTCACCTGCCCGCCCCGGATACAGCGAGCGCAGCCATGCGTCCTCGATCCGCACGACGGGGGCGTTGTATTTGGCGGCCACAGCCTCGCCGCGGCGGGCGGTCGGACTGTTTCCCCAGACGCCAACCAGATCACCCTTTCGCGGCACGCCCAAGGCAATGTGATATCCCGCCAGTTTCAGAATGCGGCGCAACCGCCGCTTGGTCAGAAAGCCGCCGTTGTAAACGCACAGCCGCCGCACCCTGTCAGGTCCGGCGGAGTGCATGCCCTGCGACGCAGGCATCAGGCATTAGTTTCCGGCAAGACTGGACAGCGAGTTGACCGAGCCCGCAGGGCCGGTCAGCGCCGAGAGTATCTTGGTGAACTGTGTATATGGTGCTTCGGTGACATAGAGCGTATCGCCGTCGCGGATCAGGAAATCGCGCGCTTCGAACATGCCGTTGGGCTGTGTCAGATCCAGAACATAGACCATCCGCTGCGCCCCTTGCAGGTCGCTGCGGCCCAGAACCGAATTGGCAATCTCGGGCTCTTCGTTGCGCATCACAAAAATGCCGGTGGGATCGGCTGTCGCAGGATTCAGGCCGCCGACTTGCGCAATGGCTTCCAGCGCGCTCATGTTCTGGCTTTCAAAGGGCACGCGGGCCTGACCGCCCGTCGCACCCAGCGCGGTAAAGGCGCGGGTGTCTTCCTCGACCAGAATCCGGTCGCCGCCGCGCAGGGCGATGTCCAGTTCGGGATGGTCATAGAGGTCTTGCAACCAGATCTTGCCACGTTGGCCGCCACGGGTCACGGTTACTTGGGCAATTTCGGGTTCGATGGTCACGCCGCCTGCGCGGGCCAGCATGGCCCCCAGCGTGCGCGTGGGTCGTTCGATGGCGTAAACACCCTGACCGCCAATCGACCCGATCAGTGACACGGTCGAGCCGTCACCAGCGACGCGGCGCACTTGCACCTGTGGGTCTGGTGTCTGCTCTTCTAGCTTGGCTGTGATGATGCGCCGGATGGCTTCGGGGCTGTTGCCTGCGGCGCGGATGCGGCCAGCATAGGGCACAAAGATAAATCCGGCACCGTCAACCTGCACCTCTTCCAGCTGGGTGGCGTTCTGCATCTCGCCAGCCAGCAGGCCGTCATCGACATTTTCCCAGATCGTCAGGCCCAGCACATCGCCCGGCTGGATCGTGTCCGAGCCCAGTTGCGAGGCGGCTTTGAACGATTGCGAAAAGCCCAGCGCAGGTACCACAGAGGTGGCGCGCGTGACGCGGTCGTTGACCGAAACGATAAAGGAATCGCCCTGCCGCTGCACCGATCCTGCGAAAATCTGTCGTTTGTTGGGGCCAACCTGAGGCAAGCCACAAGAGCTGACAACAGCCAATACCATCAGCAGCGCAACAGGGCGCGCCCACTTGAAATCAGGGAATATCACTGCGCGGTCTCCTCGACCTATTCTTGTTCTGCCTCGAAATCCCCGATTGCTTCGGGGTATTTGGAACCAAGTTAGCGGAATCCGTAGAGAAAATCTACCGCTAGGGGTGGTGTTGTTCAGTTGACCAACCGCAACTGTTGCCTGGGAGCCGCGGTGCCGGATTCAAGTGCGTCATAGGGATCTTCGGGCGAAAGCATCATATCGACCACATGGCGCAGCAATTGTCGCCGCCCGCGCGAGGAATAGTAACCGCCGGGCAGCTGCGAGGTTTCCAGCAAGTAGCGGCGGTAGTCCTTATAGGCCTTGTTGTCGGGACGGGTGGCCCCCTTGAAGAAGTCGGCCAGTGGTTGGTCCGAGACAAATTCGGGCTGGTTATAGACCGCGCGGCCAAAAACCTTTAGCGGGATGCCCCGCCACAGCACCTGTTGGCCTGCGGTGGAATTGACGGTGACGGCGCTGCGCGCTTCGTTCATCAGCCCCGCCAACTTGCCGCCGCGCACATAATGCACACGCTCTGCGACATCGTATTCACGCGCCAGCTTGCGCACGGCGCGGCGCACCGGCACGCGTCCATCTTCCAGCGGGTGATCCTTGAACACAAGATGGTGGTGCGTCGGTGCTCCCTTGGCAAAGCCTTCGATCACGACCCTTAGAAAATCGGTCATTGTGTCAAAGGGCGAATGTTGCTGGAAACTGGAGTCGTGTTCCAGTTGGAGCAGCGCCAGATGATAGGGAAAGCCGCCGTGCCGCACCCGCAGCGTGCTGATCCGCCGGTCAATGGCATGGACGGGCATCAGCAGCAGACGCCGCAGGTAAAGCTGGAATTCCTTGGTCACGCTGATGCTGCGGTGGGCGCGGAAATTGCGATAGTCGCCGTTCCGGAACATCACGAACCAATGATAAAGCGCGCCGTAAAACACATGCTGGCGCATGTCCCCCCAGTGGGCGGGCGGCAGGGGGGCCTCCATGTCGGACATGGCCAGCGCCTTTTGCATCTGCGCAATGCTCATTCCCATCAGCCGCGAGTTTCCGTTGGTGCCGCCCCGCTCGTACGTAACCCAATAGGGGCGCATATAGCCTTCTTCGAAGACATGCACCGTGATGCCGCGCCGCTTTGCCTCGGCCACGGCGCTGGCGTGAATAGGGCGGGTGTCACCATACAGCACAATGTCAGTGATGTTGCGGGCGGCGCACAGATCAGCAAAGGTCTGCGGCCAATCCCCGGCGGTGCCGCGATAGGGGATATAGCTGGACGGATGAAACCAGAACGCACGGTCGCCCGCATTAAATCCGACACGGCACACCGTTGCATCCGCACGGCGCAGCATTTTTCCAAGACGGTTGAAAAATGGTCCGTGGGGGCCCTGTAGAAACAGGAATACGCGTTGATCGGCGGTGGTGTGCGTCATTTGTCCTCTGATAAGCGGTAAGGGTTATAATCCAGTGACCACCCAAATCCGGCTGAAATATGACTGGGGTCGGGCATTTGCGCAATGGCCGTGGGTCTTGCGTGCAGGCGCAGGCACGTTTAGCTGGTGGGATGAGTTTCAGGGGGCACTTGGCATGTTTACAGGGATCATCACCGATATCGGCAAAGTCGTCGCGTTAGAGCACGCAGGCGACCTGCGGGCGCGGATCCAAACGGCCTATGATACGGACGGCATCGACATGGGCGCCTCTATCGCGTCGGACGGCGTGTGCCTGACTGTCGTGGCGCTGGGCGACAACTGGTATGATGTGGACATCAGTGCCGAGACTCTGTCCAAGACCAATCTTGGTGCATGGACCCAAGGCAAGCGCGTTAATCTGGAACGCGCGTTGCGTGTGGGCGACGAATTGGGCGGGCACATCGTGTCGGGCCATGTGGATGGCGTGGCCGAGGTGATCTCGGTCGTTGACGAGGGCGACAGCACCCGTGTGCAACTGCGCGCGCCCGAGGCGCTGTCGCGGTTTATTGCCCCCAAAGGGTCGGTGGCGCTGAACGGCACATCGCTGACGGTGAACGAGGTGCAGGGTGACGTGTTCGGCATCAACTTTATCCCGCACACCAAGGACATGACCACTTGGGGCGATGTGGCTGT
This sequence comes from Pseudosulfitobacter pseudonitzschiae, assembly GCF_002222635.1. NCBI lineage: Bacteria > Pseudomonadati > Pseudomonadota > Alphaproteobacteria > Rhodobacterales > Roseobacteraceae > Pseudosulfitobacter > Pseudosulfitobacter pseudonitzschiae. Next base: position 2,557,101 of record NZ_CP022415.1, on the reverse strand, counting down.
GGGCGATGCGGTCAATCTCGAGATCGACACATTGGCGCGCTATGTGGCGCGGCTGGCCGAAGCGGGCTGAAGCCCGACGGGCGTATCCAGCTTGCCCAGACCGCGTCGCACATTCTCGACCACTGCGCGGTGCTGCGGAGTGCTGGCGACATGCGGTGTGACGAAGATGCCCGGATGATCCCACAGCGGGCTGGATGCCGACAGCGGTTCTGTGTCGAACACATCAAGCGACGCACCTGACAGATGGCCACTGTCGAGTGCCGCGATCAGGTCGTTCTCGACCAGATGCGCGCCACGCCCCAGCTGGATCAGCGCGGCCCCTTGGGGCAGGGCGGCAAACAGCGGGGCAGCCAACAGGCCCGTCGTCTGAGGTGTCAGCGGCAGCACATTGATCAGGATATCTGTCTGCCCCAGAAATGCGTCGATCTGGTCCGTGGTCATGTGGCTGATGCCTCTGGTCGCCGGATCGGGCCGCTTGCGCGACAGGGTGGTTACCCGATAGCCAAGGGCCGCCAGACCGTTTGCAATGGCCCGCCCCATCAAACCATAGCCCATAACACCGATGCGCCGCAGCGTCGGGCTTTGATCGCCCACTCGCCGCGCCCAGTCGTGGCGGTTCTGGGCGGCAAGAAAGTCGCCCATCCGGCGATGATGCCAGACCACATGGAACGCGGCGAACCCTGCCATTTGCAGCGCCTGATCGGGGTCTTCGACGCGGTGGACCGGCACATCAGGCAAAGACGGACAGCCCATGATCGCGTCCGTCCCCGCACCGGCAGAAAAGACCGCGCGAAGGTTGGGATAGGGCGTGAACGTATCATCCGCGGGATTGAACGTCAGCACAAAGTCCACCGCCCGTGGATCGTCTACACGTTCAGGTGGCAGCAGCGTGATCTCGGGGGCACCTTGCGCGAAGGGTTCTGCGAAATAATGCATCAGGTCGATCACGGAACAGGTCGCAACGCCGGTCCAGCGGGTCATTCGGCGGCCTTGCCCCAGCCTCCGCCCGGCACGGCGGCGAGCAGTTTCTGGGTGTATGCGTGCTGCGGGTTCAGGAAAACCTCGGAGACCGGGCCGATCTCGACCAGTTGTCCCTTTTGCATCACGGCGATCCGGTCACAAAGCTGGGCCGCCACACGCAAGTCATGGGTGATGAACAGTATCGACAGTTCAAATTTGCGGCGCAAGTCGCGCAACAGATCAAGGACTTGCGCCTGAATAGATACATCAAGCGCCGAGACAGCTTCGTCGGCGATAATCAGTTCGGGGTCCATCGCCAGTGCGCGGGCGATGCCGATACGCTGACGCTGTCCGCCGGAAAACTCGTGCGGAAAGCGGTCTACAGCTTCGGCACCAAGGCCCACGGTGTCCATCAATTCGCGGGCACGGGCGCGGGCCTTGTCCCTGGGCACGCCTTTGGCAATCGGGCCGTCGGTCAGCGCCCGCAGGATGCGTTGGCGCGGGTTAAGTGAGGCGTAAGGGTCTTGAAACACCATCTGCACCTTGTGACGTGCCGCCCGCAACTCGCTTTCGGAGAGGGCCGCCATATCGGTGCCGCCCACCAGAATCTCGCCCGCGTCGGGCGTAACCAGCCGCACGATTGCGCGGCCAAGCGTCGATTTTCCCGATCCGGATTCCCCGACAAGGCCAAGCACCTCGCCCTTGGCAATGGTCAGCGATACATCGGCAATCGCACGCACATCGCGGCGCGGGCGGAACAGGCCGCCACCCGTCAGATAGGTTTTCTCGAGGTGGTGGATTTCAAGCGCCGGCTGGCTGTCGACGGCAACAGATTGGGGTACCTGTCCCGTGGGGATCGCTTCTAGCAGGCGCTTTGTGTAGTCGTGCTGCGGTGCTTCGAGAACCTCGGTGGCTGTGCCGCGTTCGACGATCTCGCCGTGGCGCATGACGATCACCCTGTCGGCAATTTCGGCCACGACGCCAAAGTCGTGGGTAATGAACATCACCGCCATCCCGCGCCGCTCGCGCAGATCAAGGATCAACTTGAGGATTTGCGCCTGTGTGGTGACATCAAGTGCGGTTGTCGGTTCATCCGCGATCAGCAGTTCCGGTTCAAGCGCCAGAGACATTGCGATCATGGCGCGTTGGCGCTGGCCACCGGACAACTGAAAGGGAAAGGCACGGATGATCTTTTCGGGATCGGGCAGACCGACCTCGCGGACCAGATCCAGCGCGCGCGATTTGCGTTCGGAGGGGCTGTGCCGTTTGTGTGCCTCGAACACCTCGGCAATCTGGTCACCGATCCGCATCAGCGGGTTCAGCGCGGTCATCGGTTCCTGAAAGATCATCGCGATGCGGTCACCACGCAAGGCGCGCTGCTCGGCCTCGGAGATCTGAAGAATGTCGGTGCTGCCGAAGATGGCGGTGCCCTTTGCAACCGCCAGCCCTTCGGGCAGCAAGCCCATCAGCGCATTGGCGGTCATCGACTTGCCAGACCCGGATTCGCCCACGACGCACAGGATTTCGCCCTTGGCGATGTCATAGGTGCAGTCTTTTACGGCCAATTCGCGGTCGGCGCCCGTTGGCAATGAAATGGACAGGCCATTGATGGACAGAACGCTCATGATTTGCCTTTCCGGATCAGATGCGGGTTCAGCGCATCGTTCAGCCCTTCACCGATCAGGTTCAGCGCAAGCACGGTCAGCACGATGGCAACACCCGGAAAGAACGACAGCCACCATGCCGACCGGATTACCGTGCGTGCCGCACCAATCTGATAGCCCCACGACATGATGTTCGGATCACCCAGCCCCAGAAAGGACAGCGAGCTTTCCAGCAGGATCGCGGTTGCAACCATCAGCGATGCCATCACGATGATGGGCGAGACGGTATTGGGCAGCACCTGACGGGTCAGGATGTGCATATTGGACAGACCGGCAAGGCGGGCGGCATCGACGTATTCGCGCCGCGTGACAGACATGACTTCGGCCCGCACCAGACGCGCGACGGGCGGCCATGACACGATCGCGATGGAAATGGTGATCGAGGTCAGTGAGGGTTCGAGGATCGCCACCAGCACGATGGCGAGGGCAAAGTTGGGGATGGTCTGGAAAAACTCGGTAAAGCGCATGGCGCATTCATCGACCCAACCGCCATAGAACCCCGCCAGCGCGCCCAACGGCACCCCGATCAGCAGCGCCATCACCGTCGACACCAGCCCCACCAGAAGCGACACCCGCGCACCATAGATCAGCCCCGCCAGAACATTGCGGCCCAGCGTGTCGGTGCCCAGTGGCAGCCCGTCGGTGGTCAGGGGCACAAGGAACGGTCGCTGCACCATTTGCCAGGGCCCGTTGGGAAACATCACCGGCGCGAACAGCGCGAGAAGGATAACAGCAATCAAAACGACAAGGCCGAAAACTGCGGCGCGGTTGGTTGCGAAGCGGGACCAGAGACTCATGGGGTACTCCTTATGCCTTGTGCCCGATGCGGGGGTCAATCAGCCGGTAGACGATATCGGTGATGATGTTGAAAATGATGACCATCGCCGCAGAGACAAGAAACACACCGAGGATGGTGTTGTAGTCGCGTGCGGCAAGGCTCTCGAACATCAGGCGGCCGATGCCGGGCCATGCAAAGACGGTCTCGGTCAGCACGGCACCGCCGACCAGTTGACCGGCCTGAAGCCCCGCCAGCGTGACCACAGGCAGCAGCGCATTGCGCAGGATATGGCGGCGTCGGATGGTGGCAGGGGCCAAACCCTTGGCGCGTGCGGTTTTGACAAAATCCTGCTGCGCCACTTCCAGCATCGAGGCACGGGTCATCCGCATGTAAACCGCCATAAAGAACAGGCCTAAGGTCAGCGCGGGCAGGATCAGGTGTTTGAGAATGTCGATAGCGCGGTCAAATCCGCCATAGCCGCTGCCAACGGTTTCATAGCCAAATCCGGGCAACCAGCCCAGTTGCACCGAAAACACCAGCACTGCCATCAACGCAGCCCAATAGAGCGGAGTGGCATAGAACAGCAGCGCCGTACCCGTTATCAGGCTGTCGGTGAATTTGCCCACACGTGCGGATGCGGCAACTCCCAGCGCCACACCTGCAAGCAGCGAAATCCAGAACGCGGTCAGCGTCAGGATCAGTGTGGCAGGCAGCCGTTCAAGGATTAGATCCAGCACCGGTGCGCCCTGACGGAAGGAATAGCCAAGGTCGAGGGTCAGGATATTGCCCACATAGGTAAAAAGCTGGACGTAAAGAGGCTTATCAAGACCGAACTGCGCGCGCAGGTCGGCGATCATTTGTTCGTCTGCTGCGCCCGCTTCACCCGCCAGCACGGCTGCCGGATCTCCCGGTGCGGCGTGGATCAGGAAAAAGTTCAGCACAGCAATGGCAAGAAGCGTCAGCGCCGCCTTGAGCAGTCGCCCAAGGATCGTTCCGGCAATGGCCATGAGATCACCTTAAATCTTGTGTCACCCCGAAGGGCGGGGAGACGGGGCCCGAAGGCCCCGCCCGGGAGAAGATTTTACTGTTCGATCCAGGCGTCGCGCAGCCCGTCGTTCAGGCCGATGCCCGTGGTGATCAGGTTCTTGATGTTGCAGCGGTAGATGGTGGGAAACTCGATTTCCAACAGCCAAGCGACGGGAACGTCCTCGACGATCTGTTGCTGGATTTCGGTATACATCTCTTGCCGCTTTTCGTTGTCGGGCTCGATTGCGGCAGCCGCCCACATCTTGTCCAACTCGGGGTTTTCATATCCCTCGACGTTGTTCCACGGGCTGCCCTTTTTGATCTGGTCAGCGGTATAGTTCCGCGCCACACCCAATGCGGGGTCGCCGTATTGGTACAGATAGGTAAAGGCCATGTCATAGTCCCAGCTGGCCGTCTTCTCGTTCCAACCCGCAACATCGGCTGAATCGATGTCAACTTTGATGCCGACCTCTTCGAGGTTCTGCTTTACCGCCTCGGCCCAACGCTGCCATGTCTCGCCATAGGGCAGGGGCAACACGCGCACCGGTGTGCCGTCATAGTTCATCTCCGCCAGCAGTTCCTTGGCCTTTTCAGGGTCATGCGGGTACTGCGGAACATCATCGGTATAGAAGTTTGTCTTGGACGACACAGGGCCGGTTGGCACTGTGCCAAAGCCGTTCCAGACCACGTCTTTTACAAATTCGCGATCCAGTGCGAACATGACGGCTTGGCGGAAACGCTTGTCTGCGGTCGGCCCTTCGCGGTTGTTCAGCCACATCCATGCGTGGGGCGCAAAGAATTCCCAGCCCTTGGAAGTGGAGCACACGCCGTCCATCTCGGTCAGCCGTTTCACATCCCAGTTTTCGACCGCGCCACCGGGCAGGACAGAGACTTCACCGGTCTCGAAGGCCACAGCACGCGAGGCCGCGTCGGGCACCACGCGGTAATACAGGTCTTCGATGTGTGGCAGACCGTCGATGTAGTAGTCATCGTTCTTGGTCAGATGGATATAGCTGCCTTTGCTCCATTCGACGAACTTGTAGGGGCCGGTGCCGATGGGCGTGGCGTTCATCTCGTTGGTGGCATAATCCGTGCCTTCGTAGATGTGCTTGGGCACAATCGGCATCGAGCCTGCCTCGAAGGCGTTTATGAACGGGCCATAAGGCTCTTTCATATTGATCACGACGGTGTTGGCGTCAGGCGCATCGACGCTTTCCACATGGCTGAAGGCCGCGCGGAAACGCGCATGGTTGTCTTGCAGGAACTTGGTGGTAAACACCACGTCCTCGGCAGAGAACGGCGTGCCGTCATGCCATGTGACACCCTCGTTCAGATGGAACGTATAAGTCATGCCGTCTTCCGCAATCTCCCAGCTTTTCGCCAGCGAGGGTTGCGGTTCAAGGTCGGTGTTGTACCGCAGCAGACCCTCGTAAATCTGGCCCGCGACCATCTGGGTGGGACCGTTCTGCACAAGGCCCAGCATCAGGCCGGGTGGCTCGGGTTGTACGATCAGGTCAAGACGCCCGCCGTCTTGTTGCGCCGCGGCGCCGGTGGCCAGCATCGCGGCCACAAGGAATGTTGTCAGTTTCAGATGTTTCATAGTGATCGTCCCTGTTGGTTTGGGGTGACGGTTTGCCCGCTTTTGCGCAGGTCTGGGTTATGGATCAGTCGGCATAGGCCGGTGCCTGCCGGTCAAGCTGCCGCAGCATGGCGTCCCATTCGGGATCGACACCGGCAGCTTCGGTTTTATCATAGGCGCGGGCATATTGCGCCGCTGTGTGAGCGGCGACGTCGTCAGGCAATAGAATTGGCGTCAGCCCTGTGGACAGTGCCGCAATCTGTGCCTTGCACGAGCGTTCGAGATTGAACGCCAGCTTGACCGCCTCGGCGACAGAGCGCCCGCAGATCAGCGTGCCGTGGCTGCGCAAGAGCATCACGTTAAGATCACCAAGGTCGGCCACGATGCGCGCACGCTCTTCCAGATTCAGCGCGATACCTTCGTAGTCATGAAAGGCGATGGCCCCGTGAAACTGTGCCGACCACTGGTTCAGCGACAGCAGCCCCTCTTGCAGCGAACTGATGGCCACACCGGCGACGGTGTGCGTGTGCAGGACACAGGCAGCGTCATGTCGCGCCATGTGGACAGCCGAGTGAATGGTGAAGCCCGCAGCGTTCACACCTGCGCCGTACGGGTCGTCAATGATGGCACCGGTTTCGTCCACCGTCACAAGGTTCGAGGCGGTGACTTCGTCGAACATCAGGCCATATGGGTTCAGCAAGAACCGTTTGCTGCCCGAAGGTCCGTCCGGCAGGCGGGCCGAGATATGTGTGAAGATGCTATCATCCATCCCCTTGAGCGCGATCAGCCGATAGGCCGCAGCAAGGTCGATGCGAATCTGCCCCTCGTCCGTAGCATCACGGGGCGCGCGGGTCGGGGTGCCACCACCAATGGAAATGGTTTCTTCGGTCCTGGGCTGCGCGGTTGTCGCCATAGCGTCGGCCTTTCCACAAGAAGGTATATCTGTGGGGACAGAAGATTGACTCGAAGGCGGTGAGTCAAGAAGATTGTCGACAAACGACAAATCATCAGATACCAAAATCGGGTAAAGCTGGGGATTTGGGCAATGCTGTTTTGCGGAGAAAAAAGTGTTGGCTGAGCACAGCGGATTTGTTCCACTCAATCGCGATGGACTTGTGGACCGGGTCGCCAAAACTTTGGTCGATGCGATTTTGTCGGGGGGAATACCCTCGGGCGCACGGCTGGCCGAATCGACCATTGCCCGCCAGATGGACCTTAGCCGCGCCCCCGTGCGAGAGGCGCTGCGGCTGCTGGAATCCTCGGGGTTGGTCGAATACCGGACCAACCGCGGTTTCTTTGTCAAAGTCGTGTCTGCGGTGTCGGTCTCGGACCTTTACGATCTGCGTATCCTGCTGGAAACCGCAGCCATCCGGCGACTGACCGAAACCAACGCCGAAGCGGCCCTGCCCGCATTGCGTGCCCAAGTTGCAGAGTTGCACAGGCTGGCGGACGAAGAGGCCGATCTGATGGCGCATGTCTCGGCGGATATGCAGTTTCACAGGCTGATCTGCGAAAGCTCGGGTAACTTGCGGTTTTTACAGCTTTTTGACCAGATTGCGAACGAAACCAAGCTGGGGTTGCTGGTGATCGGACGGCTTTACGACGATTCGCACCAAATGGCCGAAACGCACGAGCCGATCGTCGAGGCCATCGCGCTGCACGATGCGGACCGCGCGGTTGCAGCCATCAGCTATCATATTAGCGTCGCCAAAGAGTTGGTGACGCAGCATTTTTTCGACCAGCAGGAAAGTAAACCGGAATGAAGTGCTTTTACGCCAAAACCACCGAGTCGCACGACCCTGTGTTTCGCCTTTATTTGGGTGTCATTGCCCGCAACGCCGAACAGGCCGAGCGGGCGCAGTTGCTGCTGGCGGGGCTTGACCGACTGGACATGCCGGTGACCGAGCCGGGCCGCGCGCCGCGCGCCCTGCTGGAAAAGGTTCACACGCCTGAACTTCTGGCCTTTCTGGAAACCGGTTGGGACCAGTGGAAGGCGCTGGACGGGGCCGGCCCCGAGGTGGTGCCGAACGTGCATGCACTGAATTCCGAGCGCACCTACCCCAGTCATATCGTGGGCAAGGCAGGTTGGCACATGGGCGACACGTCCGCGCCACTGGGCAAGAACTCGTGGGAGGCGACATTGGGTGCCGCCGCTGCCGCGCATGATGCTGCACAGGCAGTGATCGGCGGGGACGACGTGGCCTATGCGCTGTGCCGTCCGCCGGGGCATCACAGCTCTGCCGACATTGTGGCGGGGCACTGCATGATCAATTGCGCCGCTGTCGCCGCCGAAGCCTTGCGCGAGACCTATGGCCGTGTCGCGATTCTTGATATCGACGTGCACCACGGCAACGGCACGCAGGACATCTTTTACGAGCGTGACGATGTGCTGTTCGTGTCGGTTCACGCAACGCCGCAAACCTATTATCCGTTCTTCGTGGGCTACGCACACGAAACCGGACGGGGCGCAGGCGACGGGTACAATCTGAATATCCCGTTGCCGCAGAGTACGGGTGACGATGGTTGGTGCGAAGCTGTGGCTTCGGGGCTTGACCGCGTGGTCGCGTTCAAGCCTGATGCGCTAGTTGTCAGCCTTGGGTTGGATGCGCATGAAAACGACCCCCTGAAAGGGTTACAGGTCACCTTTGACGGCTTTTCGCGCGTGGGTGGTATGATCGCCGCCGCCGGATTGCCCACTGTTCTGGTTCAGGAGGGCGGATACCTTTCGCCGGATCTGACCACATCGCTTGTCGCATTTCTAGCCGGATACACCGGACGGGACATGCAATTCTGAAACTGGCGTGCCTTACGCCGCCTAGATCTACGGGAAGTCAAAATGAACACGCGTTCCAACTCGCTGCACGAAACCGACATTGCCTATCAACTGCACCCCTATACCAATGCACGGGTACACGAAGAACAGGGGCCAATGATCATCACCAAGGGTGACGGCTGCTATGTCTATGACAGCGAGGGCAAAAAGTACCTCGAAGGGCTGGCTGGCCTGTGGTCGGTCGCGGTCGGTTTTTCCCAGCCGCGGCTGGTCGAGGCGGCGGCCAAGCAGATGTCCGAACTGCCCTATATCCAGAACTTTGCCCACAAGGCGCACGCGCCGGGCATCCTGCTGGCCGAAAAGCTGGTGGAAATGACGCCCGAGCATCTGACCAAAGTTTTTTACACCAACTCGGGTTCCGAAGCGAACGACACGGTGGTGAAATTCGTCTGGTTCATGAACAATATGCTGGGCCGCCCGAAAAAGAAGAAATTCCTTGCCCGCAACAAGGGGTATCACGGTATCACCATCGCCTCGGGTTCGCTGACCGGCCTGCCAGGCAACCAGCGCGGCTTTGACCTGCCTGCGATTCCCGTCGTGCACCTGACCTGCCCGCATCACTATCGCTGGGCGCATGAGGGCGAAAGCGAGACTGAATTCACCGCGCGCCTGCTGAAAGAGGCCGAGGACACCATCCTTGCGGAAGACCCCGATACAATCGCGGCTTTCATCGGTGAACCGGTCATGGGTGCGGGTGGCGTGATGACCCCGCCCGAAGGGTATTGGCCGGGGATCGAGGCGCTGTGCCGCAAATACGATATTCTGCTGGTCTCGGACGAGGTTATCAACGGATTTGGTCGCACCGGCCAGCCCTTCGGCTGTCAGACCTACGGCTTTACGCCCGACATTCTGGTGACGTCGAAACAGCTGACATCGTCCTATATGCCGCTGGCGGCGATCCTGATGACCGATGCGGTTTATCAGGTGATTGCGGATTACACCGCAGAGCTGGGCACGCTGGGACACGGGTTTACCGCAGGGGGCAACCCGGTGGCCTGTGCCGTCGGCATCGAAAACCTGAACATCATTCAGGAAGAAGACCTGATGGGCAACGCGGCGCGTCTGGCGGACCGGCTGCAATCGGGTTTGCGGGCGTTCTCGGACCATTCGCTGGTGGGTGAAGTGCGTGGCATCGGCCTGATCGCGGGTGTCGAACTGGTGCGCGACAAGGCGACCAAGGCGTCGTTCGAACCCGCTGGCAAGATTGCGGCCATGACGGCCAAGTTTGCGGCCGAAGAGGGTCTGATTATCCGCAACATCTACGAGACAATCGGGATCTGCCCACCGTTGATCATCACCGAGGCGCAGATTGACGAGTTGCTTGAAAAGCTGGGGCGGGCACTGGACCGGACGCTGGAATGGGCGCAGGCTGAAGGGCTGAAGTAAGCCGCCGCGCGGGTTTTGGGGGCTCTGCCCCCGCGCCTGCGGCGCTCCCCCGGAGTTTGTCTGGCAAGATGAAGAAAAGGCCCTGCGCGGATGTGCAGGGCCTTTGCCGGTTCAGTCGTCAGCGCGGCTGTCTGCGATGGTCGAGAAAGCCAGATTCTTGAAGATCATGCGCAGCGGGCCACGGTTGGCCGGTGACTGGATCATCAGCAACGCAATCATGTCTTCTTGCGGGTCGGCGTAATAGCCTGTGCCTGCAGCGCCGCCCCAGTTGTAGTCGCCAGCCGTGCCAAAGGACGGTGCGTTGCCGTCGTCAAGACGCACCGCATAGCCAAGACCAAAGCCGTAGCCGGGGCCGGGCAGGTAGTATTTGCCGGGTGTGATGCCTTCGAGGTGATTGGAGGTCATCAGTTGCACTGTTTTGGGCGACAAAAGACGGGTGCCGTTCAGTTCGCCCCCGTTCAGCATCATTTGCGCGAACTTGGCATAGTCATGAACCGTGGACATCAGACCGCCGCCGCCCGACTGGTTGGGTTTGCGCACGCGTGGATCGAAAACGTCGCTTTCGCCCAGTTTGGCCTGATCGGAGAAGGGTTCGGCGATGCGCGCGTGGTCCGCTTCGTCATCCACGTAAAAGGTGGTGTCGGTCATACCGAGCGGGTCGAATATGCGGGCGGTCATGAACTCTTCGAGGGTTTGGCCCGAGACGGTCTCGACCACGGCACCCAGCACATCGGTCGAGCGCGAATATTCCCAAGTGGTGCCCGGATCATGTTCCAGTGGCAGGCTGGCCAGCAGATTGGCCTGTTCGATGCCGGTGTTTTCGGACGACCAGACGTCGGCGGCATTATAGGCATCGCGCGCAGGGCCCGTGCCGAAAAAGCCGTAGGTCAGCCCCGAGGTGTGGCGCATCAGGTCGCGCACGGTCATGGCGCTTTTGGCGGGACGGGTGACCGCCTTGCCCTCGGCGTCGGTTTCGCCGGTGACCACGGTCATGTCTTTGAAGGCGGGCAGGTAGGTGGCCACTGGCGCTTCCAGCAGCAGGCGACCTTCTTCCACCAGCATCATCGCGGCGACCGTGGTGATCGGTTTGGTCATCGAATAGATGCGGAAAATCGCGTCTTCGCTCATCGGCGCGCCGTCGGGCGTGCGTTTGCCCAAGGTAGACAGGTGCGCGATCTGGCCGTCGCGGATCAGCATGAGAACGGCGCCGGGGGTCATTCCCTTGTCGATCAGCGCGCCAAAGGTGGCGTCCAAGCGAGCCAGGCGCGCAGGGTCAAAACCCAGTTCGGCGGCATCACCGCGTGGCAGATCCTCGGCCAGTGTGCTTGTGACGCTGGCAAATGCGGTGGCAATAGCAAAGGCCCCGACGGCAAAGCCGGTTTTCAGTCGATTCATGATAGTTCCTCCCAATTGGTGCGCCCTGAGGGGGCAGCCCCCCAAGCCTAGGCGGTCGGGGCCGTTTGTGGCAAATAACCTTGCGGCATCATCTCATGCGCAATTTTGCACGAGCTTATGTGGAGTAGCCCGCACTGGCGTTTTGTCACCACAGGGCTTATCTGCCGGATAACACATTCAAGGGAGGCCCACATGCCCGACAGCAAGACATATGAAACGCCCGGCCCCGTCGAAGGCGGCTTTGCGGGCGCGATCAGCCCCATCGAGGAAATCATCGAGGCCGCGCGGGCGGGGCAGATGTTTATTCTGGTCGACCACGAAGACCGCGAGAACGAAGGCGATCTGGTGATTCCCGCAGGCTTTGCCGATGCCAAGGCGGTGAACTTCATGGCGACGCACGGGCGCGGGCTGATCTGTCTGACGCTGCCGGCCGAACGGATCGAGGAACTGGGCCTGCCGATGATGGCGATGCACAATTCATCGCGGCACGAGACCGCCTTTACTGTCAGCATCGAGGCGCGCGAGGGCGTGAGCACCGGCATTTCCGCCGCCGACCGTGCGCTGACAGTGGCCACAGCCATCAACCCGCAGGCCGGTGCGGCGGACATCGCGACACCGGGCCATGTGTTTCCGCTGCGCGCCCGCCCCGGTGGTGTGCTGGTGCGCGCCGGTCACACCGAGGCAGGCTGTGACGTGGCGCGATTGGCCGGACATTACCCCGCATCGGTGATCTGCGAGATCATGAAGCCCGACGGTGAAATGGCACGGCTGCCCGATCTGGTGGACTATGCGGCCGAGCACGGGCTGAAGATCGGCGCGATCAGCGATCTGATCGCCTATCGTCGTCGTCACGACAATCTGGTCGACCAGACCGATGCGCGCATGGTCACGTCGGAATTCGGCGGCGAATGGGACATGCGGATATTCACTGACCAGACTTTCGGCATTGAACATGTGGCATTGATCAAGGGCGACATTACCACACCCGAACCGGTGCTGGTGCGCACGCACGCGCTGGATGTGTCAACCGATGTTCTGGGGCTTGGTCCGACCCCTGCCAGCGAACTGCCGCGCGCGATGGAGATCATTGCGCAGGAAGGGCGGGGCATTGTTTGTCTGTTCCGCCAGCCGCGCAAGACGCTGACTGACAAGGAGGCCGACGAAGACGGTCCGCGCACGGTCAAGAACACCGGACTTGGTGCGCAGATCCTGTCCAATCTGGGGGTGAATCAACTGGTCCTGCTGACCGATCACCCGCAAACACGCTATGTCGGGCTGGATTCGTACAATCTGGAAATCACGGGCACACGCCCGATCATGGGAGACGCCTGATGGCCGGAACCGAGCAACATTACGTCCTTGACCGCCCTGCATTTGACCGGCCTGTGAAAATCTTGATTGTCGTATCGCCCTATTACAAGGACATCGCAGACAATCTGGTGGCCGGTGCCAAGGCCGAGATCGAAGCCGCAGGCGGCACTTGGGATCTGGTTGAAATGCCCGGAGCGTTGGAAATTCCCACCGCTATCGGCATCTCGGACCGCGCGTCGAATTTTGACGGCTATGTGGCGCTGGGCTGTGTCATTCGGGGCGAGACAAGTCATTACGAAACCGTGTGCAACGACAGCAGTCGTGCGCTGCAATTGCTGGGCTTGCAGGGACTGTGTATCGGCAACGGCATCCTGACGGTCGAAAACCGCAAGCAGGCCGAAGTGCGCGCCGACACCAAGGGCCAGAACAAGGGCGGCGGGGCTGCTGCTGCGGCCTTGCATCTTGTCGCGCTCGCCCGTAAGTGGCGGGGCCAAAGCAAAGGCATCGGGTTCAAACCGGCCTCTGAGAACATCCTGCTTGCAGGCGATACAGACGGATCCACGACAGCATGACCCTTTCGGGCAATCAAAAACGCAAAATGCGCTCGGCTTCGCGGCTATATGCAGTGCAGGCGCTGTTCCAGATGGAACATTCCAGCATGACCGTCGAGGCGGTGCGGCGCGAGTTTCTGGACCACCGTTTCGGTGCGATCTATGAAGGCGACGAGATGCAAGAGGGCGACCCCGACCATTTCGCGCGCGTGTTGGAAGATGCGGTGAACTATCAGGCGTCCATCGACCAGATGACCGACCGTGCGCTGGTGGCGAAATGGCCGATTGCACGGATCGACCCGACGCTGCGGGCACTGTTCCGCGCGGCAGGGGCCGAGTTTCGCGACACCGGCACGCCGCCCAAGGTGGTGATTGTCGAATATGTCGATGTGGCGAAAGCGTTCTTTCCCGATGGCAAGGAACCCAGCTTTGTGAATGCGGTTCTGGACCACATGGCGCGTGAGGCGCGGCCCGAGGCATTCTGATGCGTGCGATGCAGGTCACGGCGCTGGGTGCGCCGCTGGAACTGCATGACATCGCCCTGCCGGAACCTGCGGCGGGCGAAGTACGGGTGCGGGTGCTGGCCTGCGGTCTGAATTTTGCCGATACGCTGGTTCAGATTGGAAAATATCAGGAAAAATTTGACCTGCCCGTGACACCGGGGATGGAGCTGTGCGGCGTAATCGATGCGCTTGGCGAAGGTGTGCGCGGGCTGGGCATTGGCCAGCGGGTTGCGGCCAATCCGGGGCATGGCGGTCTGGCGGATTATGCCGTGGTGCCCGCCAGTGCCTGTGTGCCGATTTCCGACGATATGCCGGACGCGGATGCGGCGGCCTTTCTGGTGGCCTATGCCAGCAGTCACATGGCGCTGGACCACCGCGCACATCTGCAAGCTGGTGAACGGTTGTTGGTGTTGGGTGCCTCTGGCGGCGTCGGCCTGACGGCGGTCGAGTTGGGCAAGCTGATGGGCGCCGAGGTCATCGCCTGTGCCCGTGGTGCCGAAAAGCTGGAGATTGCCCGCGCCGCAGGGGCTGATCATCTGATCGACAGTGATAGCGATGATCTGCGCGAGGCGGTGCTGGCGTTGGGCGGTGCCGATGTGGTCTATGATCCGATTGGCGGTGATCTGTTCACGGCTGCCTTGCGCGCCTGCAACCCCGAGGCGCGCATCCTGCCCATCGGTTTTGCCAGCGGCACGGTGCCGCAAATTCCCGCCAATATCCTGCTGGTGAAGAACCTGACGGTGATCGGGTTCTATGTCGGCGGCTACAAACGCTTTGCCCCCGACGTGCTGACGCGCAGCTTTGCGCGGTTGATTGCGTGGTATAACGCGGGCCAGTTGCGTCCCCATGTCAGCAATGTGCTGTCGCTGGAGCAGGCCAACGACGGTCTGGACCTGCTGCGCAGGCGTCAGGCCACTGGCAAAGTCGTGATCCGGATCAGCGCAGCTTGACCTTGGCGCGTGCGACCATGCGCGCCTTTTTCTGTTCGCGCAGGAACACGAACAACCCCGACGACAGGATCAGCGTAATGCCGATCCAGACCTCAAGCACCGGCAATTCCGAAAAGACCGCCCAGCCCCAGAGCACCGCCAGCGGCAGGCCCACATATTCGAACGGGGCGACAGTCGCCGCGTCTGCCATCCGGTAGGCTTGTGACAGGCAATAGCCGACCGCAGCCGAGTTCAGCCCCAGTCCGACAAAGGCCCAGATGTCACCGGATGCGGGCCATATCCATGCGCGCAGCAAAAACAGCACCGAGGCGTTGGTCGATCCTTCGGCAAAGCGTCCGTCTCCGGCGATGGCGAAAAACGCCAGCGACACCAGAATGAACATCACCTGAATATAGACCGACAGGGCGCTGGCCTTGCTGGTCACGCCCAGTTTGCGGGTCATCAGCTGGTTCAACGCATAGGTCAGCGCCGACAGGACGGGCAGCAACAGCACCAGCCGCGACACATCCAGTTCGCCCGCATCGGCCCAAGGGCGCTGCATGATGACGACACCGACAAAGCCTGCGATCACTGCACCGATGCGCAGGGGCCCGACCTTTTCGCCCAGAACCGGAATGGACAGCAGTGTGATAAACAATGGTGCCGCGAAAAACAGCGCCGTGGCGTCGGCCAGCGGCAGCGCCGCCAGTGCGACGAAATAGGACATATTGGAAATGACAATCAGCAGTCCGCGCACTGCGTGCAACCACGGGGTCGAGGTGCGCAGAATGCCCCAGCCGCCTTCGAGTTGTACAATAAACAGCGTGATCAGTACACCAATGGCCGAGCGGACAAAGACGATCTCGTGCAAGGGATAGCCGCCCGAAAGCTGCTTGATCAGCATATCATTGATCGAAATGCAGAAAATGCCGATCAGGATAAAGAGTATGCCGATGTTGGCGCGATTCTGGGGCTGGGTTGTCATAAATCAGCACTAGCATGATCTTCGCATCTGTCACCCCCTCTTGGCGCAGCAGACGCGCTGGGGTATGACCTGAACATAGTCCAGAGGGAGCCTTCCACATGAAAATGACCGACACACGCCAGATCGACGCCCCGCCCGCCGCTGTTTATGCCGCATTGCTGGACCCCAAGGTACTGCAGGCCTGCGTTCCCGGTGCGCAAGACGTGACCGGATCGCCCGAAGAAGGCTTTGAAGCGACCGTGGTGCAAAAGGTCGGCCCTGTAAAAGCCACGTTCAAGGGGCAGGTGACCCTGTCCGAGATGGTCGAAAACCAATCGCTGACCATCAGCGGCGAAGGCAAAGGCGGTGCCGCAGGCTTTGCCAAGGGCGGCGCGGACGTGCGTGTGACCGAAAAGGATGGCGGCACCGAACTGAGTTATGACGTCGAGGCCAAGGTCGGTGGCAAGCTGGCGCAGCTGGGCAGCCGGATCATCGACGGCTTTGCCAAAAAGATGGCCGACCAGTTTTTTGACAACTTCAAGGCCGCGGTCGAAGGCCCCGCACCCGAAGAGGCGCCCGTTGACAACGCTGACGCCGGCGCTGAGGCTGAAGAACCCAAAAAGGGCTGGTTGGGTCGGCTGACCGGCAAGGACTGACCGCCGCACCGGATGGACAAGGCAGCGGGCGCACAGGTGTCTGTGCGCTGCTGCGCTGGTCATGTTCGGGCATAGGAGCTAGATACATCTTCCGAAGCTGCCGGAGGCCCGCATGTCCACTATCCTAGAAATCCGCAATCTCAAGAAATCCTATGACGACGGGTTCGAAGCGCTGAAAGGCGTGAACCTGTCCATCGAACAGGGTGAAATCATTGCACTGCTGGGCCCGAACGGCGCTGGCAAGACCACGTTGATCTCGGTGGTGTGCGGCATCGCCACACCCACGTCGGGCACTGTGACGGTGGGTGGCCACGACATCGGCACAGATTTTCGCGCCACACGTTCGATGATCGGGCTGGTTCCCCAAGAGGTTGCGCTGGAACCCTTTGAACGGGTCATCAGCACTGTGCGCTTTTCGCGGGGTCTGTTCGGCAAGCGCAGCGACGAAGCGCTGATCGAAAACATCCTGAAACGTCTGTCTTTGTGGGACAAGCGTAACAACCAGATCAAGGAACTGTCGGGCGGCATGAAACGCCGCGTGCTGATCGCCAAGGCACTGGCCCACGAGCCGCGCGTGCTGTTTCTAGATGAACCGACCGCCGGTGTGGATGTCGAGCTGCGCAAGGACATGTGGGACATCGTGGCCGATCTGAAGGCCGACGGGGTGACCATTATTCTGACCACCCACTACATCGAAGAAGCCGAAGCCATCGCCGACCGCATCGGTGTGATTGCCAAGGGCGAGATTCTGTTGGTCGAGGACAAGGACGCGCTGATGCAGCGCATGGGTAAGAAAGAGCTGGAAGTGCAACTGAGCGCACCGTTGGATGCACTGCCCGCAAGCCTGAAGTCGGACGCGCTGCGCCTTGGGCCGGATGGTTCCTGCCTGATTTACACCTACGACACCCGTGCCGAACGCACGGGCATCACCAATCTGCTTAGCGATGTGGCCGCCGAAGGACTGGTGCTGCGTGATGTGGTCACGCGGCAATCCTCGCTTGAAGATATTTTTGTGACTCTGGTCAAAGAGGATGCGGCATGAACTGGACAGCAATCAAGTCGATCTACGTTTTTGAAATGACGCGGTTTTTCCGCACGTTCCTGCAATCTCTTATCTCGCCGGTGCTGTCGACATCGCTGTATTTCGTCGTTTTCGGCGCCGCGATCGGCAGCCGTATCAACGAAGTCGAAGGTGTCAGTTATGCCGCGTTCATCGTGCCGGGGCTGATCATGCTGTCGGTGATGACCCAAGGCATCTCGAACGGGTCATTCGGCATCTATTTCCCCAAGTTCATCGGCACAATCTATGAATTGCTGTCGGCGCCCGTGAATTTTCTGGAAATTGTTCTGGGCTATGTGGGGGCAGCGGCGACCAAGGCGATGTTTATCGGCACGATCATCCTGATCACCGCGTTTTTCTTTGTCGACCTCCAGATTCTGCACCCCGGTGCGATGGTGCTGTTTCTGGTGCTGACCTGCGTCAGCTTTTCGCTGTTCGGGTTCATCATCGGCATTTGGGCCAAGAATTTTGAACAGTTGCAACTGGTGCCCTTGCTGATCGTCACACCCTTGGTTTTTCTTGGCGGATCGTTCTATTCGATTTCGATGCTGCCCCCCGTCTGGCAGGCCATTTCGATGTTCAATCCGGTGGTTTACCTGATCTCGGGCTTTCGCTGGGCGTTCTTTGGCATCGCCGACGTGCCGATTGGCATCAGCCTGCTGGCGATTGCCGCATTTACGACCCTTTGCCTGCTGGTGATCGGCTGGATTTTCCGCACAGGCTGGCGCATTCGGGAATAAAGTGCGCTTGGCCTTGTTTGCCCCGCCTGTGCTGTCTACATCAGCGGTATGAAACGCTTTGTACCCTTTATGAAATCCGGCCCGAGCGTCGCCGTGGTCCGCATGCAAGGTGTGATCGCTGGCGGCACACGCGGCACGTTGAATGACGCCAACCTTGGACCGATCCTTGAAAAAGCGTTCTCGCGGGGCAAGCCGGTGGCTGTCGCGCTGGAAATCAGCTCGCCCGGTGGCAGCCCTGTGCAATCCTCGTTGATCGGGGCGCGCATCCGGCGGCTGGCCGAGGAAAAGAAAATTCCGGTTATCGCCTTTGTCGAAGATGTGGCGGCCTCGGGTGGCTATTGGCTGGCGGCAGCGGCAGACGAGATTTATGCAGACCCTTCATCGGTTGTGGGGTCCGTCGGCGTCATCTCGGCAGGGTTCGGTTTGCACGAGCTGATCGGCCGCTATGGCATTGAACGGCGCGTACATACTGCGGGTAAATCCAAGTCGATGAACGACCCATTTCGCCCCGAAAAGGAAGAGGACGTGGCAAGGCTGGACCGGCTGCTGAACGACATCCACACCAATTTTATCGACCACGTGACCGCGCGGCGCGGGTCCAAACTGGACAGCACCGAAGAACTGTTCACCGGCGAAGTCTGGCTGGCCAAACGCGCCACCGAGTTGGGCCTGATCGACGGCATCGGCCATCTGAAACCGGTTCTCAAAGAGCGTTTCGGTGACAAGGTTCGCTTGCGCCGTTACGGCGTGCGCCGCCCGTTCTGGTCGCGCTTTGGCGCGCAGGTGGTCGAAGATGCGGGCCATATGATCGAAGAACGCGCCGCCTATTCCCGGTTCGGGCTGTAATCCATGCTGCTCAAGATCATAGTTCTGTTTTTTGTCTTTATTGCGGTACTGGGCTTTTTCGGAAAAATGCACTGGTTGGGTGGCAAACGGTTCACCCAGTCCAAATGCACCCGCTGTGGCCGCCACCGCATTGGCACATCTCCCTGTCCCTGTCGTAAAAAAGGCTGATTGATGATCTTGCCGTGGATTCTGTCGGGCCTTGGGCTCGTGATTTTGTTGCTGGCAGGCGATGCGTTGGTGAAGGGGGCGGTTAACCTTAGCCTGCGCTTTGGCGTGCCTGCGCTGATTATCAGTCTGACCATCGTGGCTTTTGGCACTTCGGCGCCCGAGCTGCTGATTTCGATCCGCGCGATCCTTGACGGTGTGCCGAGTTTGGCATTGGGCAATGTCGTGGGGTCGAACACAGCCAACGTGCTGCTGGTGTTGGGCTTGCCTGCGCTGCTGGCGACGATGCACACGTCGGAACATAATACCCGCAAAACCTTTCGTTTTATGCTGGTGGCCACGCTGGTGTTCATCGGGTTGGGCGTGCGCGGGGTCTATGACTGGATTTCGGGGCTGCTCCTGCTGGCGATGCTGGCCTTTGTGCTGACCGACGCCATGCGTCAGGCGCGCTGCCATCGTCGTGCAGGCAAAGCCGAACGCGCCGCCGCCGTTGCCGCAGCTGCCGAAGACCAGGACTTCTGCACCGAAGAAATCGAAGGTGCAGACCCCGACATGAAAATGTGGCGCATTCTGGCCTATCTCGTCGCTGGTCTGGTGGGCTTGCCGTTGGGGGCGGAACTGCTGGTGACCAATGCGACACTGATCGCTGAAACCTATGGGGTCAGCGATACGGTGATCGGTCTGACGCTGGTGGCTGTGGGCACGTCGCTGCCTGAACTGGCCACCACGGTGATGGCGGCCCTGCGTCGTCAGGCAGATGTGGCGCTGGGCAATGTGATCGGGTCGAATATGTTCAACCTGCTGGGCATCATCGGCGTGGCCACGATGGTTGGCCCCATTCCTGTTGATCCGCAATTCTTGACGTTCGATTTTTGGGTCATGCTGGCGTCTGCGCTGTTGCTGCTGCCCTTTGTATATTTCGGGCGTGACATCACGCGGATATGGGGTGTGATCTTGACCGTGCTGTACGTGGCCTATGTGTTGGTCGTATTGTTCTGCATCTGACGCCCCGAAAGGATCGCCCATGACCCGCAGCCTTGTCACCGGTGCCGGCCATCGTCTTGGCCGCGCAATGGCGCTTTACCTTGCCGGGCGAGGTCATGACGTTGCGGTGCATTACGCAACCACATCCGAAGGCGCGGAGGAGGTCGTGGGTCTGATCAGGGATATGGGCCGCAATGCCCTGTCCATACAGGCCGATCTGCTGGACGAGGACGCCACCCAGACGCTGTTCGGGCAGGCGGTCGAGG
This sequence comes from Pseudosulfitobacter pseudonitzschiae, assembly GCF_002222635.1. Taxonomy (NCBI): domain Bacteria; kingdom Pseudomonadati; phylum Pseudomonadota; class Alphaproteobacteria; order Rhodobacterales; family Roseobacteraceae; genus Pseudosulfitobacter; species Pseudosulfitobacter pseudonitzschiae. The sequence continues at coordinate 2,536,505 of NZ_CP022415.1, read as the reverse complement.
GGCTGGGCGGGCCGATTACCTGTCTGGTCAACAACGCCTCGATCTTTGAATATGACACCATCCATTCCGCCACCCGCGACCATTGGGACAAGCATATGGGCAGCAACCTGCGCGCGCCTTTTCTGCTGACACAGCGGATGGCGGCCCAAGGGTTGCAGGCCGACACCGACGAGAACGGCGAACCTGTCGCCACGGGGTTGATCGTGAATATGGTCGATCAGCGGGTGCGCAAACTGACGCCGGAATTCATGACCTATACGCTGGCCAAGATGGGTCTGTGGGCGCTGACCCAAACCACGGCGCGCGCATTGGCGCCAGCGATCCGCGTCAATGCCATCGGCCCCGGTCCGACCCTTCAGGGGGCACGGCAAAGCGACGCACATTTTGCCGCGCAGAGGGCGGCGACGATACTGGGGCGTGGGGCCAATCCCACGGACGTTACGGCGGCTTTGGGCTATTTTCTGGATGCTCCTGCCATTACAGGTCAGTTGCTGTGCGTGGATGGCGGACAGCATCTGGCGTGGCACACACCGGACGTTCAAGGTGTGGAATGACACGAATCGGGTACAGTTGCGCAGCCTTGCAACCCCGAGACAAAGAGGCCGCCGCAAAAGTTTTGCACTGCGTTAGGCTTTGTCACAAAACTGTTAAGAAAAGGTGTGTGTTTTCAGAGGTTTGTCGGGTGATTGGGGAAGTTTCATTTAAAAACAACGATGTCAGCGTGTGCCTAAAAAATGAGCAATCCAAGGAAGCCTGCCAAATTCAACGGAAAATCCACGCAGTCGGAAAGTTGTCCAAAGACTTATCCACAGAAACGGTGGACATCAAAATGCTTGTGGGGTGCTTCACTTCTGTTGCAGCCAACCCCTTGGGGGATTCGATCTGAACATGGTGCATGACAGCGATGATACCACTCCGAAAGCCGAGCAGGGCCACAAAGTTATTCAGGCCTATTTGAAGACGATTGACGCCTCGCCCGGTGTGTACCGGATGCTGGATAGCGAAAGCCGCGTGCTTTATGTGGGCAAGGCGCGCAACCTGCGCGCGCGGGTGTCGTCCTATGCGCGGCCCACCGGCCACAGCGCACGGATTTCGCGGATGATCGAAAACACCGCGTCGATGATGTTTCTGACCACACGCACCGAAACCGAAGCGCTGCTGTTGGAACAGAACCTGATCAAGCAGCTTAAACCCAAGTTCAACGTGCTGCTGCGCGACGACAAAAGCTTTCCCAACATTCTGGTCACTGCTGACAGTGATTACCCACAGATCAAAAAACATCGGGGCGCGAAAAAGGAAAAGGGTGCCTATTATGGCCCCTTTGCCAGTGCCGGTGCCGTGAACCGTACGCTGAACCAGTTGCAGCGGGTGTTTTTGCTGCGCGACTGTTCCAATTCCATGTTCGAAAGTCGCTCACGCCCCTGTTTGCAGTATCAGATCAAGCGGTGCAGCGCGCCCTGTGTGGGCAAAATCAGCCCTGAGGACTATCAACAGACCGTGCAGGACGCCGAAAAGTTTCTGTCTGGCAAGTCCACCGATATTCAGGCCCGGTTAGGGCGCGAGATGGCGCAGGCTTCCGAGAATATGGAGTTCGAGCGCGCCGCGGCCCTGCGAGACCGGATCAAGGCGCTGACGCAGGTGCAGACGGCGCAGGGCATCAATCCCAAAAACGTCGACGAGGCGGACATCATCGCCCTGCATCTGGAAAACGGGCAAGCCTGCGTTCAGGTGTTCTTTATTCGTGCGGGGCAGAACTGGGGCAACCACGACTATTACCCGCGTGTGGGGGCAGATGTGGACGCGGCCGAAGTGCTGGAAGCCTTTGTCGGGCAATTCTATGATACCCGCGAACCGCCGCGCCAGTTGATCTTGTCCAATCAGGTCGAGAACCCCGACCTTATGGCCGACGCGTTGACGCAGAAATTGGGCCGTAAGGTTGAATTGCTGGTGCCCCAGCGCGGCGAAAAGGCTGAACTGATCGATAGCGCCCTGCGCAACGCCCGCGAAAGTCTGGCACGCAAGATGGCCGAAACCGCGACGCAGACACGTCTGTTACAAGGGGTGGCAGATGCATTCGATTTGCCGAAAACCCCCGCGCGTGTCGAGGTTTACGACAACAGCCACATTCAGGGCGCACATGCAGTGGGCGCGATGATCGTCGCAGGCCCCGACGGGTTTATGAAAAACCAGTACCGCAAATTCAACATTCGCGGCGATGAACTGACGCCCGGCGATGACTTTGGTATGATGAAAGAGGTGTTGAACCGTCGATTCAAACGTTTGTTGAAGGAAGACCCGGACCGCACGCGCGGCATGTGGCCCGACCTGCTGTTGATCGACGGCGGCGCGGGGCAGGTCAGTGCCGTGCGAGAGATCATGGAAGACCACGGCGTGGGCGATATTCCGATGGTGGGCGTTGCCAAAGGGTTGGACCGCGACGCGGGCAAGGAAGAATTCCACCGCACCGGCAAAACGGTCAAGGCGCTGCGCCACAATGATCCGGTGTTATACTTCGTCCAGCGGATGCGCGACGAGGCGCACCGTTTTGCCATCGGCACCCACCGCGCAAAGCGCTCCAAGGCTGTGGGCGCCACGCCGCTGGACGATGTGCCCGGCGTAGGTGCAGCCCGCAAGCGTGCGTTGTTGGCGCATTTCGGCTCTGCCAAGGCAGTGGGGCGGGCCAATCTGGCCGATCTCAAGGCTGTTGATGGCGTCTCGGCGGCGCTGGCGCAAAAGATCTATGACTATTTCCAGACAGGATAGGGGCCTGAGCCGAAGGAACGCGGTGTAAATCAGCCGCTTGAGCGGCATTTGCATCTTGCCTCTGCCGCGTATTCCTCCGACCCTGCTGCTGAATAACAAAAGGTCCAGATATGCCCCTGATGCAAGGTTTCCCGCCCGCCCCAGAAGACCGCGCCACGCTGGCCAACTGGCGCACCCAGCCATTCAACGCATGGGCATTTCACCATGTGCGCGAGGTCGTGCCATCCGCCGAAATCCGCAATGATCCGGCCAACGTGCGGGTGCTGCCCGAGGGCGACACCGATCTGTCTGCGGCCGATTTGGACGCGGCGATAAATGGCATGGCGAACGACGCGCTGGTGGTCCTGCACAAAGGCAAGGTTGTTCACGAAAGCTATCGCAACGGCATGACCCGCTTTGACCCGCATATTCTGATGTCGGTGTCGAAATCGGTGCTGGGTTTGGTCATGGGAACTCTCGTTGAACGTGGCGAAGTGGCGATGGGTGACCTGCTGACCAAATACCTGCCCGAGGTTTCCGGCACGGCCTATGCCGGGGCCACCGTGCGCCATGCTTTGGACATGCAGGTGGGCCTGTTCTTTGAAGAGGACTATACGGCCACGGATGGTGTGATCGTTGATTATCGCAAGGCCGCCAACTGGAACCCGCTGGCGGCGGGCGATGTGGCTGGCGACTTGCGCAGCTTTCAAGAGCGCCTGACCGACAGCACCGGCCCGCATGGCGAAACATTCTACTACGCTTCGCCTGTAACCGACCTGCTGGTGTGGTTGATGGAACGCGCCACGGGCGTCCGCTTTGCCGATCTGGTCTCGCAACGGCTGTTTGCGCCGATGGGGGCCGAAACGTCCGGCTATATCACGGTTGACCGCATTGGTGCGGCGCGCGGGGCAGGGGGCATGTGCCTGACGGCGCGCGATCTGGCGCTGGTGGGGCAATTGATGATCGAGGAAGGTGCCCGCGACGGTGTGCAGATCATTCCCAAGGGCTGGATCGAAGACATCGTCACCAACGGCGACAACGCGGCGTGGCTGCGCGGCGACTTTCACGACAAGTTCGAAAACCAGCAAATGCACTACCGTGCGAAATGGTACGTTCACCCCGGTGACGCGCCGCTGATCCACGGGCTGGGCATTCATGGCCAGTTCCTGTTTGTCGATCCGGCACGCGAGCTGTCCATCGCGTGGTTCTCATCCGAAGACACACCCACCGATCAGGGCTGGATGGACCACGTGATGAAATCTGTCGAACGGATACGCGCCGCCATTCCCATCTGACCCTTTTCCATCGGCCCGCAACAGGATACCACGTTGATATGATCTGGAACCTGCCCAATACCCTGACGACCCTGCGGCTGCTTGCGGCCCCTATGGTCGCGGTCATGTTCCTGTTCTTTCCACGCTTTTACGCGGACTGGTTTGCACTGGTGCTGTTTGTGGGTGCGGCGATCACGGATTGGTTCGATGGTTATCTGGCCCGCGCTTGGAAGCAACAGACCAAACTGGGTGCGATGCTGGATCCGATCGCGGACAAGGCGATGGTGGTGATCGCACTGATGGTCATTATCGGATTCTCAAGCTGGAAAGCGTCGCTGGTGTTGCCCGCTACGATGATCCTGTTCCGCGAAGTCTTTGTCAGCGGGTTGCGCGAGTTTCTGGGTGATGTAGCCGGTACGCTGGCCGTGACGAAACTGGCTAAATGGAAAACCACATTGCAAATGATCGCCATCGCGGTTCTGTTCTCGCAGGGGGTTTTTGAACATTACAGCGCTACGGCTGGCGGACTGGGGTGGAAACTGATGGCGGCCCGTTGGTCGGGCGGCGTGGGGCTTGTCCTGCTGTGGGCTGCCGCCGGGCTGACTTTGATGACCGGCTGGGATTACTTCCGCAAGGCGCTGCCACATCTCAAGGAGACTGTCTGATGAATGTGCTCTATTTTGCATGGGTGCGCGAACGCATCGGCCTGCCGCGTGAACAGGTCCAGACGGACGCCGCCACGGTGAATGATCTTGTGGCCGAGCTGCGCGCCCGCGAAGACCGCTATGATCTGGCCTTTTCCGACCTTGGCGCCTTGCGGGTGGCGCTGGACCAGCAATTGTCCGACTTTGACGCGCCGCTGGCTGGCGTGCGCGAGGTTGCGTTTTTTCCACCGATGACAGGCGGCTAGGCCATGCGGATCACCGTGCAAGAGGCACCCTTTGATATGGGGACCGAGGCGAACGCCTTTGCTGCGGGTCACACGGATATGGGCGCGATTGTAACGTTTTCCGGCGTGGTGCGTGATCTGCCCGATGATCCGCTGGTGGCAATGGAAATCGAACATTACCCCGGTATGACCGAGTCCGCACTGACCGACATTGCGACCCGCGCGCAAGAGCGTTGGAGCCTTGGCGATGTGTTGGTGATCCACCGCTATGGCCGAATGGCACCGGGTGAACAAATCATGATGGTTGCCACCGCCGCCCCGCACCGCCGCGATGCGTTCGAGGCAGCAGAATATCTGATGGATTTCCTGAAGTCCCGTGCGCCTTTCTGGAAGCGCGAGATTACCGCCAATGGTGCGTCCGACTGGGTCTCCGCGAAAGATGCCGACGAAGACGCGCTAAGCCGCTGGTAGACCCTCGTTGTCCCTGGCAGAGGCGTTTCGCCTTTTCAGCCCGCCTGATTCTTCTCGATATAGGCGCGCATTTCTTCGGCTTCGTGGCGGGCGTCGCGCAGCCCGTCCATCGCGGCGCGCAGTTCTGCTTCGGTCTGGCTTAGCTGGTTGGTCAACTCGGCCTCGCGCTGTTGCAGGTACGTGATTGCCTGATCGCGGGTCTCTTCCGCTTCGTGCAATTCCTGACTCATCCGGTCCAGTTCGGCCACGTCGCCCGGAGCCACGCGGCTGAACCGGTGGACCAGCCAGTTTGCAAACCATCCAAGGCTGAAGGCCACAAATAGGATAATGGCCGTCGCGATGACGAATTCTGTTCTGCTCATTCCGTCGCGTCCCCTGACGAGTCTGACGCGGTGCTGCCTGCTGCGTCTTCGGTGGTGTCCTCGGGGTTGTTATCACCGTTTTCGGCCAAGCTTTCCAGAGTTGTTTGCGGTGTTGGAGCGCTTGGTTCGGGGCGGATCAACCAAAATTCGATGCGGCGGTTGGCTTCTCGGCCTTCTTCGGTGCCATTGTCCTGAATCGGGCGCTCTTCCCCATAGCCTTTGGCCTCGAAGGTGGACGTGCGCACGCGCCGTGCACGCAGTTCGTTCAAAACCGATTGGGCGCGGGCCTGACTGAGCGACAGGTTCATCTCTTCGCGGCCCTGACTGTCGGTGTGGCCTTGAATCTCAAGACGCAACTCGCCGCAGGTTTTCAGAACTTCGGCAATGTCGTCCATCGTGCCCAAAGCACCGGCGTCGATTGTGGCGCTGCCGGGTTCAAAATTGATTTTGTTGCTGTCGGTGATCGCCTTGATCTGGGCTTCGCATTCATCCGGCGTGGGAAGCGACGCCACGGGGTCCAGCTTTTCCCTATAGGTCACGCTGATCTCGAAATCTTCGGCCTCGCCCAGCTTGGCGGCCAAGAGGGTCGCGATTTCTGCGCTGGCGTCCGCGTTTCCGGTGTTGCCTGATACGGTCAGCTTGTCAGGGGTAACCGTAATGGCCCCGTTCGACAGGTAAGACAGCGATTCCAGTCCTGCCAGAACGCGGGTGGACCAATCCGAGGGCAGCCCCTCGACGACCCGCGCCGCCGTGTAAACACTGTCTGAGCCAAAGCGCGACCGTGCATAGCTGTCAGCGATGTTGCGCAGGTTCTCGGTGCTGAGCCGTCCGCGCAGCTGCACCTGACCCTCGGGTGACAAGGTGGCCACGAATTCGGGCGGGCCTTGGTCGGGCGCTTGGGTTTCGGGCAGCTTGGCATGAAGCGCAAAAACCTCGGGCAGGGCGTTTTCCAGCTCGCCCACCACAGTGTCGAACGTGCCCTGATCAGAGCCTTCTTGTGCCAGAAGGGTCACATCCGCATCGGAAAATGTCACCGAACCGCCACCGATCTTGGCCAGTGCCGCGATGGATTGCTCGACCGCTTGTGCCCAGTTCGGTGTCGGCACGCCCATGCCCACGGTGCAGCGTCCCTCGGGTGCCATACCTGCATTGGTGGCGGCAGTCAGGATGCGGGTTCGCGCCTTTTCGGTGTCGGCGCTGCATGCGTCAAAGCGTGCGCCCTCTTCGTCGATGATAAAGCGCAGGGTAAAGGGCGTGATAACCGGACGCGGTGCCGAAATGTCCAGCGTCAGACGCAGGCCCGGAGGGGCGGCGGATTTTAGCGATTTTTCCAGCGCCAGCTTGTCCTTGAGGCTGTCGGTGATCGCCGTGATCGCAACGCGGCCTGCGCTGACCGACACTTTGGCGCGTGGCAGTTGCTCCATCGCAACCAGCGCAAAACCCAACGCGTCCTCCCACCCCTCGGGGGCCGGATAGTTGGCGGTTTCGATCAGATCAGCCACAGGTGTTTCGGCACCGGCCATTGCGGCAAAGCGGTCGGTGATGATGTCGCGATCGGTGCTGTCGGGGATCAGCCCGATGATGGAAATGCCCGCATCATTACGCAAAATCTCGGCAGAAAATCGGGGCGCGCGAATTGCGGCGACCGCTTCGGCCTCCATTCCGTCGATCACGCGGGCGGCGTCCACCACGGTGCCCGCGGTGGTCAGGGCGGCAAAACGATCGGCCTCGGTCGGGGCAGTTCCGGCCAGCGTCACGGTCAGCCCGTCAGCCTGCACTTCGGCCCACGTTGCCCCTGCATCGTCGAGCGCATCGCGAACGCCGATCTCTGATGTCTCCTCGATCAGTTTGACCGAGAAATTGGCCGCCACGACGGACACGGCAGCGGCCGCAGCAAAGGTGATGGCGATGATCAGAGCCGAACTGAGACGCATGAGGATTCCGTAGGCAGTGACTGTACCGGACTTTGTTACGCGGCCCGCCTTGTGGTTTCAATCACGCCAGCAGGCTTGCGACAAAAAACACCAGCGGAATCATGCCGGTGTCACGGTTGGCGCGGAACAGTTGCAAACACTTTCCCGCGTCGCTTGCATCAAAGCCGCGCAACTGCCACGCCATGTGCCATCCCATCGCCCAAGGGCCGGCCAGTGCCAGAACCAGTGCCAGAACCGATGCTTGCGGCAGGGCGGCATAGATGACTGCAATGCCCATCAGCCCCACGGTTGCCATCAGAAAGCGACGCAGCCATTGGGGGGACTTTTCAGCGAACAGGCGGGCGGTGGATTTCACCCCGATCAGCGCGTCGTCCTCGGTGTCCTGATGAGCATAGATCGTGTCGTAAAACAGTGTCCACGCAATCCCCGCCAGATACAGCACCATGGCAGGCGCCGCCAGCGATCCGGTGTGCGCGACCCAGATCATCAGCGCACCCCAGTTGAACGCCAGCCCCAGAAACACCTGCGGCCACCATGTAAACCGCTTGGCAAAGGGATAGATCGCAACCGGCAGCAGGGCCAGCACACCCATCCGTATGGCCGCAGCGTTAAAGGTCAGCAGGATCAAAAAGGCCAAAAGCGCCTGCAAGCACATCCAGACCAGCGCCCCGCGCACGCTGACCTGACCCGAGGGGATGGGACGCGAGCGCGTGCGTTCGACCGCCCCGTCGATGTCACGGTCGGTGATGTCGTTCCAAGTGCATCCCGCACCGCGCATCAGAAACGCGCCCAATGCGCAGGCCACCACCAGCCACAGGTCGGACCAACGGGGGCTTTGGTCATAGAGAATCGCCAACGCCAGCCCCCACCAGCAGGGGATCAGCAACAGCCATGTCCCGATGGGACGGTCTGCACGGCTAAGGCGCAAGTAGGGTCGCATCCATGCCGGTGCCCAACGGTCCACCCAGTTGCCGCTGACCGCATCTGCGACCGATCCTTCAGGCTTTGCGTTTTCTGCGGGCTCTGCCTCTGGTGTGACGCGGTTGTCTTGCATATGTATCTGCCTATGAATGACGCGAAAATCCGCCTTTATGTAGACGCACCCTTGGGGCAGGGGCAAACGGTTCCTCTGAACCGCGATCAGGCGCATTACCTTTTCGGGGTCATGCGGCAGGCGGTTGGGGGCGCTGTGCTGCTGTTCAACGGACTGGACGGTGAGTGGCGCGCCGAGATTTCCGAAGCGGGCAAGCGGGGTGGGGTGCTGACCTGTGTGGCACAAACCGCGCCACTGCGGATGCCGCCCGATTTGTGGCTGCTGTTCGCCCCGATCAAAAAGGCGCGCACCGATTTCATCGTGGAAAAGGCCGCCGAGATGGGCGCCGCGCGCATTGTGCCGGTGATGACCGAGTTTACAAATGCTGGCCGCGTCCAGCACGAGCGCCTGCAAGCGCATGCGGTCGAGGCGGCCGAGCAATGCGGTGGCACCTATGTGCCGCAGGTCACCGAGGCGCAGAAGCTGGGCCGGTTGCTGGACCAGTGGAATCCAGCGCGACGCATCCTGTTTTGTGACGAGGCGTTGGCAGGTGACCCACCCGATCTGCCGGTGCAGGCTGGCCCTTGGGCCATTCTGATCGGCCCCGAGGGCGGATTTTCCGAAGGTGAACGCAAGCGCCTGCGCGGGCTGGATATTGCACATCCTGTGGCGCTGGGGCCGCGTATCTTGCGGGCCGATACAGCAGCGGTGGCTGCGATGACCCTGTGGCAACGGGCGTTGGGGGATTGGTGATGGGTAAGCATTTGGGGCGCTGCCCCCGGCCTGCGGCCTCCCCCGGGATATTTTGGGCCAAAAGAATGCAAGCAGGTGCGCGATGGCAATAGGGTTCTTCCGGCCCGAGGCTGTGGCCGCAGTGATACGTTGGCGCGAAGCGCTGGTGGGCGCGGGGCTGGCAGTGTTGGGCCTGTGGTGGATACTGGGGCCGGGCGGGTTGCTGGCATTGGTCGGAGCGTTGCTGGTTCTGATTGCGGGCGGGTTGATTCTGATCGGCATCCAGCGCGGGCGGTTTCGCGGTCCCGGTGGCGGTGCGGGTGCGGTGCAGGTGGACGAAGGGCAGATCACCTATTTTGGGCCGCTGACCGGCGGGGCTGTTGCGCTGCGCGAACTTGAGCGTCTGACGCTGGATCGCGCAATGTATCCGCCGCACTGGCGGCTGGACCAACGCGGATCGCCTGCGCTGCTTATTCCGGTGAATGCGGCGGGGTCGGATGCGTTGTTTGATGCCTTTGCCACCTTGCCCGGCTTGCGCACTGAACGAATGCTAAGCGAGCTGGGCGAGGATAACCGAGCGGCGGTTGTGATCTGGGAGCGCGCCCCCTTGCGTCCGCAAGCGGCGCGGCTGCATTAGGATGCTCTTCACGTCCTTGCGCCTTGACACTTCTGCGCCCGCCCTACACCAAGTCTCACGACGAACACGAAAGGCCACAGCGCATGTCTATTCCACAGTCCGGCGGCGGGCCGATCGAACATCACGACCAACTGGCACAGTACCTTGCCGACGGCTGTAAGCCCAAGGAAGACTGGCGTATTGGCACCGAACACGAGAAGTTCGGCTATATCAAAGACACGCTTACGCCGCTGCCGTTCGAGGGCAAACAGTCGATCGTGGCCGTTCTGGAAGGTCTGCGCGACCGCTATGGCTGGACTGAAGTGCGTGAAGGCGGACATCTGACGGGGCTGGAACTGGACGGCGCGAATGTGTCGCTGGAACCGGGCGGGGCGCTGGAGCTGTCGGGCGCGCCGCTTGAGACGATCCACGGCACCTGTGACGAGGTCAACGAGCACCTGCGTCAGGTCAAGGATATCTCGGACGAGATTGGAGTGGGTTTCATTGGTCTGGGGGCGGCGCCGACATGGATGCACGACGAGATGCCGCTGATGCCCAAAGGCCGCTACAAGCTGATGGACGCCTATATGGGCAAGGTCGGCACGATGGGGCGCACGATGATGCGCCGCACTTGCACCGTGCAGGTGAACCTTGATTTCGGGTCCGAGGCGGACATGGTGCAAAAGTTGCGCGTGGCGCTGGCGTTGCAGCCTGTGGCCGTGGCGCTGTTTGCCAATTCGCCCTTCTTCGAGGGCAAACCCAACGGTCATAAATCATGGCGCAGCCGCGTCTGGCGCGATCTGGACCCTGCGCGTACCGGTATGTTGCCATTTGTGTTCGAGGACGGCTTTGGCTTTGAGGCGTGGGTGCAATACGCGCTGGATGTGCCGATGTATTTTGTCTACCGCGATGGCAAATATATCGACGCGCTGGGCATGTCGTTCCGCGATTTCCTGAAGGGGCAATTGCCCGCGCTGCCCGGCGAAAAGCCGACCCTGTCCGATTGGGCCGACCACTTGACCACCGCCTTTCCCGAGGCGCGGATCAAGAAGTTTATCGAGATGCGGGGTGCCGACGGTGGGCCGTGGCGGCGGCTGTGTGCGCTGCCTGCATTTTGGACCGGGTTGATGTATGATCAGGGCGCGCTGGATGCGGCTTGGGATCTGGTCAAGGGGTGGGACGCGGAAACCCGCGAAGGGCTGCGCGTAGCGGCCTCGATCGACGGGTTGCAGGCCAAGGTTGGCGATGTGTCGATGATGGATATTGCGCGCCAGTCACTGGAGATTTCCAAGGCGGGGCTGCAAGCGCGGGCACGCCCCGGTGCGGGCGGCTTGATCCCGGACGAGACGCATTTCCTTAATGCGCTGCACGAAAGCGTTGAGACCGGGCAAACCCCAGCCGACGAGTTGCTGGCCCGTTACAATGGCGACTGGAACGGTGATCTGAACCGGATTTTTGACGAGTATTCCTATTAAGTTCAGTCCTGTTTCAGGCTGATCCCGACCGCGTCGGTGGTGCCCGAGGGCTAGCCGACGCGGATGCTGTGGCGGCCCGAGAAATAGGCAGCGTTGACGAGTTGCCGGTTTCAGAGAACGCGCGCTAGCATCGGACGGGTCAGGATTTTTGGCCGATCTTCGGCTCGGTCCCTTGACGGATGCGCGCGATGTTGGTGCGGTGACGCCAGAACACCAGCAGCGTCAGCAGAATACCCAACAGCAGCATGGCGCCATTTCCGGTCAGGATCAGCAGGAATGTCGATGCAGCTGCCGCCATAAGACCGCCCATCGAAGACATGCGCGACAAAAAGGCCGCCAGCGCCCATGCGATGCTGCAGCCCAGCCCGACGGGCCATGCCAGCGCCCACATCAGTCCCAGAAACGTCGCCACACCTTTGCCGCCCTTGAAACCCAGCCAGACCGGATAGCAATGGCCCAACATCGCCATCAGTGCGGCAAGCTGCGCGGCGTCCTCACCGGCGTAGAGACGTGCCAGAACAACGGCAACCACGCCTTTTCCTGCGTCCAGCAGCAGGGTAAGGGCGGCGGCGGATTTGTTGCCGGTCCGCAGTACGTTGGTCGCGCCGATGTTACCCGATCCGATCTGCCGCAGGTTGCCCAGCCCCAGCAGTTGCGTCAGCAGCAGACCAAAGGGAATGGACCCCAGTCCATAGCCGACCAGCGCCCACAGGAGCAGCGTAAAGGTAGAGCTGTCGATCAGCGGCATTCAGGCCCCCATTTCAAACACACATGCGCCGTCCACATATGTTGCCAGCACCTTACCCTGCATGCGCTGGCCGTCAAACGGCGTGTTGCGGGATTTCGACCGCAGCGTTGTGCGGTCCATGACAAAGGGCGCGTCGGCGTCAAACAGGACCAGATCGGCAGGTGCTCCGGCGCGCAGACGCCCCGACGCCAGCCCCAACCGGTTGGCAGGGTTCAGCGACATGGCACGCCACAGTTGCGGCAGGTCGATCAGGCCTGCATGAACCAGCCGCAAGGCGGCAGGCAGGAAGGTTTCCAAAGCGACGGCGCCACTGGCCGCTTCTTCGAAAGGCAGGCGTTTGCTTTCTTCGTCCTGCGGCGTGTGCATGGACGAGATGATGTCGATCAGCCCCGAGGCGACAGCTTCAGCCACGGCGGTGCGGTCGTCTTCGTCCCGCAGGGGCGGCTTGAGCTTGAAGAAGGTGCGGTAATCGGCCACGTCCAGCGCGTTCAGTGTCAGGTGATGCACTGATGTGCCCGCCGTGATGTCCAGTCCGTTGGCCTTGGCCCGCTCTAGCGCCGGAAGGGCGCGGGCGGTGGTGATCTGGTCGACGTGATAACGCGCACCGGTCATTTCGATCAGCGCAATGTCACGGTCCAGCGCCATGCGTTCGGCCATTGGCGTCACACCGGGCAGGCCGCGCAGCGACGCGAATTTTCCCGAGGTTACACAGGCGCCCGCGCTCAGGCCCGGTTCCTGCACATGGCCAATCACCAGCGCGCCCAGCGAGCGGGCATAGGTCAGCGCACGCGAGAACACTTTGGTATCGGTGACCACATGGTCGCAATCAGTGAACGCCACAGCGCCCGCGTCCAGCAGAAAGCTGATTTCGGTCATCTCGCGGCCCGCGCGGCCCTTGGTCAGGGCGGCCATCGGCAACACGTGTACGGGGGCTGCCTCGCGGGCGCGGCGGATCACGAATTCCAGCGTTTCAGGGTTGTCGATGGCCGGATCGGTGTCGGGACGGGTGACGATGGTGGTGACCCCCCCCGCCGCCGCAGCGGCCCCGGCCGAGCGAAAGCTTTCCTTGTGCCGTTCGCCGGGTTCGCAGACCTTTACGCCAATGTCGACGATGCCGGGGGCAAGGTATTTGCCCGCGCAGTCCACAATTGTTTGCGCGCCAAAGGTGTCAGGGCTTTCAATGGGCTGCGTTAGTACTTGTTTGACTTTGCCATCCTCGACCAGAAGGCCTCCGTCGATGATCTGGCCGGCTTCGGGGTCGATCAGGCGGGCGTTGGTAAAGAGGGTCAGGGTCAAGGGGCGCATCCTCATTCCGGTGTTTCCACTGGCTTTAGCGGGGATTGCGCGGCAGTGAAAGGGGGATGACGGAGTGGCGACCGCTTAGCCCTGCGCAGATGTCACGGCTTTTCGGATGCGCTTGGCCAGTGTCGATGCCGCCCTGATACCCACAGTTGTCCCATCGCGGCTGTCGTCCTTGCAGCGCACGGCGACAAGGCTGCCGATGTGGGTAACTTCGGCCACATCCCGCAGGGCGATGGCGCGGGCTTCGCCTGCTTTGCTGCGGCGGTCCTGTATCATTAAATATTCGTCGGACAGGCGCAACACAGCGACCACGGTGTCACCATTGTCCCAAAAGGGGCGGCTGGCCTGCGCAGTCCACGTCACCGCCAGCACAACCGACGCCCAAACCGGAAGCGACAGCGCCCAGACGATGACCACCATTGCCGCGCCCGTCCAGAACAACACCAGCGCGCGGGCTGCCGTAAAGGCCAGATCGCGGCGATAGACCGTGTGGGTAAGAACAATGTCGCTTTGTGCGGTGTCGCCGGTCATGCCAGCCACACAACCAGACCGGTGATCAGAAAGATAACCAGTAGCGCGGCCGTGGCCACACGGCCCGACATTGCGGCATCTGAAACCGGTCTGCTGGCCTTGGGCGGGCCGCTGTATGGATCGGCCGAGGCGCTGGTGACGGTTTCGATTGTGGTCCACTCTGCAGCCGGTGCACCAAAGGTGCCGATCAGCGTCAGATCGGGCGTGTCGGGCAGGGTCACATTCAGATCGCGGAACGCCAGCGACAGCACCACCAGCACATATCCCTCAAGCGCGCGCAGACGGTTTGCTTGCGGATCAAGCTGGGCGCGGGGGATGTCATAACCCGTGTGCAGATAATCATCGAGCCCCATCTCTCCCAGATCGGCCACCCTGAACAGTTCGATATAATCGGGATTCAGCTCGTTCGCACCCAGCAGTGTCTGGATCGCATGGGTGCCTTCGTTCAAAATCGCTTGGGCTTCGGATTCGGTCTTGTTGATGGCAAATAGGCGCAGGCGGCCACGTTCCATCGGAGGTATTTCTGCAAGGCTCATCAGATTGCCCTTTGCGGGTTTGGCATTATACAGTTCAACATATGGCGTGCGCCGGGTCTGGCCAGTGCTGGCCGCGTTGATCAGGCGGCGTTACGCTCGGTGCGCAGGTTTTGGGCCAACAGGTCCATCGCGGCCATGCGCACGGCCACGCCCATCTCGACCTGCTCCTGAATGACGCTGCGGTTGATGTCGTCGGCCAGCGTTCCGTCGATTTCGACGCCGCGGTTCATCGGGCCGGGGTGCATGACGATCGCGTCGGGCTTGGCATGTGCAAGCTTTTCGGAATCCAATCCAAACCGGTGGTAATACTCGCGTTCGCTGGGGATAAAGCCGCCATCCATGCGCTCTTTTTGCAAGCGCAACATCATCACCACATCCACATCTTTCAGCCCCTCGGCCATGTCGTCAAAGACTTCGACACCGAAATCCTCGATGCCCGAGGGCATCAACGTCGGCGGTGCGATCAGACGGATGCGGTTTTCCATCTTGCCCAGCAGCATGATGTTGCTGCGTGCCACGCGGCTATGGGCGATGTCGCCGCAGATGGCGATGGACAGGCGGTGCAGGCGGCCCTTGGCGCGGCGGATGGTCAGCGCGTCCAGCAGCGCCTGTGTCGGGTGTTCGTGGCGCCCGTCACCGGCATTCAGCACCGCGCAGTTCACCTTTTGCGCCAGCAGGTCCACGGCACCCGATTGCGGGTGGCGCACCACCAGCAGGTCTGGATGCATGGCGTTCAGCGTCATCGCGGTGTCGATCAGCGTCTCGCCCTTTTTGATCGAACTGGCTTGCATCGCCATGTTCATCACATCCGCACCCAGCCGTTTGCCTGCAATTTCAAACGATGCCTGCGTGCGCGTCGAGTTTTCAAAGAACATATTGATCTGGGTCAGCCCCGCCAGCACGTCCGAATGTTTGGCGGTACGGTTCAGCGTGACGTAATCGTCGGCCAGATCCAGCAATGAGGTGATGTCTGAGGGGGCAAGCGGCTCGATGCCCAGCAGATGGCGGTGTTTGAAGGTCATACGCGCGTCTCCAGAGTTGCTGGCGTTATAGGGATGCGGCAGGGGGGCGGCAAGCATCGGTGACTGTTACAATGCAAGAGGCGTTTTGTCTGGCTGCAGAGCGGCGTAGAGTGGTGGCATGGAATCACTGAGCTATCATGACGCCGCCGCCTTGCTGGCTTGGCAGGTCGAGTTGGGAGTGGACGAGTGTATCATGGATGCGCCTGTCAACCGCTATGAAACACCTGCTGCCGCACCCAAGCCCAAGGTCGCCCCCGAAGCGCCCCAACGTGGCGCAGTCCGCTTTGCCGAGACACAGGTAGATGTGCCCGCATTGGCCCGCGCAGCAGCGGCGCAGGCCGGTGATATTGTGGCGTTGAAGGCGGCGATTGACAGCTTTGGCCGTTGCGATTTGCAAAAGGGTGCGCGCAATCTGGTGTTTGCCGATGGTGATCCGTCTGCGCGGGTGATGATCGTGGGCGATGCCCCAACCCGCGACGAGGACCGTGCAGGCACCCCCTTTGTCGGACCTGCGGGGGCGATGCTGGATGCGATGTTTGCGGCCATCGGCATGGGGCGCGGAACTGACGTTCCGGTTTACATGACCTTGGCCTTGCCGTGGCGCACCCCGCAGGACCGCGCGCCAAGTGGAGAAGAGATCGCGATGATGGCCCCCTTTGTAGAGCGTCACATCGCGCTGGCCGATCCGGATGCGGTTGTGATTATGGGCAATGTGGCAGCGCAGGCCCTTTTGGGCAAACCTGGCATCACGCGGATGCGCGGCATCTGGACAGAGGTTTGTGGCAAGCCTGCAATGCCGATGTTTCCGCCCGCCCACTTGCTGCGCAATCCGCTGGCCAAGCGCGACGCTTGGGCCGATCTTCTGGACATACAGGCACGGTTGAACCCATGAAGATTCTGGCCTTTTCCGACCTGCACCATGCCCGCGCCCGTGCTGCCGATCTTGTGACCGCAAGTGCCGATGCCGATCTGGTGGTCGGGGCGGGCGACTATTGCAACATGCGTCAGGACATCGAGGGTGCGATGGCACTGCTGGACGGGATCACAGCGCCACTGGTGTTGGTGCCGGGCAATGCCGAAAGCGTAGACGAACTGCGCGCTGCCGCCCCGCGCGCGACGGTGCTGCATGGTGAAGGTCTGACGATCGGCGGGCTGCGCCTGTTCGGTCTGGGCTGCGGCGTGCCACCGACGCCCTTTGGCGAATGGTCCTGCGATCTGGACGAAGACACTGCCGCCGCGATGCTGCAAGGGTGCGATGGCACTGATCTGCTGATTTGCCATGCACCGCCCAAGGGCATGGTGGACGTAACCAGCGGCGGAATTTCAGTCGGTTCGACCGCGATACGCGCAGCGGTCGAGCGCGCACAACCCAAGCTGATGATGTGCGGGCATATTCACGATTGTTGGGGCCAAGAGGGGCAGATCGGTGACACCCGCGTGGTCAATCTCGGGCCAACGGTGAACTGGTTTACCTTGGGCGTATAAGCGGCTTATGCCGGATTGGAACCGAAGATGACGGAATGGATCACCTTGCTGGCGTTTCTGCCTGCAGCACTGGCGCTGAACCTGACACCGGGGGCGGATATGATGTTTTGTCTGGGCCAGGGGTTGCGGTCGGGCCCGAAGGCGGCCGTGGCGGCGAGTGCGGGCATCTCTTTAGGCGCGTTCATCCACACCGGACTGGCGGGGATGGGCTTGGGTGCAGTGGTGGCCACGGTGCCGGGCGCGTTCGAAGTGATCCGTTGGGCGGGTGTGGTCTATTTGCTGTATCTTGCCCTGCAACTGCTGCGCGGCGATGACGCCAAGCGCAGCAAGGCGGGCGGATTGCGTGCCGCGCAAGCGTTTCGCACAGGGTTGGTGGTCAACCTGACCAACCCCAAGGTGATCCTGTTCGTGTTGGCGTTCCTTCCGCAATTAATTCACCCCGATGGTTTGCCTGTCTTGGTGCAGTTCCTGATATTGGGTGCGGTGATGGCGTTGGGCGGGTTCGTGATCAACGGCGCCGTGGGCATCTTTGCCTCGGGCCTTGGGGCACGGCTGGCGCGGGGCAGCCGCGTGTTGGACTATATAACCAGTGGCATTTTTGCAGCCCTTGCCCTGCGACTGGCCCTTTTGGAGCGCAGCGCATGAGCCGTATTGACGACACCAAGGAATTTATCCCCGTGCGCATCGCAGTGCTGACTGTCAGCGATACCCGCAGCCTGACCGACGACCGCTCGGGCGATGTGCTGGTGGACCGGATTGCAGCCGCGGGCCACGCGTTGGCCGACCGCAAGATCATCACGGACGAACGGGCCGAGATTGCGGAACAGTTGCGCGCATGGTGCGCCGATCCACAGATCGACGTGGTGATCAGCACCGGTGGCACCGGCCTGACGGGCCGCGATGTCACGGTCGAGGCGCACCGCGATGTTTACGAAAAGGAAATCGACGCTTTTGGCACCGTCTTTACCATCGTCAGCATGAACAAGATCGGCACCAGCGCGGTGCAAAGCCGCGCCACAGGCGGCGTGGCGGGTGGCACCTATCTGTTCGCTCTGCCCGGCAGCCCCGGCGCATGCAAGGATGCTTGGGATGAAATTCTGGTCAAGCAACTGGATTTCCGCCACCGCCCCTGCAACTTTGTCGAAATAATGCCACGTCTGGACGAACATCTGCGACGGAAATGAAATCGCTTTGCGTAATAGTGTCGTGGGGCAGGGTTTCGTGCTGCCTGTTCGCGCTATGATAACAAGTCTCTGACGATACAAAGGGACGTATAGGTATGAACGCATGCGGTTTCTAAGGCAAAGCCTGATCGGTCTGGTTTTAACGGCGCTGACGCTGGCTTTGCTGGTCTATGCGGGCAATCTGGTGCGCAGTGCGGTGCAAGAGCGTCTGTCGCGCGAAACCAAGGCACCGCCAACGCGCGAACGCACATTCGCGGTCAACCTTGTGCAGGCCCAAGCGGGCGACGTGACGCCGATGCTTGAGTCCTTCGGGCAGGTCCAATCGCGTCGCACGCTTGAATTGCGCGCCGCAGTGGCAGGGCGTGTGATTGAGATGGCCGACAGTTTCGAAGACGGTGGCACGGTGCGCGAGGGTGACGTGCTGGTGCGCGTCGATCCCGCCGACGCGCAATCGGTTCTGGACCGTGTAGAGGCCGATATTTCCGACGCCAAGGCTGATCTGCGCGATGCACAACGCACGCTGGATCTGGGCCGCGACGATCAGGCCGCAGCCCAAGAACAAGCTGACCTGCGCCAGCGCGCATTTCAGCGACAGGTCGAGCTGGAAGAACGGGGCGTGGGCACGGCAGCTGCTGTTGAAACCGCCGAACTTGCTGCCTCGGCTGCGCGTCAGGCCATTTTATCGCGCCGTCAGGCCGTTACAGCCGCCGAGGCGCGGATTGATCAGGCCAAAACCACGCTTGCCCGCACCGAAATCGCGCTGGCCGAGGCCGAGCGGCGGTTGTCCGACACGACCCTGCGCGCGCCCTTTGACGGGACGCTAAGCCTGACTACAGTCGCGTTGGGGCGGCTGGTTTCCACCAACGAAAAGCTGGCCGATCTGATTGACCCTGATGCGCTGGAAGTGTCGTTTCGCGTGTCCACAGCGCAATATGCGCGCCTGTTGGACAACGCAGGCAAGCTGCTGGATGCGCCGGTCGTGGCGACGCTGGATGTGGCGGGCATTGATTTGCAGGCCTCGGGCGTGATCAACCGTGCCAGCGCCGATGCGGGCGAATCCCAGACAGGGCGTCTGATCTTTGCCCGTCTGGACAACGCACGCGGTTTCAAGCCTGGCGATTTCGTGACCGTCGCCGTTCAAGAACCGCTAATGTCCAATGTGATCCGCCTGCCGTCGTCGGCCATGAGCGCGGATAGCAACGTGCTGGTGCTGGGCGAGGGCAACCGGTTGGAAGCCGTGCCGGTCACACTGATGCGCCGTCAGGGCGATGATGTTCTGGTGCGTAGCGATGCTCTGGCAGGCCGCGAGGTGGTCGAGGCGCGCTCGCCTTTGTTGGGTGCCGGCATTGCCGTGACACCCCTGCGCCAAGGCCGTGAAGACTCGGCACCGACACTGGCACCGGCCCCGCAGATGCTTGAGCTGAGTGAAGAGCGCCGCGCGCGGCTGGTGGCTTTTGTCGAGGCAAATGACCGGATGCCGCAAGAGGCCAAGGCACGGGTTCTTGCGCAACTGGCCGAACCCCAAGTGCCCGCACAAATGGTCGAACGGATCGAAAGCCGGATGGGCGGCTGATCATGGCACGCGAGATTCCCCGCGCCGCTGGCGGCATCCTGAGCTATTTCACCCGTCACCGCACATTGGCCAATCTGTTGCTGGTGCTGATGCTGGCGGCGGGTGTCCTTGCCGCGCCGAACATGCGCGCGCAGTTCTTTCCCGACGTGATTATTGATAACGTCACCGTTGGCGTCACGTGGGAGGGGGCAGGGCCCGAGGACGTGGACACCGGCATTGTACAGGTTCTCGAGCCTGCCTTGTTATCGGTGGAAGGTGTCGAAAGCTCGCAATCTACTTCGACCGAGGGCCGCGCGTCGATCACGTTGGAGTTCGAACCGAACTGGGACATGGGCCGTGCAGCGGATGACGTGCAAACCGCCGTGGACGCCATAAACACCTTGCCGGAGGAGGCTGAAGATCCCTCTGTGCGCCGTGGTGCGTGGCGCGACCGGGTGACCGATGTGGTCATCACCGGGCCTGTATCGCCACAGCAACTGGGCCTGTTTGCAGACGAACTGGTGACGCGGCTTTTTGCCCAAGGGGTCACCCGCACCACCATTCAGGGCGTCGCTGCGCCGCAGGTTCTGGTCGAAGTGCCTTCGGCGCGGTTGATCGCCTATGACGTCAGTATGGCCGAGATTGCAGCCGCCATTGCATCGGAGGTCGATGCAAATCCGGCAGGGGATGTGACCGGTGCCAACGCCCGCGTGCGCACCGGCACCGAAAAGCGCAGCGCACAAGAGATCAGCGGCATTGTTTTGCGCTCGAATCCCGATGGATCAAAGCTGACTGTTGGTGATATTGCGCGGGTGGAACAGCGCGGGATTGACCGGTCGCGCACCTATTTTGTCGGCCCTGATCCTGCGGTGTCGGTTCGGGTGGACCGCACCGACAGGGGCGACGCCATCGCCATCCAGCACCGCGTCGAGGAGGTGGCCGAGGCGCTTCAGGCGACGCTGCCTCCTGCCGTCACGGTCGAACTGATCCGAACTCGCGCCGAGGCGATCTCGGGGCGGCTGGACCTGTTGATTGACAATGGTCTGGTGGGGCTGATGCTGGTCGTGGCGCTGTTGTTCCTGTTTCTGAATGCGCGCACTGCGATCTGGGTTGCGGCGGGGATACCCGTGGCAATGATGGCCGCGATCGCGCTGATGTATGTGGGTGGTCTTACCATCAACATGATTTCGCTTTTCGGGCTGATAATCACGCTGGGCATCGTAGTGGACGACGCGATTGTGGTGGGCGAACACGCGGACCACCGCGCCCGTCACTATGGTGAATCCCCCGTTGTCGCCGCCGAAACCGCCGCGCAGCGCATGGCGATGCCGGTCTTTGCCGCGACGTTGACCACGGTGATTGCATTCTTTGGGCTGGTGGTTGTGGGCGGGCGCTTTGGCGATCTGATCCGCGACATTCCCTATACGGTGATCGTGGTGTTGATCGCCTCGCTGATTGAATGCTTCCTGATCCTGCCGCACCATATGTCGCATGCGATCCGTCCTGACGGGCAGTCGCAGTTCAGTCTGGGCAAGCTGGCCGTCGGACTGGTCACGGGGGCAGTGTTTATCGGCGGTGGTGCGATATTGGTCTGGGCGCTGATCACCAAGCCCGAAGACGGGCTTTGGGCCGCCATCCTCTGGGAGGGGCTGCGCGTGGCTGCCTATACGCTTGCTGCCTGCGCGCTGGTGTTTTTGTTGCTGCCGCGTCGTGCCAAGGCTGTCGTGGTGCAGCGCATCGGCACAGCGGGCATCGACCTGCCGTCGAAGATCGTGAACCGCGGCTTTGAATGGCTGCGCGACAAGCTGTTTCGCCCGTTCATGGCAGGAGTGATCGTGGCCCGCTATGTGGTTCTGGCCGGCGTTCTGGCGATCCTTGCCAGCCAGATTTCGCTGTTCATCGCCGGCGAGGTGCAATGGCGCTTTTTCAACTCGCCCGAGCGCGGGACAGTCACTGGCAACTTTGCGATGGCCGAAGGGGCCACGCGCGCAGACACGATCGAGATGATGCGCGAGATGCAGCGCGCCACCGAAGCTTTGGGTAAATCCTATGAAGAGCGCTTTGGCCGTAATCCGCTGGACTATGTGATCGCTGAAATCGGGGGCAATGGCGGGCGCGGGTTGGCAGGGGCCGACACCAAGGATCCCGACCAGTTGGGTGGCATCTCGATCGAACTGATCGATGCGGATTTGCGGCCCTATTCATCCTTTGCCTTTGTCGCAGAGTTGCAAGAAGCCGTGGTGGCACATCCGTTGGCCGAAACCGTCAGCTTTCGCGGCTCGCGGTCGGGTCCGGGCGGTGATGCGCTGGATGTGCAGTTTTTTGGAGCCAGCACCGATGTGCTCAAAGCCGCATCCGAAGATTTGAAACGCGCGATGCTGCAATATCCAGAGGTCAGCGCAGTCGAAGACAATCTGACCTATGACAAGGAAGAACTGATCCTGGACCTGACGGCGCAGGGGCAGGCGTTGGGCTTTACCATCGACATGCTGGGGCGTGCGCTGCGCAACCGGCTGAATGGCATCGAAGCTGCGACCTTTCCCGACGGACCGCGCAGCGCCACGATCCGCGTCGAACTGCCCGAGAACGAATTGACGGCGGATTTTCTGGAACGCACCCAGTTGCGCACCACCGCAGGCACCTATGTGCCGCTGGCTGATATCGTCAGCGTCACCCGTCGCACCGGATTTTCCACCGTGCGCCGCGAGAATGGCATCCGGCTGATTTCGGTCACTGGTGACATATCAGAAGACGACCCCGCACGCGCTGCCGAGATCAATCGCGCACTTGAAACCGACATCCTGCCGCGCATCGCATCCGAACGGCAGGTCGAGTTTCGCCTGTCTGGTCTGAGCGAACAGGAAGACAGCTTTCTAAGTGATGCGCTGCTGGGGCTGATCCTGTGCCTGACGGGCATCTATCTGGTGCTGTCATGGGTCTTTGCCAGTTGGACGCGGCCCATTGTGGTGATGGCCGTGATCCCCTTCGGGTTGGTGGGCGCGATCTATGGCCATGTGCTGTGGGGCGTGCCGCTAAGTATGTTCACCGTGGTTGGCCTGTTGGGGATGACGGGAATCATCATCAACGATTCCATCGTTCTGGTTACCACCATCGATGAATACGCAGCCGAGCGCGGGTTGATCCCGTCGATCATCGACGGCGCGGCGGACCGCTTGCGGCCTGTGATGCTGACCACGTTGACCACGGTTCTGGGCATGGCGCCGTTGCTTTACGAGCAATCGCAGGATGCGCAGTTTCTAAAGCCCACGGTGATCACGCTGGTCTATGGTCTGGGTTTTGGCATGGTGCTGGTGCTGCTGGTGGTGCCCGCGCTGTTGGCGGCGCAACACGACGTGGCGCGCCAGGTGCGGGCGATGCGGCGCGGGATGCGTGCACGTGGGCTGCAACTGGTATTGGTGCCGCTGTGGCTGGCGGTGCTGGCGTGGGGGGCCGCGACGCTGGGCTATGTCTTGGTGACAGGCGCGCTTTGGACGGCATTGACCCCGCTGTGGCCTGCGGTGGCGGCGCTGTCACCGTGGTCGGCCGCGCTGGTACTGTTTGCCGTGGGTCTGTTGGGGGCTGTGGCGCTGGTCTATGTGCTGGCGGCGTTGGGCTATCAGCTGGTGCGGATGCGCCGCACGGCCTGATGTCTCAGTCTGCAGTGCAGCCCTGAATATCGACCGCATGTCTGCTGCCCAGAACGGTGATGCGCATGGCGCTGCGGTTGACCGCAAAGGGGCGTCCGCTGGTATGCATCATCTGCGATGTGGCGCTCAACCAGTTGCCGCTGCGGTTGGTTTCGGCCTCGGAGGTCCAGACATCCGGAATGTTGGGCTCGATTACCGCAACTTCGGCACCCCCCGAGGATGGCATTTGAACGCGCACGGTCACTTCCATACCGTTTGTGAGGGGCCGAAGGGCACATGTGGCCGCAACGACGCCTGCTTCGCGGCGTGAAAACGGTGCTTGGGCCAGTGCGGCGGCCAGTGCTGGCACAGGGGTGGACGCCGCAGCATCCAATGTGGTGTCAAAGTCGATCCGGTGCGGCACACAGACGTCCGAGCACACACCCAAATCCATCTCGCCGCGCAGGCGCACGGGGCGCCCTACTGACCTTGGCTGGATGTGCAGCGGGATCACTACGTGACCCTTATAGCCAATCGAACGCATACCGTTTTGTTGGAACACATGCGGCGTAGGCCACGTGATTGCCACGCTGCCCACATTGCGCGCACGGCTCCAGTCGAATTGCGGCGGAATGCCTGCATCGCCAGGGCTGCGCCAATAGGTTTTCCAACCCTGCTTCAACTGAAGATCAATCCCAGCAACCAAGCGCCCGTCGGGCAGTGTCCAGCCCTGAATGACCCGACCGGTAATTACATCGTCTTGTGCCACAACGGGGGGCGCGCCAAAAAATGCGGCCAACGGGGCCAGCAGCAGGGCGGCAAGGAATGAACGGGTATGGATCATGCGCGATTTGTGACCTGAGCAGGGCACAAAGCCAAGTCACGTTTTCATCAGCCTTTGTTTCGGCCCAAGGCGGGGCACTGCCCCTTGCGCGCAGGCCACACCATGCCCATTCTGGAAGGAACGGTTCAGACAAAAGCGGGACGGCAATGACGGATCAAGGCATGGAACTGACGGGCAAGCTATTGCTGGCGATGCCGGGTATGGGCGACATGCGGTTTGATCATTCGGTGGTGTTCCTGTGCGAACATTCGGCCAAAGGTGCGATGGGCCTGATCGTTAACAAGCCTGCGCAGGATCTGGCGCTGGGCGAGGTTCTGGAACAGCTGGACATCAACGTGATGCCACAGGTACGGCAGATGCCGGTTCATTTCGGTGGTCCGGTCGAGACGGCGCGGGGATTTGTGCTGCATTCGGGCGACTACACTTCTCAACTGCAAACACTGCAAATCGGCGACGGTTTTGGCATGACGGCGACACAGGACATTCTGGAAGACATCGGGCGTGGTGCCGGCCCCGCGCAGGTACTGATGATGCTGGGCTATGCCGGTTGGGGGCCGGGGCAGTTGGAACAGGAAATTCTGGCCAACGGCTGGCTGACCTGCGATGCCCGCAGTGATCTGGTCTTTGGTGACAACACTCAAAAATGGCAAAACGCATTGAAATCGCTGGGAATTGATCCGTTGGGCCTGTCTGGCACAGCGGGGCGTGCCTGAATGCTATTTGCGCCGCATGATGTGCCCCGACAAAAGCTGGGCAATCCTTGAGGGGCGTGAATGGTTGGGCGGCGCAAGATGACCTGCCGTTGGCAATTCGGGACCACAGTTTATCACGATGATAAACACGCCCACCGCCCACCGTCCGGTTTTCGAGGGCGAAGACAGTTTTGCGGGGCTGGGGTTGCAACTGACCTTTTGGCCGACCGGCATGATCGACCGGCTGACTGCCAAGGGCTTTGGCGTCGTTGTCTTTGGCGATTGCGACATCGGGCGATCGTCCCGGGTGGCAACGCCGCCACCATCAATGCTGCGCGCACGGCTGCATGAAGACTATGATCTGGCCGCCGGAGTTATCCAGCTGATTGTGGGCAGCGTTGCCGATCCGAGCCAGCGCGCCAGATACGGATAGATCAACGAGCCTAGCCGCCATTGTGACAGCCCACGCCGAGCCTACCGCCGCATCTGAGAGCCTGCGGTGCCAGTAATTTTTTACTGGACAGATGTCCAAAATAGTTGTCCAATTTTCTTACCGGCACTGGGAGGCGCCGCTCTAAGGGAGGAAATCAACATGCCAACGCAACAGTCGTTCGACTATGTCATTGTCGGCGGAGGGTCCGCAGGATCGACCCTTGCCGCGCGATTGAGTGAAGATCCGTCGGTCAAAGTCTGTCTTCTTGAAGCAGGTGGAAACGGCGACCACATCCTGATCCGCGCACCTGCGGGAACGGTGGGGATGCTTCCGGGCTATGGCAAGATTTCCAACTGGGCCTATCAGACCACACCGCAACCGGGATTGAACGGTCGCCGGGGATACCAGCCGCGCGGCAAGGCGCTGGGCGGATCAAGTGCGATCAACGCAATGCTCTATGTGCGCGGACACAAGTCGGACTATGACGATTGGGCCGCACTTGGCTGTGACGGCTGGGGCTGGGACGACTGTCTGCCCTATTTTCAAAAGGCTGAAAACAACGAGAACGGCGCAGATGATCACCACGGCGCATCAGGCCCGTTGCAAGTATCCAATCAGAAATCACCCCGCCCGATCACCCGCGCCTTTGTCGATGCGGCGATCGAATGCCAACATCGCGAAGTTGCGGATTTCAACACCGGCGACAACGACGGCGTGGGTCTTTACCAAGTGACCCAGTTTCACGACAAAGCCCGGAACGGCGAACGATGCTCGGCAGCGGCTGCCTATCTGCATCCAATCCGGAAAAGTCGCAGCAACCTGACCATCATCACCGGTGCGCATGCCACCAGAATTGTGATGGAAGGCAAACGCGCGGTCGGTGTCGCCTATCGCCAAGGGCGACAAGACCATCAGGTCAGCGCAGAGCGCGAAGTGCTGCTGGCGGGGGGAACCTTCAACTCGCCGCAGCTTTTGATGCTGTCGGGAATCGGACCCGAGAAAGAAGTGCGTCGCCACGGGATCGAGGTTGTCCACGATCTGCCCGGCGTCGGCAAAAACCTTCAGGATCACCTCGACTTTATTCTCGCCTACAAATCCAGAGATACGGACAATTTCGGGATTGGGATGGCCGGAACCATCGGGTTGATCAAACACATCCTGAAGTGGCGCAAGGACGGCACCGGCATGATCGGCACGCCCTTTGCCGAAGGGGCGGGTTTTCTCAAGACAGACCCCGCGCTGGACCGGCCCGACATCCAGTTGCACTTTGTGATCTCGATTGTGGATGATCACGCCCGCAAGCTGCATTTGGGCTATGGCTTCAGTTTGCACGTCTGCGTCTTGCGCCCGCATGGCCGGGGCGAGGTGTTTCTGGAAAGCACCGACCCGATGGCGGCACCGGGTATCGACCCGAAATTTCTGTCCGACCCGCGTGATCTCGAGGTTTTGATCAAGGGCGCGAAAATGGCACGCGAAATCCTGCAAGCGCCAGCGCTGAAAAAATACCGTCACAAAGAGCTGTTCGGCGTGACCGACAACATGACCGATGCCGAATGGGAACGCCATATTCGGGCCCGCGCCGATACGATTTATCATCCTGTGGGCACCTGCAAGATGGGCGTTGACGATATGTCCGTGGTCGATCCGCAACTGCGTGTGCGCGGGATCGACGGGCTGCGGGTGGTTGATGCCTCGATCATGCCGACGCTGATCGGTGGCAACACAAACGCCCCCACCATCATGATCGCTGAACGCGCCGCCGATATGATCCGGGGCGACAATGCAGCAGCTGTGGCAGCACAATGAAAGAGAAGACTATGTTCGGAACAATGATGACCCAACCGCTGACGATCTCCTCGCTGATCGCTCATGCACAAATCTATCACAGCGGCACCGAGGTTGTGTCGGTCGAGACCGACGGCTCTGTTGATCGCTCCAATTGGGGCACGGTCGGGGCGAATGCCCGCAGGCTGGCGTCGGCGTTGGACGCACTGGGTGTGGATGCCGGTGCGCGCTGCGGGACAATTGCATGGAACAACCGCCGCCATCTCGAGATTTATTTTGGCGTGGCGGGCAGCGGTCGGGTGACCCACACGATCAACCCGCGCCTCACGCCCGAGCAGATGATCTATATCATCAACCATGCCGAAGATCAGGTGATGTTCCTTGACCGGACCTTTTTGCCCGTCGCGGCAAAGCTGGGTGCCCATCTGAAATCCGTGCGCCATTTCATCCTGATGGGGCCACGCGACGAGGAAGCAGCGGATATGGTCGAAGGGCTGCTTTTTTACGACGAACTGCTCGAGACCGGCAGCCCCGATTTTGGCTGGCCTGTGCTGGACGAAAACGCGCCTGCCGCGCTGTGTTATACATCGGGAACCACCGGCAACCCCAAGGGAGTTCAGTATACGCACCGCTCGACAGTGTTGCATTCCATCGCGGGCAACCAGCCCGACGGCATCGCAATCTCTGCGCGTGACGTGGTGATGCCTGTGGTGCCGATGTTCCACGTCAATGCGTGGGGTGTGCCCTATATTGCTGCGCAGGCCGGGGCGAAACTGGTTTTGCCGGGGCCGCAACTGGATGGCGAAAGCCTTGCCAAGTTGATTGACGCGGAACAGGTAACGCTGTCTTTGGGCGTGCCGACGATCTGGATGGGCCTGCTGGCCGGACTGGAAAAGACAGGACGCACCGCCGCCTCGATGACGCGTACCGTTGTGGGCGGATCGGCACTGCCGCCGTCAATGATCGCCGAGTTCCGCGACAAATACGATGTGGATCTGATCCACGCTTGGGGCATGACCGAAACTTCGCCGCTGGGCACGTTGAACCAACTGCTGCAAAAACACACCAGCCTTGGTGTGGATGAACAGGCGCGCTTGCGCGAAGGGCAGGGTCGCCCGCCCTATGGAGTCGAGTTGCGCATCGTGGATGATGCCGGAGCAGAGCTGCCCCGCGATGGCAAGACACAGGGCGAATTGCAAATTCGCGGCCTGTGGATCGTCGAAAGCTATTTCGGACAGGACAAGTCGGCCCTGACAGAGGACGGCTGGTTCGACACGGGCGATGTAGCGACCATCGACGCGGACGGCTTTATGATCATCCGCGACCGGTCCAAGGACATCATCAAATCGGGGGGCGAATGGATTTCGACCGTCGAGCTTGAGAACATCGCCATCTCTCACCCGCAGATCGCCAACGCCGCAGCCATCGCCGCGCGCCACAAAAAATGGGACGAACGCCCCATCGTGCTGGCCGTGCCGGTGGCCGGTACTAACCCGTCCGAGGTCGACATTCTGGCTGCCTACGAAGGCAAGGTCGCAAGCTGGCAGGTGCCGGATCGCGTGATTTTTGTCGAAGAACTTCCTATCGGCGCAACCGGTAAGGTGTTGAAAAACAAATTGCGCGAGATTTATGGCGATGTGCTGATAGACGGAACTGACGCATGAACCAGATTGCACAGGAGATCAGCCCCGACTTCAGCGGCCTTGATACCGCGCTGGCAGCACTGTCCAAAGGCAAGGATGCCTGGGCACGCACCGGCAATGCCGAACGCATCGCGATCCTGTCCGAGATCAAGGACCGCCTGCTGGACGTTTCCGAAGGCTGGGCCGAAACCGCTGCCCGGCACAAACTGATCCCTTCAGGCTCGCCTTTGGTGGGGGAAGAATGGACCTCTGGCCCCTATGCGGTCATGTCCGCATGCAACGGCCTGATGCAGACCCTGTCAGAGATGGAGGGCAAGGCGTTTCTGTCCCGCCTGCCAATGCGGCAGACCACCAATGGCCAGTTGGCGGTACGCGTCATGCCACATTCGATCTGGGACCGGCTGCTGCTGTCCGGCGTGACGGCGGATGTGTGGATGCAGCCCGACGTGACCGAGGTCAATCTGGCCGACAATACCGCACAGGCCTATGACACCCCGCCCGCGCAGCGACGCGGCAAGGTCGCGCTGGTATTGGGCGCGGGCAACATCGCCTCGATCGCGCCACTGGATGCGTTTCAAAAGCTGTTTTCCGAGCATCAGGTGGTCATCCTCAAGATGAACCCTGTGAACGACTACCTGACAGATTACCTTGAAGCGGCGCTGAAACCGCTGATCGACCGCGATGCTTTGCGGATTGTGCGGGGCGGGGCCGAGGTGGGCAGCTATCTTTGTACCCACCCGCAGGTGGACGAGATCCACATCACCGGCGCGGCAGCTTCGCATGACATGATCGTCTGGGGCGCGGGGCAAGAGGGCGCGGACAACAAGCGCGCGGGAACGCCCAAGATCGACAAGCCGATCACCTCGGAACTTGGGGCGGTTTGCCCGACCATCGTTGTGCCCGGCAACTGGAGTGCAGCGGACCTGTCGTTTCAGGCCGAACATCTTGCCACACAGAAGCTGCACAATTCAGGTTTTAACTGCGTCGCTTGCCAGATGCTGATCCTGCCCCGCGACTGGCCGCAAAAGGATAATCTGCTGGCCAATTTGCGGGACGTGATGGCAAAACTGGACGCGCGACAGGCCTATTACCCTGGCGCGGATGACAGGATGCAGTCTTTTGCCGAACATGCGCCGGATGCCGACCGCTTCAGCCGTGGCGCGGCCCCCGCGTGCATCGTGGCTTCGGCGGATGCGGACGACTGGTTTGCCAACAACGAGGTTTTCGCCCCAGCCTTGTCCACGCATGAAATCGCGGGCAGCGACCCCGCCGCCTATCTGGTCGAGGCTGTGCGCTATGCCAATGACACACTGACGGGTACGCTGGGCGCGAACATATTGGTCCACCCCGCCACGATCCGGCAGATCGGGCGCAAGCGGTTCGAAGAGATCGTCAGCGCGTTGCACTATGGCACCATTGCGATCAACGCTTGGACCGGTCTGGCGTTTTTGTCGACGGCCTGCCCTTGGGGTGCGTTCCCTGGCCACACCTTGCAGGATGTGTCCAGCGGGATCGGCTTTGTCCACAACACATTCATGTTCGACAAGCCCGAACGCGTGGTCATCACAGCGCCTTGGCGCCCTTTTCCGCGCAATTTGCTGTCGGGCGGCATGACATTGCTGCCGCGCCCGCCGTGGTTTGTGACCAACCGTCGCCAGCATGTCGTCGGCAAGTTTTTGACCCGCTTTCAACACAGTCCAAGCTGGTTTAAATTGCCTGGAATATTCATCAACGCCTTGCGGGGCTGAGCGGCAGTGAGGCAAGCTTTTGACCAAGCTCGATAAAATCGAACGCCTGACGCAGCAGGCCGGTGCGAAATCCGCCAAGCGGACGCGCAAAAAGGAAGAGCTGGCTGATCACGCAATCAGCGCGCTCAAACAGCTTGGCTATGCGCGCACCAGTCTGCGCGACATCGCCGCGCTGTCCGGCGTCGCGGTCGGGACGTTGCACTATTATTTCGAGGACAAGGTCGACCTGATCGGCTTTTGTGTCCGGCGCTACAAGGCGGGGTTTGTGGCCCAGATGGATACGATTGTGCAAACCAGCGACGGGCCCGAGAAACTGGCAGAGCTGTTTATCAAGGGCCTTGCCCTGTCCATCCGCCGCGACGCCGAAACACACCGGTTGTGGTATGATGTACGATCGCAAGCGATGTTCGATCCGGCTTTCGAAGAAGTCGTGGCCGAAATCGAAGACGCGATGATCGCGCTGGTCGTGCGGTTGCTGGACCGGTTGGCCCAGCCGACGGATCAGGCGCTGTCGGTCTATCTGATGCTGGATGCGTCCTTTCGGTTCTATCTTCAGCGGTTTCTGGCGGGGGACAAGGATGCACCGTCTGAGTTCGAGTCTCAGGTCTCTGCCCAGTTTGGATCGCGTTAAAAGGGGGCTCTGCCCCCGGCGCTATCGCGCCTCCCCCGGAGTTTATCTGGCAAGATGAAGGGGCTTAGCGTGGCGCTGCGGCGCGGTTTAGACGGTCGTTGATGGCGGCACCCAGTCCGGTGTGAGGGATCGGTGCCACGGCAATGGGTTTGCCGGTACGATCCAGCTTGTGCAGCGCGTCGAAAAGGGCGGCGGCGGCCTCGGACAGGTCACCCGAGGCACTGAGCGTGAGGTCGCCCGCGATGTCACCAAAGCCCAGCATGACTTCGCCCGCTGTGGCGCTGGTGGCATTCAGGCGCACCGATGCGCCGGGCGCATAGTGCGAGGCCAACTGGCCGGGTGCGGTGATGGCATCGCTGCTGTGCCGTTGCAAAGGCGCGCCAAGCGCCGCTTCGATTGCTTCGACGGGCAGGCCGCCGGGACGCAGCAGCGTGGGGGTGCCTGTCAGCGACACGATTGTGCTTTCGACACCGACAGGGCAGGGGCCGTCATCCAGCACAGCCGCGATGCGTCCCGACAGACCATCCAGAACGTGTTGGGCGGTGGTCGGGCTGATGCGACCCGAGACATTGGCGGAAGGCGCGGCCACGGGCATGTTGGCGGCGCGTAGCAGCGCCTGTGCCGTGGGGTGATGCGGCACGCGGATCGCCACGGTGTTCAGGCCCGCAGTGACCAGCGATGACAGCCCGTGCCCTGCCGCCAGCGGCAGCACCAGCGTCAGCGCTCCGGGCCAGAATACAGCAGCGAGACGGTCGGCGGTGTCGGTCCACTGCGTAAGGGTGCGCGCGGCGGCCACATCGGGCACATGCACGATTAGCGGATTGAAGCTGGGGCGTCCCTTTGCGGCATAGATGCCCGCCACCGCCTTCCCGTTGCGTGCGTCTGCGCCAAGACCGTAAACCGTCTCGGTCGGAAAGGCGACCAGCGCGCCATCGGCCAGCAAGGCGGCGGCGCGGGCAAGTCCGGTTGCATCGGGGTGCAAGTGCAGTGTTTTGGTCTGGTTCATATGTTCCCGTGCGTGACGCCGCGTTGGGGTTGCCTTAGAGGGGCGGGAAAGCCCATGTTACCGTGCAAAGCTGCCCCCGTCGCCCGCATTAATGACCGCAAAGGGCCTTGCCAAGGGTGCGGTGTTATTCTGAGGAGTTTTCCGATGCCCTACCACGCCCCTGTTGATGATTTTACCTTTCTGTTTGATCACGTGGTTGGACTGGACCAAGTGCGCGCCACCGACCGGTTCGAAGAAGCCAGCAGCGACATTACCGCCGCGATCCTGACCGAAGCCGGAAAAATGTGCGAAGAGGTGATGGCCCCGCTGCAACGCAAAGGCGACCTGAATCCAGCGTATCTGGAAAACGGGGTTGTGCGGACGTCACCCGGTTTTGCCGACGGGTTCAAGGCAATTGCCGAAGGTGGCTGGGTCGGGATCACCGCGGACCCCGCGCATGGCGGAATGGGTCTTCCGATGGCGCTGAACACCGCGGTGAACGAGATGATGAGCGCCGCCTGCCTGTCGCTGCAACTGGCACCGCTGATGGGGCAGGGCCAGATCGAGGCGCTGGAGCATCACGCCAGCGACACGCTGAAAGACATCTATTTGCCGAAACTTATCAGCGGTGCGTGGACCGGCACGATGAACCTGACCGAACCGCAGGCCGGATCGGACGTGGGCGCGCTGTCAACCAAGGCCGAGGATAACGGCGACGGATCGTTCAGCGTTACCGGCCAAAAGATTTACATCACATGGGGCGACAACGATTTCGCCGAAAACGTCTGCCATCTGGTGCTGGCCCGTCTGCCCGGTGCACCGCAAGGCACCAAGGGGATCAGTCTGTTTCTTGTTCCGAAATTCATCCCCGACGCCGACGGCAACCCCGGCAAGGCTAACAGCCTCAAGGTTGTCAGCCTTGAACACAAGCTGGGCCTGCACGGATCACCGACCTGCGTGATGCAATATGACGGCGCGCAAGGCTGGCTTGTCGGACCCGAGCAGGGCGGCATGGCCGCAATGTTCACCATGATGAACAACGCGCGGCTGGGTGTCGGCACGCAGGGCGTGGGCATTGCCGAGGGCGCGTTTCAACACGCGCTGGCCTATGCAATGGACCGCAAGCAGGGCCGAACCCAGGGTCCGACAGGCAGCATCGTGGACCACGCCGATGTGCGCCGGATGCTGGCGTCGATGAAGGCGGATGTATTTGCCGCCCGCGCTATTGCGCTGTCTTGCGCTGTGGCTATCGACATGCACAACGCCACCGGCGAGGCCGAATGGAAAGCGCGCGCCGCGTTCCTGACACCCATCGCCAAAGCCTTTGGCACCGATGTGGGGATCGACGTGGCCCAGCAGGGCGTGCAGGTGCACGGCGGCATGGGCTTTATCGAGGAAACCGGTGCTGCGCAGTTTTACCGCGATGTGCGCGTGACGTCGATCTACGAGGGCACCAACGGCATTCAGGCAATGGACCTTGTGGCGCGCAAGATGATGGACGGCGGCGAGGCCGCACATGCGCTGATCGACGAGATCGAAGAACAGGCCGAGGCGGCGCGCGAACGTTTCCCCCGCATGGGCGAGGCTGTCTGGCAGGCGTCGGAAAACCTGCGCGAGGCCACTGAATGGCTGGTGTCACAACAGGACATGGAGGACCGCTTTGCCGGTGCCGTGCCATATTTGCGGGCCTTTGCACGGGTTCTGGGCGGGCACCTGCACCTTAAGGCGGCGTTGGCTGATGGCGTGGGCGGGCCACGCGAAAAGCTGGCGCGGTTCTATATCCAGCGATTGCTACCCGAGCATGAAGGGCAGTTGGTTCACGCGCAGGCTGGTGCCAAGGCGTTGATGGCATTAAGCGCTGACGAGTTGGCCGCCTGATGGCAGATGGTGCCCCCCAAGGCCTGAGATACCCTTGGCCCGAACCGCCTGAACACGGCACTGCCATCGAAGTGGCCGAGGGCGTGTTGTGGTTCCGTCTGCCGCTGCCGATGAAGCTGGATCACGTCAATATATATGCACTGGATGACGGCGATAGCTGGACAGTTATCGACACCGGTTTCAACACCGAAAAGACTCGCAAGTTGTGGCAGGAGATGATGGCAGGCCCCTTGGGTGGCAAACCTGTGGGGCGGGTGATCGTGACACACCACCACCCAGACCACATCGGGCTGGCGGGCTGGTTCCAGTCGGAATTCGGGGCCGAACTGGTGACG
This sequence comes from Pseudosulfitobacter pseudonitzschiae, assembly GCF_002222635.1. Lineage (NCBI taxonomy): Bacteria > Pseudomonadati > Pseudomonadota > Alphaproteobacteria > Rhodobacterales > Roseobacteraceae > Pseudosulfitobacter > Pseudosulfitobacter pseudonitzschiae. The sequence goes on along the minus strand of NZ_CP022415.1, from coordinate 2,502,017 downwards.
ACGCGAACCTCTTGGTTGATGGCGCGGATGCTGGTTCTGGACGAGCAGGCCACGCCGCTGCCCGAAACACTGGCGTTTTACCGCAGCGCGGGCATGGACCCCGACCTGTACGACAAACGTGCCTCCGAGCGGCCCTTCAACTTTGCCGACATCGTTGCCCCGTTGCCATTGGGTTACACCCGCATCCAGCAGGATCAGACAATCCGCATCGGTGGGCGGACATGGGACATTCACATGGGCAACGGCCACGCCCCTGAACACGCAACCTTCTGGAGCCGCGATGACAACCTTGTGCTGTCGGGTGACCAGATCCTGTCGTCGATCAGTCCCAACGTGGGCGTTCACGCGACCGAACCGATGGCCGACCCGATTGGCGAATGGTTGGAGGCCTGCGAACGGCTGGAGCCGATGGCGCGGCCCGACCAACTGGTTTTAGGCGGGCATAAGTTACCGTTTACCGGATTGCCGACACGCATGCGGCAGCTGATCGACAACCACCACGGTGCGTTGAAACGCTTGCTCGCTTATATCGACACCCCGAAATCCGCCGCCGAATGCTACGCACCGCTATTCAAACGTAAGATCGGCGAGGGCGAATACGGCCTCGCTATGGTTGAAGCTTTTGCGCATTTGTCGCACCTTCACCAGACGGGTCTGGCAACGCGCACGCTGCGCGAAGATGGGGCCCTAGTGTTTCAAAAGGTGTGAGGGCCGACAATGGATGACACGATTAGAACGACAGCAGAGGCCATCGAGGCAGATGTGATGCCACGCCTCTACGAGGTACATTCCGACCCTGACGTTGCCAGCGCCACGGATCGGCCCGTGCCCAAGGGGATGACCCAGACCCCCGCCAGCAAGAAAAGTCCGGCGCAATGGGCCTATGAACGGCTGGCTTTGTATATCAAGAATTTTGAGGAACAGTTGGACAACGAGCATGAGGTTGCGATGGGTTTTGCCGGTGGCGACGCGGGTGTTCTGCGGATCGAGGGGATGGGGTATTTTGATCCTGACGTGATCACTTTTTACGGATCGGACCCCACCGGCGCGCGCACCCAGTTGATCCAGCATGTGACCCAGTTGAATGTCATGTTGCGCGCCCTGCCCAAAGCGGTCGAACGCGATAATCCCAACCGCATCGGTTTCCGTTTGACCGAGGCGCTGGACACAGATGCCGGACCCGGCTGAACCGAATGCCACCCGTGCGCGGCATTGACACCGTGACAGGGCCGAACAAATGCAGTAACCAGCGGCCAAAGTGGATCAACCCAGACAAACAGGAGCCTGACCGATGGCGGACCATAAACACGGTGAAATGGATACGAAAGTGCAAGAAGCCACCTTTAACGGCTTTATCGCGTGGACCAAGTGGAGCGTTATCGTGATTCTCGCGTCTTTGATCTTTATGGCGATCTTCATTTCCTAAGCCTTTGATCTTGTGACCAAGACCACCGGAGACTGACCCCATGCGTTCGATCCTGATTGCGCTGTCGCTTACGGCGGCTTTGGCGGGCTGCGCTGTAAAGCCGGCAAACGATTCGCCACCCGAAGTAATTGCCGCAAGCGCCTACCGCGACCCGACGGCTCCCTCTCTGACGCTGATCACAGTGGTCAACAACCGGTCGGGCAGTGGCGCGCATTCGGCGCTGGTGGTCAATGGATCGCAGCAGGTGATCTTTGATCCTGCCGGATCCTACAAACACCCTCGTGTGCCGGAAAAAGGCGATGTGCTTTACGGTGTGACGCCTGCGGTTTTGCAAAGCTACAAAGGCGCGCACGCCCGCAGTACCTTTCATGTGGTCAGCCAGACCGTGCCCGTGACACCCGAACAGGCCGAAACGGCGCTGCGTCTGGTGCGTGGTTACGGCAACGTGGGCGATGCGCAATGCGCACAGGCAACCACGTCGGTACTGCGTCAGGTGCCCGGATTCCAAAGCGTGCAGTCCACGTGGTTCCCGGCCAAGGTCATGGAGCAGTTCGGCACCTTCCCCGGTGTGATCACTGACAAATACTACGAGAACGACGAAGGCGACATCACCGACGGTGTGGCCAAGATCCAACTCTGAGAACTTTAGCGGTGCGGCGTCAGCGCCGCCCGCAGCCTATCCCATAATTAGAATATACAACGTCAGTACTGCGGCCCCTGCGCCGATCGAGGCCAGAACGTTTTTTGTCTTCATCCCAACCGCTACCGCTACCAATGCGGCCAGCAACCGGCCCGGTTCGGGTCCGGTGCCAGCGTCGTTCGAGAATGCCACCAGCGGTGTGACCATCGCGGGCAGGATCGCCACAGCAGTATAGCGTAGATGCCGCAGCAACCACGGCGGCAGGGGGCGGTCACCGACCATCCCCAGAAACGAGAACCGTAACAGAAAGCTGCCGACGCCCAGCGATATGATCACAGTCCACAGGGTCAGGGTGCTCATGCGCGCCGCTCCATCCAAAGCTCGGCCTGCGCGCCTGCGATCATGCCCGCAGCCCCCGCGATAACCAGACCCAGCGACCATGGCACGGCGGCGGCAAACAGGCTGACCACAACAGCCGTAAAGGCGGCGATTACATGGGGCAGGGTGCGCATGGCGGGGGCCACCATCGCAAGAAAGGCGATGGGCAGTGCGAAATCGATCGGGATTTGTGGCGGCAGCGCATTGCCAATGATCGCACCGGCCAGACTGGCACCGTACCAGACCGACATGACCAACATGCAGGTACCCATGTAATAGGCCATCCGCTCCGGCACGGTCATTGCCGGTTCCGTCTCGAATTTCTGATGGCTCAGCGCATAGCTTTGATCGACCAGCAGATAGGCCGCAAAGACCCGCTGCCACATCGGCGCGCGCCCCAGATAGGGAGTGAGGGCCGCGGAATACATCGCCACCCGCAGGTTCACCGCCAGCGCCGAGATGATCACCACCACGGTAGGTGCATTTTCCTGCATCAGTTGCAGCGCTGTAAACTGTGCCGCCCCTGCGATCACGGCCAGCGAAAAGGTCATCACCTCGAAAAGGTTCAGACCGGCCTCGGTGGCCAGCACGCCGAACAGCAGCGCAAAGGGTCCGGCAACCAGCGTAAACGGGGCACTGTCGCGAATGCCGCGCCAGAACGCGGTTTTGGTTATGGTGGTGGACATTGTGAAACCTTAGTGTTGCTCTAACGGTTAACGGGCAAACACAGGGGATGCAATTGGCGACGCAAGACAATTCAGGCGGTTATCTGATTGCGCCGATGCCTGCGCGCGCGGGTCTGACGCGCAGCGTGACAGGGCGGGATCAAACAGGGGCGCAAATCGATCTGTCGGTGGTCGAAGAACGGCCCCTGACGATCTATCTGAATGCGCAAGAAATCGTCACGGCGATGACCATTGGCGATTATCCCGAATATCTGGCGCTGGGCTTCCTGCGCAATCAACGGATGCTGGGCGACGATGACGTGGTGACCGGTGTCGATTATGATGAGGAGTTGCAGGTGGTGGTCGTGCGCACAGCGCGTCAGACCAACCACGAGGACAAGCTGAAGAAGAAAACCCGCACCAGCGGCTGTGCCGTGGGCACAGTCTTTGGCGACATGATGGAAGGGCTGGACGGTGTGGTGCTGCCAGCGACGCCAGTGCGCACCTCGTGGCTTTATGCGCTGAGTGCCGCGATCAACCGAACACCTTCGCTGTATCTAGAGGCGGGGGCGATCCACGGCACGGTGCTGTGCCATCAGGACCGCCCGCTGGTCTACATGGAAGACGTGGGCCGTCACAATGCAGTGGACAAGATCGCAGGCTGGATGCTGGACGAAGATGTCGGGGCCGACGATAAAATCCTGTACACAACTGGGCGTTTAACGTCCGAAATGGTGATCAAGACTGCGATGATGGGGATACCTGTGCTGGCGTCACGCTCGGGCTTTACCGCCTGGGGCGTCGAGATCGCGCAGCAGGTCGGCCTGACGCTGATTGGCAGGATGCGCGGCCAGCGGTTTGTCTGCCTTGCCGGAGAAGATCGCCTGATCCGAGATGCCGACCCGGCTGCGGTGAAGGACGAACCGCGCAAGTCGGGCCGCAAGGGGAGCGCGGGATGAAGCAACCTTTGGGCGTGATCCTTGCGGGCGGTTTGGCGACGCGGATGGGCGGCGGTGACAAGGCACTGCTGGACCTCGGCGGGCAAAGCCTGCTGGCCCGCGTCATCGCACGGCTGGAGCCGCAGGTGGCGGGGCTGGCGCTGAATGCCAATGGCGATGCGGCGCGGTTTGCAGGCTTTGGCTTGTCGGTGGTGGCCGACAGCGTGGACGGGTTCGCGGGGCCATTGGCGGGCGTGCTGGCCGGGCTGGACTGGGCCGCAGGTCAGGGTGCCGACACAATCGTGACCGTCGCCGCCGATACGCCGTTCTTCCCTTGCGATCTGGTGCCGCGCTTGCTGATGGCGTCCGAGGGGATGGCCAACCCGCTGGCATTGGCCGCAACGCCGCGCGGCGAGGCGAATACAAAATCAATGACCGCCGGACTGGTCCGGCACCCGACCTTTGGACTATGGCCCGTGGCCTTGCGCGACGACCTGCGCGCGGCCTTGCAGGACGGACTACGCAAGGTGGTGATCTGGACCGACAGCCATGGCGGGCAACTGGCGGAATTTCCCGAAGCGGGTGATCCGTTTTTCAACGTGAATACGCCCGACGATCTGGCGACGGCAGAGGCAATGCTATGAGAATTTTTGGCGTCGTCGGCTGGAAGAACGCGGGCAAAACCGGCCTGATGGAGCGGCTGGTGACCGACATAACCGGACGTGGCTTTACCGTCAGCACGGTCAAACACGCGCATCATTCCTTTGATGTGGACCATCCCGGCAAGGACAGCCACAGGCACCGCATCGCAGGTGCGACCGAAGTGCTTCTGGCCTCGCGCCACCGTTTTGCGCTGATGCATGAAATGCGCGGCGCGGATGAGTTGCCCCTGTCCGAACTGCTGGAGAAACTGTCGCCGGTCGATTTGGTACTGGTCGAGGGGTACAAACGCGACGCCCATCCCAAGGTCGAGGCGCACAGGGCGGAAACCGGCAACCCGCTGATTGCGCCCGATGATCCGACGATTCGGGCGGTGGCCAGCGACAGTACTGTGGATGTATCGGTGCCTGTGTTCGATCTGGACGACACGGCGGCCATTGCTGATTTCATCCTCGCGCAGGTGGGCCTATGATGTTCGATACGGTAATTGTCGTGGACTGGTCGGGCGGCAATGATCGGGGAGCCAAGCCCGTCAAAGATGCGATCTGGGCCTGTGTGGCGCGTGCAGGCGTGACGGAAGCGCCGGTCTATCTGCGCACCCGTCAGGTGGCCGAGGCGTGGATTGGCGACTTGATACAGGCTGAACGCGCGGCGGGGCGGCGTGTGATGGTAGGGTTCGATTTTCCCTTTGGCTATCCGCAGGGCTTTGCGCAGGCTGTAGCAGGCTCGAACGATCCGCTGACCTTGTGGGACTGGTTCGTCGCGCGGATCGAGGATGGGCCCAAGACCAACAACCGCTTTGATGTGGCGGGTGCGATCAACCTTGCGCTGGGGGCCAAGGGGCCGTTTTGGGGCAATGGTCTGCAACGGGACGTGGATGGTTTGCCGCGCACCAAGACAGGATATGAAAACCCATTTGCCGAGCGGCGCAAGGCCGAGATTCTGGCCAAAGGAGCCTTTGCTGTATGGCAACTGAGCGGGGCGGGATCGGTCGGTTCTCAGGCGTTGATGGGTCTGCCGGTACTGGCACGGTTGCGGCACCGCTTTGGCGATGATCTGGCGGTGTGGCCGTTCCAGCAGCTTGAGGCGGGGATAGCGCTGGTCGAGGTGTGGCCGTCATTGATCGCACCCGAAATCGCAGCGCAAGCGCAGGCGGACGAGATCAAGGATGCGGCACAGGTGCGGGTTCTGGCACAGGCTTTGTCGGCGCTGTCGCCCGCGCAGTTGGCCGCGATGCTGGCCGACGGGGATGCACAAGAGGGCTGGATTTTGGGACTGGGGCATGAGGATGCCTTGCGCGGGGCGCTGCGCACGGATGATCCGGTGCCGCCGCCCTTGTCCAATGATTGCTTTGCCCTGCCGCCCGGTGTGGCGTGGACGCCGGTGGATGATGCGTTGGACCTGTTGCAAGAGCGTCTGACGCCGGTGGCGCGTGTTGAAACGGTCACGGTGCAGCAGGCCTTGGGCCGCGTGCTGGCCGCACCAGTCACCTCGCTGCGATCCAACCCGCCAAGGCCGAACACGGCGGTGGACGGCTACGGCTTTGCAGGCGCGCGCGACACAGGCGTACATGTGCTGCCGCTGGTCGCGGGCCGTGCGGCGGCGGGGGGCGATTTTGACGGCGCAGTGCCTGCGGGCCACGCGGTGCGTGTGCTGACCGGTGCCGTGCTGCCTGCGGGCGTCGACACCGTGGTGCTGCAAGAAGACGTTACCGTGGACGGTGGGCGCATCGCGTTCAACGGGCCGGTAAAGGCCGGTGCAAACAGCCGCCGCGCGGGCGAGGATGTGGCAGCAGGCGAGGTGATATTACAGCAAGGGCGACGCTTGACGGCTGCTGATCTGGCGTTGCTTGCGGCGGTGGGCGTGGGCGCGGTACAGACCTTTGCCGCTTTGCGCGTCGGTGTGCTGTCCACGGGCGACGAACTGGCCGAGGCAGGCAGCGATGCAGGCGAGACGCAGATTTTCGACGCCAACCGCCCGATGTTGCTGGGGCTGCTGACGCGGTTGGGGCACGAGGCGGTGGATCTTGGTCGGGTCAACGACGACCGAGTTGCCTTGGCCAAAGCGCTGGACGCGGCACAGGTGGACGCCATTCTAACCAGCGGCGGCGCGTCAGCGGGCGATGAGGACCATGTGTCGGCCCTGTTGCGTGATGCGGGTGCTATGGCGCTGTGGCGGATCGCCGTCAAACCGGGGCGTCCGCTGGCTTTGGGCATGTGGAACGGCACGCCGGTCTTTGGTCTTCCGGGCAATCCGGTGGCCGCGATGGTTTGCACGCTGGTCTTCGCCGCCCCCGCGCTGGGGTTGTTGGCGGGGGTCGGCTGGCAGGCACCCCAAGGGTTTATGGTGCCTGCGGGGTTTGAGAAATCGAAAAAACCCGGACGCCGTGAATACCTGCGCGCGCGGATGCGCGACGGTGTGGCCGAGGTGTTCCGCTCGGAAGGGTCGGGCCGGATCAGCGGGCTTAGCTGGGCAGAGGGGCTGGTGGAATTGCCCGATGGTGCACTGACGGTCAAGCATGGTGATCCGGTGCTGTTTATCCCTTGGGGTGGCTTCGGTTTGTGATCAGATGTCGTGGGCGGCAAAGGCCTTGCGCGCCTCGTGCCAGCCGAAGCTCAGGCCGCTCATGCATTCAGCCCTTTCATGCCTTCGGTGGTATAGCGCGCACCTGCCACGTCCTGTGCGGCAACTGCGCGGTCAAGCGCCGCTATCTCGTTCGGGGTCAGGGTGATGTCAGTGCCAGCTATGTTTTCTTCCAGATACTTAAGGCGTTTGGTGCCCGGAATCGGGACAATATGACGCCCTTTGGACAGCAGCCACGCCAGTGCGATCTGAGCGGGTGTGCAGTCTTTGTTGGCGGCCAGATGGCGGACGCGGTCGACGATGCCGATGTTGCTGGCCATGTTGTCGGCTGAAAACCGTGGCAGATTGGCGCGAAAATCCCCTTCGCCAAAAGTGGTTTCCTTGTCAAATGCCCCAGTTAGAAACCCGCGTCCCAACGGGGAGTAGGGAACAAAACCGATGCCCAGTTCGGTGCAAGCGGGCAGCACCTCGGTCTCGACTTCGCGGGTCCAGAGCGAATATTCGGTTTGGACTGCGGTGACGGGATGCACCGCATGGGCGCGCCGCAACGTGGGGGCGCTGACCTCGCACAGGCCGATGTGGGCAATCTTGCCCTCGGCCACCAGGTCGGACAGGGCATGCATCACCTCTTCGATTGGTTGGGCGGGGTTGATGCGGTGGACATAGTAAAGGTCGATCTGTTCGACGCCGAGACGTTTCAGCGACGCCTCACAGGCGCGGCGGACATAGGCAGGGCTGTTGTCGATTTCGCGGCGGTATTCGCCGGGGTTGCGGACGATACCGAATTTGGTGGCGATTTCGGCCTGCGGCTTGCGGGTGCGCAGAAACTGGCCCAGCAATTCTTCGTTGTGGAACGGGCCATAGGTGTCAGCGGTATCGAAAAATGTCACGCCCAGATCGGCGGCGCGGTCGAGGACGGCCATTGAGCGGACGTCATCGCGGGGGCCGTAAAACTCGCTCATCCCCATGCAGCCAAGGCCAAGCGCGGAAACAGAAAAGTTGGGAGTCAGGTATCGGCGGTGCATGGGGTGTCCTTTTGGTTGAGGTGTACGGACAGGATGCATATTCTGATATCGGAAAAATATAGACAAGTTTCGAAGCCTATTTTCGAGAAGTGGAAAACTCTATGACCGATCCGTTGAACTGGGACGACACGCCTGCCTTTTTGGCTGTGGCGCGTTGGGGAACGTTGACGGCAGCAGCAGAGGCTTTGGGTGCTGGCGTCGCCACGGTGTCGCGGCGGATCGAGCGGTTGGAAGCGGCGCTGGGCGTGCCGCTGTTTGCACGGGCACAGACCGGATATCAGCTAACCGACGAGGGCATGGCCCTAATGCCCCGCGCCGAGGCGATGGAGGCGGCGATGGATGCCTTTCGTAACGCAGCGCAAGCAGGGCGTGGCGTGCAGGGGCATGTGCGGTTGGCCACAGCCGAGAATCTGGCCAATCCGCTGTTGATTCCGTCACTGGCCCCGCTGCTGGCCGCACATCCCGGACTGACGGTCGAAGTGTCTACGGATGTGGCTTCGGTCAACCTGCACAAGCGCGATGCGGATCTGGCGGTACGCATGGTGCGGCCCACGCGCGGACACCTGACGGTGCGGCGGATCGGGACGCTGGGCTTTGGCCTGTATGGCGCGGCCGGCTATATGGCTGGGCGCGGGCGCGCTGTGGGGTTCGAAGGCGACAGCTATATCGGCTGGGCGGAGCGTTTTGGTGATTTACCAGCGGCGCAATGGCTTGCCCGCAACTTTCGCGCGGTGGCGCCAGCGGTCGTCACGTCAACGCTGGCATCGCAGTTGAGCGCGGCGCAGGCGGGGCTGGGGCTGGCGGTCTTGCCGCATTTTCTGGCGCAGGACGCGGGGCTGCAACGGGTGCCGGTCGAGTTGGGCGTGGATCAGGATATCTGGCTGGTGATGCACAGCGACCTGATGGCGTCACAGCGCGTGCGGGTGGTGGCGGATCACATGGTTGGTGTGATCGAGGCGCACGGCGCGCGGTTGCGCGGACCCTGACGGGCCTAGTCGAACGTGCCTGCCACGCGACCCAGCAGCATGAACGCCCGCGCGGTGCGGGTGTCGGACAGGGCCGAAATGTCGGCATCGTCCGCTTCGGCCTCGAATGCGGCAAAGCTGCGGTCGAAGCGGCGCAAAAAGTGATGTGCCGCGTCGCGAAAAATCGGATCTTGTTTCATCCGGCCCGCTGTCAGTGCCAGCGACGAGCGATCGCGCACACCGCCCAAGGCGGCGACACTGCGGCCACGTGCACCTTGGGCAAAACTGCGCCAGATTTCGGGGCGTGCGCGGTCGGGGCGCAGATCGTCCATATAGATGCCGTCCTGGCTGAGTAGAGTCAGGATGTCTTGGGCGGCCTGAATCATCTGGGCCGTGGGCCGGTCCTTGAGGGCGCGGCGCAGAGCTGAGAACCCAGCCGCGTCTTCGGCCGTTTCGGGGAAGTTCAGGGCGCGAATGAAATCTTCGCGTGCCAACGGCGGGGCTGTGTCCTCGGAGGTGGTGCCGAGTGCCAGCTTGGGTTGGTCGTCGGCGGCCTGTGGCGCCAATGGTGGCGGGGCATGGCGCACGGAGTGCTGTGCATCGCGGCGGGTGTGAAAGGTGGCCAGCGTGGTTTCGGTCTTTTTCGCTGCGGCGGCGATTTCGTCCAGCTTGCGGGCAACCGAAGGCTCGCTGCCCAGATCGCGGCTGTGTTGCTGGGCGATATAGGCCTGTCGGATGGCGTCGATCGCGGCCTGCAAACGCTGGCTTTCCTCGCGCATGACGCGGCTGGCTTTGGCGGCTGTAGCGGCCACCCAGATCATGCCCACGGGCATGAAGATGGCCAGCATGGTCATCAGGAACATCAACCCGCGCCCGTCGCCGTCCTGTCCTTCGGGGGGCGAGGGCATCGTCATAAAAAACACACTCGCGCCCAGCAGCCAGAGGGCCGACAGGGCGATGGCTATGATCTCGATTCCCGAAATGCCCTCAATGCGGGGGCGATCATAAATGCCCAGCGGTGTTGGCCGCGCCTGTGCCGACGACGCAGGACGGGTCTGCGTCTGGGGGGATGTTTTTTCAGCTGGCGCTGTGTCGGCCATGTCTTGGGTTCCGATCAGATGAAAGCGATTTTCAGCACTTCATAGGACTTATCGCCACCGGGCGTGCGCACTTCGACGCTGTCGCCTTCTTCCTTGCCGATCAGGGCACGGGCGATGGGCGATTTGATATTCAGCAGACCTGCTTCGATGTTGGCCTCGTATTCACCGACAATCTGATAGGTTTTCTCTTCGTCGGTGTCTTCGTCGACAAGCGTGACAGTGGCGCCGAACTTGATGCCGCCCTTCATCTTGGTCGGGTCGATGACGTCGGCCAGCGAAATTGCACCTTCCAGCTCTTTGATGCGCCCTTCGATGAAGGACTGCTTTTCCTTGGCGGAATGGTATTCGGCGTTTTCCGACAGGTCGCCATGCTCGCGTGCTTCGGCGATGGCCTTGATGATGGCGGGGCGCTCGACGGATTTCAGGTGCTTGAGTTCGGTCTCAAGGGCTTGGTGACCCTTTCGGGTCATCGGGATCTTTTCCATAAGTCACGTCCAGCAGATTAGGGCGGCCAAAGTGGCCGCCGGTCAATGTTGGATGCTACCTGACCTATTGCGGCGGGGGATTGCAAGGGGTGGGCGTATCTGGGGCGGCGAATGTCGCCGATGCGCGGTACGGGGGAAGGGGGCGCTGCCCCCGCGCCTTGCGGCGCTCCCCCGGAGTTTACCCTGCAAGATGAAGGATAAAGTCAGTCGTATTGCACCACCTCGTATTCGATGCCGTCCGCGTCGTGAAAGTAGAAGCGGCGGCCCGGTTCATAGTCGGCGTGGTTGCCGGTGGTAAAGCCGTGCGCTTTGATGCGTGTTTCAAGGGCGTCGAGATCGTCAGTGGTGACGGCCAGATGGTTCAGCCCGCCGATAGTGGTATAGTTGGATTGCCGCGGCTTTTCAGGTGCCTGAGGGGAATAGAGCGCCAGATAATGCGTGTCGGTGCCTACGTGGATGGTGTGGCCGCCCGCTATTGCGGCACCCTGCCAGCGGATGTGCCAGCCGAACAGATCGCACATCCAGTCGGCGGTGGCGGCGGGGTCGGAGACAGTAAAATTGGTGTGTTCAAGCTGGGCTGTCATGGAGTTTGTCCTTTTCAACAGGTGGGAATGGCTTTAGCGTAATTGCTAAACCTAACTTTAGGTCAAGGGATTTTTCGACATGGCGAAAGACGGGTTGAGCATTGGCGATCTGGCCGCGCGGACGGGGCTGGCTGTGTCGGCGATCCGCTATTACGAGGCGCAGGGGCTGATTGATCCATGGCGCAATGCGGGCGGGCAGCGACGGTTTTCGCGGGCGGACATCCGGCGGCTGTCGTTCGTGATGATCGCGCAGCAGTTCGGCTTTACCCTGCCGCAAATACGGGCCGAGCTGGACTTGTTGCCCAAGGGCCGCGTGCCGACCAAGTCGGATTGGGCGCACATCAGTACCGGATTTCGTGCGGCACTGGATGCGCGGATCGACACGCTGACCCGAATGCGTGACACGTTGGACAGCTGTATCGGCTGTGGCTGTTTGAGCCTCGACAGCTGCGCCTTGTACAATCCCGGCGACCGCGCCCGCGAAAAGGGCACCGGTCCGCGCTATTTGATGGGGGATCGGCCTGCGGACTGACGGCTGTTGCCGCTGCGGTATACACTGTGAAAAACCGTCGCATGTCTGTACCGCTGACGCGGTGTTTCGATTGCATTGACGGGCGCTGTGGTTTAGCCAAGCGCGAAAGATTGTTGCGCGATGCGGTGGGTGCACGCGCTTTTGCACAAGGAGCCGCCGAGCATGGCCGATACAGAACGCGAAGCGATGGAATATGATGTGGTCATCGTCGGGGCCGGACCTGCGGGCCTTTCGGCAGCGATCCGTCTAAAGCAACTGGACGCCGACCTGAATGTGGTCGTGCTGGAAAAGGGCTCGGAAGTGGGCGCGCATATCCTGTCGGGTGCGGTGCTGGATCCCTGTGGTCTGGACGCGCTGATCCCTGACTGGAAAGCAAAGGGCGCCCCTGTCACCGTCGAAGTGAAAGAAGACAATTTCTATATGCTGGGTGAAGCGGGCAAGATACGCATTCCCAACTTTCCTATGCCACCGCTGATGAACAATCACGGCAACTATATCGTGTCGATGGGCAACGTCTGCCGTTGGATGGCCGAACAGGCCGAAGAACTGGGCGTGGAAGTGTTCCCCGGTATGGCTTGTTCCGAACTGGTCTATGGCGAGAACGGCGAAGTCAAAGGCGTGGTCGCCGGTGAGTTCGGCATTGCGGCGGATGGCACCAAGGGCGACAGCTATGAACCGGGTATGGAGTTGCACGGTAAATACGTTTTCCTTGGCGAAGGCGTGCGCGGGTCGCTGTCGAAAGAGGTCATTGCGAAATACGACCTGTCGGCGGGCAAAGAGCCGCAGAAATTCGGTCTTGGCATGAAAGAGATTTGGGAAATTGATCCCGCCAAGCACAAAGAGGGCACTGTCGCCCACACGATGGGTTGGCCATTGGGCAGCAAAGCGGGCGGCGGATCGTTCATCTATCACCTTGATAACAATCAGGTCTATGTGGGTTTTGTGGTGCACTTGGGCTATAAGAACCCGCATGTGTTTCCCTATATGGAATTCCAGCAGTTCAAACACCACCCGATGGTGGCCGAGCTGCTGAAAGGTGGCAAACGCGTGGCTTATGGCGCGCGCGCGATCACCGAAGGCGGCTTTCAGTCGATGCCCAAGATGGTGGCACCCGGTGTGGCTCTGTTGGGCTGTGCCGTTGGCATGGTCAACGTGCCGCGCATCAAGGGCAACCACAACGCCATGCTGTCGGGCAAGGCGGCTGCCGAGGCCGCATTCGAGGCGATCAAGGCCGACCGTTCGGGTGACGAACTGACCGCCTATGAGGATGAGGTGCGCGCAGGAGCGATCGGCAAAGACCTGAAAAAGGTGCGCAACGTCAAACCGCTGTGGTCGAAATATGGCCTGACTGCATCACTGGCTGTTGGTGGCTTCGATATGTGGTGCAACACGTTGGGTTTTTCGCTGCTGGGCACACTGAAACACGGCAAATCCGACGCCGAGGCGACCGAGCCCGCCGATAAGCACAGCCAGATCACCTATCCCAAGCCGGACGGAAAGCTGTCGTTCGACCGCCTGACCAACGTGGCGTTCAGCTTTACCAATCACGAGGAAAGCCAGCCTGCGCACCTGAAGCTGAAAGATCCCAGCATTCCGGTGGATCGCAACCTGCCGGTCTATGCCGGACCTTCGGCGCGCTATTGCCCCGCAGGTGTGTATGAATTCGTGACGGAAGAGGGCAAAGACCCGCGTTTTGTCATCAACTTCCAGAACTGCGTGCACTGCAAGACATGCGACATCAAAGACCCCAGCCAGAATATCAACTGGACCACGCCGCAGGGCGGGGACGGGCCGAACTATCCCAATATGTGATAGGCCGGTGGAGTGGCATCAGGTGAAAAGGCGGGCGCAGGCCCGCCTTTTTGCGTTCACAGGGTTTTGGCATAGGCCGCAAGCTGATCTGCCACGGTGCCCCAGCCGTCGAAAAAGCCCATATCTTCATGGGTCTTGCGGGCATCGGCTGAGCGGTGCCGTGCGGTGGCAGTGTAAATTGTGCCGCCTGCGCCGTTGTCTTGGAATTCGACGATGGCTGTCATGAACGGGTCAGGCGCGGGTTTCCAGCCTTCGCTGTAGGCATCGGTGAACACCAGTTTGCGTTGATCGATGATTTCAAGAAAGACGCCTGCGTTGGTCATGGTTTTGCCATCCACTTCAAAGGCGGTGTTGAACCGCCCACCCGGACGCAGGTCGATTTCGCAATCCGTGACCTTATGGGGTTTGGGTACAAAGAAGGCTTTGACGTGTTTTGGTGTAGTCCAGCATTCCCACAACAAGGCGGGACTTACGTTAATTTCGCGGGTGAAAGTCAGGTCGGTGGTGGGGTCAAGTTCCATTGGCGAGATCCTTTGCGAGTTGGATTGCATAGCTGTCGAATTGGTCAAGACGGCGTGTCCAGAGGTCGGATTGATGGCCGAGCCAGTCCTGTACCGGCACAAAAGCAGCGTCAGAGCGGGCATATGTGCGCACCCGCCCGACCTTGGTCGAGGTGATCAGGCTGGCGCTTTCCAGTTTGGTCAGATGCGCAAGCAATGTTGGCATGGCTATGTCATGGGGCGCGGCCAGTTCACTGGTGGTGGCAGGGCCGCGCGACAGGCGGTCCAGAATGGCCCGCCGTGTCGGATCGGCCAAAGCCGCAAAGATGTGATCGAGTTGAGAATCATACTTAGCCATTTGACTAAGTATTTATGAATCCCGCGATCATGCAAGTGAAAATGCCCTGGGTCCGGCCCGTGCCGCCGGATTGTGACAAAACTCTGGGCAAGTTGCTGCCGCACCTCACAGCATTGTTTGCCACGCTATGGGCAGCCCCATTGCGCCCGCGTGCAGACCTGCTAGCCTTATTCCAAATAGAAATTAGTCGAGGCTGTCGCGTGATCCGATCCATTCTGAAAAGCACTGTGGCCACGGCCCTGATCTGGACATTGGCTGGCCCGTTGGCGGCGCAGGATGTGGCGGGCCCCTATCTGGCGGCGCGTCATGCCACCTATCTGAACGATTTTGGCACGGCGGCAGGCTACTACGATACGGCGCTGCGGCATGATGCAGGGAATGCCGAATTGATGGAGCACGCGACGCTGGCGCATCTGCTGCTGGGCGACGTGGCACATGCCCTGCCGATTGCGCAAACCATGCAAGATGCGGGCCTGCGCAGTCAGGCGGCGAACATGGCGATCATTACCGACATTGCGCACCGCGAGGACTACGCCGCCCTGCTTGAGCGCGACATGGAGACCCAAGGGATCGGCCCGCTGGTCGATGGTTTGCTGCAAGCTTGGGCACATGTGGGCGAGGGGGATATACAGGCCGCAAGCGACGCCTTTGATGCGGTCGCGAAAGAGCAGGGGTTGAAGGGCTTTGCGCTTTATCACAAGGCGATGGCGCTGGCGTTGGAGGGTGATTATCCTGCCGCCGAAGCGATTTTTGCAGGCACAGACAGCGGCACGATGGTGCGTACCCGTCGCGGGGCGTTGGCGCGGGCCGAGGTACTTAGCCAGATGGGCCGCAATGCCGATGCGGTGACCAGCCTGCGAGACGCCTTTGGCGGCGGTATGGACCCTGAACTCGGGCGGGTCATCACTGCGCTTGAAGCCGGTGAAAAACTGCCTTTCACCCATGTTACCTCTGCCCGTGACGGTCTGGCCGAGGTGTTCGCGTCGCTTGCCGCCGCATTGCGCAGCGAGGCGGCAGCCGATTACACGCTGTTGTACGGACGGCTGGCACTTTATCTGCGGCCCAGCCATGTAGATGCGCTGCTGTTGAACGCAGAGTTGTTGGAAGAACTTGGACAATATGATCTGGCAATCGACGCTTATAAACAAGTGCCCGCCAGCGATCCGGCCTTTCACGCTGCAGAACTGGGTCGCGCTGCCGCCCTGCGCCGTGCCGACAAACCCGACGCCGCCATCGAAGTGCTGGAACAACTGGCGCGCCAATACCCCGATTTGCCTATGGTGCATTCGACGCTAGGCGATCTTTTGCGCCAACAAGACCAGTTTGTCCCTGCCATTGCCGCCTATGACCGCGCTTTGGAACTGACTCCGGAAGGCGCGCGCGCGCAGTGGTTCTTGCTCTATGCCCGTGCGATCGCGCACGAACGGCTGGACCAGTGGCAAGAAGCCGAGGCCGATTTCCGTCATGCCTTGGCGCTGAATCCAGGTCAGCCGCAGGTGCTGAACTATCTGGGATATTCGATGGTCGAACAACAGATCAATCTGGACGAGGCACTGGAAATGATCCAGCAGGCCGCCGCTGCCAATCCTGACAGCGGGTATATCATCGACAGTCTGGGCTGGGTTCTCTACCGCCTTGGCCGCTACGACGAAGCGGTTGACCACATGGAACGCGCAGTCCAGTTGGAGCCTGTTGATCCGGTGGTGAACGACCATCTTGGCGACGTACTTTGGGCCGTGGGTCGCAAGCGCGAGGCGCAGTTCCAATGGTCGCGCGCTCTGTCTTTTGTCGACCCCAAGGACACCGACGGCGAGGCCGACCCGGGTCGGATGCGCCGCAAGCTTGAAGTCGGACTGGACAAGGTTCTGGCCGAAGAAGGTGCGCCGCCTCTGATGATGGCAAGGGATCGCTGAGGCCGTCATGATGGCGGGCTTGCGGGTCTTTGCCCCCGCCAAGATCAACCTGACCTTGCACGTTACCGGTCAGCGGGCCGATGGCTATCACCTGCTGGATTCGCTGGTGGTTTTTGCCGACGTGGGTGACGTGGTGCAACTGCGTCCTGATACTGCATGGTCGTTGCTGGTTGACGGACCAGAGGCGGGCAGCGTGCCGCCGGGTGACGAAAACCTTGCGCTGCGCGTGGCGCGCCTGTTTCCCCGGATCGCAAGCGCCCTGACCTTGACCAAGGAACTGCCCGTGGCGTCGGGCATCGGCGGCGGCTCTGCCGATGCTGCGGCGGTGTGGCGGGGGCTGTGTCAAATGGCCGGGCGTGATGCGGATGCGAATGCCCTGCTGGAACTGGGGGCGGATATTCCGGTTTGCGTGCCGTCGCGGTCTGCGCGGATGCAGGGAATTGGTGAAATGGTCACGTCCGTGGACGGCCTGCCGCACCTGGATGTGGTGTTGGCCAATCCGCGTGTGGCGGTGTCGACACCACAGATATTCAAGGCCCTTACACACAAGGACAACGCGCCAATGCCACCCGTGCTGCCGGAATTTTTTGATGCCGCCGCGCTGTGCAACTGGTTGGCCGCGCAGCGTAACGATTTGCAGATCCCGGCCGAAGCCATCGCCCCGCAGATTGCTGAAACTTGTCAGACACTGGCCGCTTTATCCGGCTGCCTGCTGGCACGTATGTCCGGGTCTGGCGCAACCTGCTTCGGGGTTTTCAGTACAGCCGAGGAAGCGACCGAAGCCGCCGACCGTCTGGCAATTGTACAGCCCAACTGGTGGGTACGCGCAGGTCGATTGGGTGGAATGCAGCGCGTCGCCGCGCCGCAAGCTCTCTAGCTGATCCGGTCAACCACGAAGTCGGCCAGATCCACCAGCATGTCCTTGATGTCGTGGTCGGCTAGGGGGGCCAGCGACGCCTTGGCGCGGTCGGCCCATGCGATCGCATCCACGCGGGTCTCGGCCAGTGTGCCGTGTTTGTTCAGCAGCGCCAGCGCGTGTTCCAGATCACCGGCGTCCTGTTTTCCCTTTTCGATGGTGCGCACCCAAAAGGCCCGCTCGTCCGGCGTTGCTTTGGTCACGGCCTTGATCACCGGCAGGGTCAGCTTGCGTTCGCGGAAATCGTCACCGATGTTCTTGCCTGTCGCTTCGGACTGACCCTGATAGTCCAGCAGGTCATCGACAATCTGGAACGCCACGCCCAAAGCATCGCCGTAATCATACAGCGCCTTGACCGTCGCCGCGTCAGCATCTGCGATCACGCCACCCACTTCCATCGCCGCCGAGAACAGCGCTGCGGTCTTGCCCCGCACCACTTGCAAATAAACAGCTTCATCGGTCGCCAGATCCTGTGCGGCGGTCAGTTGCAACACTTCACCCTCGGCGATAGTGGCGGCGGCGTTGGACAGGATGCGCATTACCTCCATCGAGCCACATTCGGTCATCAACTGGAACGAGCGCGCAAACAGATAATCACCGACCAGCACGCTTGAGGTATTGTCCCACAGCAGGTTGGCTGTGGGCCGTCCACGGCGTTGTGCGCTTTCGTCCACCACATCGTCATGCAGCAGTGTGGCGGTATGGATAAATTCGACCGTGGCAGCCAGATGAATATGGTAAGCACCTGTATATCCACACAAATGTGCCGACGCAAGCGTTAGCATAGGGCGCAAACGCTTGCCGCCTGCACCCACCAGATGCGCCGTGACTTCTGGAATGCGCGGCGCGTGTTCCGAGGCCATTTTCGTGCGGATCAGCGTGTTGACCGCATCCATATCATCCGCCAGCCGTGCGGCCAGCCGGTCATGCGGTTTCAACCCCTGCTCGATGTTGTCCATATTGCCCCCGATGGCCCCTCGACATTAAGGCCAGCCTGCTCTTACATCCGTGGTTATGAAGGAACTTTTGCGTAGCAACGACCCGACGATCATCGCGTTTGCCTCGGCCCTACTGTCCGGCGAGGATATAGACTGCTTTGAATTGGACGTAAACATGAGCGTGCTCGAAGGCGGCATCGGGATTTTCCCGCGTCGACTGATGGTGCGCGCCGATGAACATGACGCCGCCACACGGGTCATGCGCGACAACGACATTCCGCTGGGATTGTGATCGAAGAATCCGAACTGACGCGTGACGCCTTTCTGGGTGGTCAGGTGATGCTGTGGCAGCCGCGCACCGGCTATCGCGCGGGGCTTGATCCGGTGTTGCTGGCAGCCAGCGTTCCGGCCCATGCGGGGCAGTCCGTGCTGGATCTGGGCTGTGGCGCAGGCGCTGCGGCCTTGTGTCTTGGGGCGCGCGTGCCGGGACTGGACCTGCACGGGGTCGAACGACAGCCCTATTATGCGGACCTGGCCAGACGCAACGGGTTGGACGTGACCTGTGCCGACCTGACCAAGCTGCCGATGCCACTGAAAGAACGTAGCTTTGATCATGTGATTGCCAATCCACCCTATTTCGATCGCGCAGCCAGCCGCCCGTCTCCCTACACGGGCCGCGAAGGGGCCTTGGGCGAGGATACAGCGCTGGAGGATTGGGTGCAGGTGGCCGCCAAACGGCTGCGTTATCGTGGCTTTGCCCACTTTATTCACCGCATGGCGCGGCTGCCGGACATTCTGGCAGGGATTCGGCCCGTCATGGGCAGTGTCGAAGTGCTGCCTTTTTCAGCGCGCCCCGGACGCGCCCCGGAACTGTGCATTATCCGCGCACGCAAAGGCGGGCGGGCAGAATTTCGCTTGCATTTTCCGCACCTTCTGCACCGCGGCGAAAGCCATTTGCGCGATGCAGAAAGCTATACTGCTGAAATAAAAGCGGTTCTGCGTGATGGGGCGGCGCTGGAATTTTAACCAGTGGTTCATACATCACAAGTCTATGATGCGTGTGCAGCGTGACAGGAATGTAAAATCGTGGTCTGCTACAGTTGTACTTGAACTAATGGAGGATTGCATGAGCCTGAACTCACATCTCAACGAGTTGAAGAAAAAGCACGAAAACCTGAGTAACGCGGTGGAAAAGGAACTGCGCGCACCGGGCGCGGACACGCTGAAAGTGGCCGAACTGAAAAGGCAAAAACTCCGTCTGAAAGAAGAAATTACGCGATTGTCGGCCTGACCCGACCTTTGCAAAGCTGGCGTGCGCTGGGATGACAGCGCCGCCGGTCACCTTTGAGTGGTCCGCAACGGACAGGATGTCCATTACATCAGTCACATAGGCGGCCCTTTCACGGACCGCCTTATTGTTTGTATGTCAGCGCTTTAGGGGCGTAGCATGACCTTGCCCGCGCGACCGGGGGTCAGCGCCGCAGTCATTGCGTCGGACAATTGGTCCAGCCCGTAGACGCCGCCGTCTTCCAACGTCAGTTCGCCTTTGGCGGCCAAAGTTACCAGTTCGGTGATCAACTGCATGCGCAGCGCAGGATCCATGTCGCTGCCGACTTTCGAACCCCAGAAGCCTTTGACAGTGATCTGCTTTATGATCAACGTGCCCGAGGACAATTCCAGTGGCGCCCCCGTGGCTGTACCAAACACCACCAATTCGCCGTTGCTGCCCAGCAGGTCGGTCAGATCGCTGGCCAGATCACCGCCGACAGAATCAATGGCCGAAACCGCACCGGCCTTGCCTACCAACGCCTGTGCCTTGGATTTCCAGTCGGCGTCAGAGGTGGACAGCACGTTGTCGATCCCCATGCTGGTCAGTTCGGTCACCGCTTCGTCGCGGCGCACAAGGTTCAGCAGATTGATGCCACGCGACTTGGCCAGAACGGCCATGATTTTACCCACGGCACCGTTAGCTGCAGTCTGTATGATCCAGTCGCCTTTTTCGGCCTGCAGCATGTCTAACAGTGAAATCGCGCTGAACGGCATGGCGATCAGTTGCGCGCCCATAGTGTCCGAGATGGTGGCGGGCAGGGGCAAAACGCCACCTGCGGGGGCGATGAAATAGTCGGCCCATGTGCCGTGAACGCCCGCGATGCTGACACGTTGGCCGATCAGTTCGGCGTCAACCCCGTCGCCGGCTGCTTCGATTGTACCGACCGCTTCGGAGCCGCCGATAGCGCCTGGCAGTTCGGGTTTGTAGCCATAATTCCCGCGAATGGTCCACAGATCATGGTTGTGGATCGGCGACAGCAGCGTCTTGATCCGGACCTCGCCAGCGGCGGGTTCGGGGGTGTTGATGGTTTTGGTTTCGAGCACGTCGGCGGGTTCACCAAAGGTGTCGTGGATTGCAGCTTTCATGGGAGATTCCTTATTTTTCAGTCTGTTCAGGTGAAAGGCGGCGCGTGGTGTCTTGCAACGCGTCGCGCAGGGCACTGTCTGTTTGAGACAGCTTTGACAGGATTGCGGCCCCCAGCCATTGCGCGTAAAGTACGCGGGCCGTGGCGTCGGGGTCGGGCAGGGCGTGCACAGTGCCATCGGCGGCTCCGGCGCGTAGCAAATCGGCGATGCGGGCGGTCATCTGGTCAACGCCTGCATCCAGAATCATGCGCATGTCGTTGGACAAATCTGCGATCTCGGCTGCCAGTTTCACGACCAAACAGCCTGATGCGATGCCGCTGGCCTTGTCGTTGTCCAGCCACGCAGTCCAATAGTTGCGCAGCTTGGCACCGGCCGTCCCCGCGCCATCGGCCAATGCGTCAAACCGGCCAAGATAGTCGTCGACATAGTCCTGCAACAGGGCGCATCCAAAGACCTCTTTCGACGCAAAGTAGTAGTAGAATGATCCTTTTGGCACGCCGCTGGCAGCGAGGATCTGGGACAGTCCCACGCCGCTAAAGCCACCGTGCAAGACCAGTTCACGCCCTGTTTCCAAGATGTGTTGGCGAGTTTGTTCTGATTTTCTTGGCTGTGTCATGCCCGTTAGATAGTAAGTAATAGACCGGTCGTCTAGTGATGGTGTTCAAAATATTTTGCGAGGTCAAAACAAAACCGGCGCGCCACTGGGGCGCGCCGGTTGCCGTAATTTCAGATCAGGTTAGACGAAGAACTGCGCACCGTTGGCCGAAATGGTCGAACCGTTGATGAATCCCGAATCGTCTGACGCCAGAAATACGACGCAACGTGCGATTTCTTCCGGTTCTCCCAGACGGCCTGTGGGGATTTGCGCGATGATCGATTCGCGGACTTTTTCCGGCACGGCCATGACCATATCGGTGCCGATATAGCCGGGGCAGATGGCGTTGGCGGTGATGCCTGCACGCGCGCCCTCTTGGGCCAGAGATTTGACGATGCCCAGATCGCCCGCCTTGGTCGCGGCATAGTTCACTTGTGCGAATTGCCCCTTTTGACCGTTGATCGAACTGATGACAATCACGCGGCCGAATTTGCGTTCACGCATACCGGGCCAGACGGGGTGAACGGTGTTGAAAACGCCTGTCAGGTTTGTATCGATAACCTCGTGCCAGTGTTCGGGGGTCATTTTATGGAACGGTGCGTCACGGGTGATGCCCGCGTTGGCAACCACAACGTCAACAGGACCAAGGTCGGATTCGACCTGCGCGATGCCCGCTTTGCTTTCGTCATAGTTGGCGACGTTCCACTTGTAGGTTTTGATACCGGATTCTTCAGTGAATTTTGCAGCGGCTTCGTCATTGCCTGCATAGGTTGCGGCGACGCTGTACCCTGCGTCTTTCAATGCTTGCGAAATGGCGGCGCCGATCCCGCGTGATCCTCCGGTAACAAGTGCAACTCTGGACATTATGTTTCTCCTCCTGATGGGCTTTGTTCTATTCTTGCGTGTATCCGCCTAGGGCGTCCATGCATCTACCGCGATAATTGTGACAAGGTTCTGTCAATTCGAGCATTGCATAAAACGCGGGGGCATAAGGCAAATTTTGCGCTTTTGGTGGATGTCGACCCCAAAGGGTGCATCCGGGTCACGCTGCGTGGTGCAGACGTCGATCTGATCGGTAAGCGCTGTTAGGATCGACATGTGTGTGACCTTAAGATTCCGCGACACTTGATGTGCCGCGAAATCTTGTTACCCATTTCACTTCATGCCCGCAACTATATTGCGCGGCATGTTTGAAATTAAGGGCGTTCGATGCACATTGCGACACCCATGCCGCCGCCGATGCACAGTGTAGCAAGGCCCTTTTTGGCACCACGGCGTTTCATTTCGAACACCAAAGTGTTCAGAATTCGCGCGCCAGATGCGCCGATGGGGTGGCCGATGGCGATGGCGCCGCCGTTGACGTTCACAATGGATGGATCCCAGCCCATATCCTTGTTCACGGCACAGGCCTGCGCGGCAAAGGCTTCGTTGGCTTCGACCAGATCCAGATCTTCAGCCTTCCAACCGGCCTTTTCCAAGGCTTTGCGCGAGGCAAAGATCGGGCCCGCGCCCATGATCTTCGGGTCAAGACCAACTGTGGCGTAGGATACGATTCGCGCCAGCGGCTCGATCCCGCGCTTTTCGGCGTTGTCGGCGGACATCAGCAACGCGCCAGCGGCACCGTCGTTCAGACCCGATGCGTTGGCAGCTGTCACCGATCCGTCCTTGGTGAAAGCGGGGCGCAGTTTTTGCATCGCTTCCATTGTGGCGCCGTGGCGGATGTATTCGTCACTGTCCACAACGATGTCTGCCTTGCGGCCTTTGACGGTAAAGGGGGTGATTTCGTCCTGAAACTTGCCCGCCTTCTGGGCCGCTTCGGCCTTGTTCTGCGATGCTACGGCGAATTCGTCCTGCTGGTCGCGGTTGATTTGCCATTTTTCGGCAACGTTCTCGGCGGTTTGACCCATGTGATAACCGTTGAACGCATCCCACAGACCATCGCGGATCATCGTGTCGATGTATTGCATGTCGCCCATTTTGTGACCCATACGTAGGTTTGCGGCGTGGGGGCTCATCGACATGTTTTCCTGACCGCCTGCGGCCACAATGCTGGCATCACCCAACTGGATGTGTTGCGCCGCCAAAGCGATGGCGCGCAGGCCGGAACCACACACCTGATTGATGCTCCATGCGGCGCTTTCGATTGGCAGGCCTGCATTGATATGTGCCTGACGGGCGGGATTCTGCCCTTGGGCGGCGGTCAGAACCTGACCCAGAATGGTCTCGCTGACCTCCGACTTGTCGATGCCGGCCCGCTCGACGATCGCCTCAAGTACAGCGGCGCCCAGATCGTGCGCGGGGGTGCCAGCAAAAGAGCCAGTAAAGCTGCCGACAGCGGTGCGTGCGGCAGAGGCGATGACGACGTTGGTCATGGAATGCATCCTCTTGTTGTTTGACGAAGGACGCATTGTCAGACCTGACCACATGCCATGTCTTGGCCCCTCGACTTATTGAATTGGATAAACCATTCGATCCATCGTCACAACGGATACCAAGTCGCATGTGCGATTGACGGTAATTTGTACATTGAAGACCACCGATTTCAGCCCGCAGCCCGGATTTCGGCAGGGGTTTTCCAGCCCGGTCGCGTGGTCGGGGCGCCGTGCAGGTAACCTTGCAAGCAGTCCACGCCCAGGCTGGCCAACACGTCGGCGTCCGCTTTGGTTTCGACAAATTCGGCCACGGTCATCATGTCGAAATGCTGTGCAATCGCTACCATAGAACGCACCAGCGCCCGATTGTCCGCGTCCGTCGCAATGCCCGACACGAACTGGCCGTCGATCTTGAGAATGTCAAAGAAGAATTCCTTGAAGTAACGCAGGGCTGTCTGGCCAGAGCCGAAATCATCCAGCGCAAAACAGATGCCGCGCACCTGCCAGCGGTCCATAAAGTCGATGACCAACTCGGGCACCGTCATTGCCGAACCTTCCGTAATCTCAAGGATCAGCCGTTCGGCAATCGTCGGATCGCGGTCCAGCCAGCGTTGCAATGTGCGGGTCCATTTGGTGAACCCGATCGAACGGGCCGACATATTGATCGACAACCGCAGATGCGGCGTTTCGTGCAAGGCCCGCAATCCCATCTGCAAGGCAAGCACGTCAATCTCGCGGCCCAGTTCGGTCGCCTCTACCGCGTTCATGAAGTCACGCGCGGGGATCACGCGGCCTGTTTCATCGGTGATGCGGATAAGTCCCTCATAGAAACCGATGCGCGACGGGTCGCGCGACAGAACCACCGGTTGAAACGCCAGCAAGGTCTGCTTGTGGCGGATCGCCTGCGCCACCATATCCAGAACCGACCCATCGCGGCGCGACACCGCAAAGGCCAGCGGATTTTCGGCGCCGGGCGGGACATCGGCAATGCGCCGTTTCTTCAGGTTCACGGGCGTCTCCATGGACAGAGGGTTCGGCTTCCACTTTGTCGACATATTATCTAACAAGAGCTTAATGTTCTCATTTTAGTCTTATCTTCGGAGTCGTCTCATGTGCGGTGAAATAACAAACGGTGACGGGATCACCCGCTGCAACTGGGCGGGGTCAGAACCGATTTATCGCGCCTATCACGACACCGAATGGGGCGTGCCCGAATACGACAGCCGCGCCCTGTGGGAGAAGCTGGTGCTTGACGGATTTCAGGCGGGGCTGTCGTGGATTACCATCCTGAAAAAGCGCGACAATTTCCGTGCCGCCTTTCGCGGTTTTGACCCGCGCGAGATTGCGCGCTGGGGTAATGAAGACGTCGAACGGTTAGTGCAGGACGCAGGTATCATCCGCCATCGTGGCAAGATCGCCGCGACCATTTCCAACGCTCAGGCATGGTGCCGGATCGAGGACCAGACAGGCTTTGACACCTATATGTGGCGTTTTGTCGATTTCGCACCATTGCAACCAAAATACACAGCTCAGGATCAGGTGCCGCCCTGCACGGATCTGAGTACGCGAATCTCCAGACAAATGAAGAAAGACGGCTTCAAGTTTTGCGGCCCCACCATCGTCTATGCGTGGATGGAGGCCTGCGGTCTGGTCAACGATCATCTAACCACCTGCCACCGCCACGCGGCAGTCACGCAAATGGGTCAGCAATCACCGCCAATAGGCCGTTGACTCTGCCCCGCGCGGGCGTATAAGCGCCCCTTCATTGGTGTTGGTGGTCCCTGCAAGGGGAAGCCTGTCGGGTCATGGACCAGAGGACAACGCCCTTTATGAACCTAAATAAAGGAGACCAGCCGTGACCAAACGCACGTCTGCCAAGTACAAAATCGACCGCCGCATGGGCGAAAACATCTGGGGCCGCGCCAAATCGCCGGTCAACCGTCGTGAATATGGCCCCGGCCAGCACGGCCAGCGCCGCAAGGGCAAACTGTCGGACTTCGGTCTGCAGCTGCGCGCCAAGCAGAAGCTGAAAGGCTACTACGGCGACCTGACCGAAAAACAATTCCGCCGCATCTATGCCGAAGCCGAACGTGTCAAAGGCGACACCGGTGAAAACTTGATCGGCCTGCTCGAGCGTCGTCTTGACGCCGTTGTCTACCGCGCGAAATTCGTGGCGACCGTTTTTGCTGCCCGCCAGTTCGTTAACCACGGCCACGTCCGTGTGAACGGCAAAAAAGTGAACATTCCTTCGTACCGCGTCAAAGAAGGCGACGTGATCGAAGTGCGTGACCGCTCCAAGCAGATGGCCGCCATTCTGGAAGCCACCCAACTGCCCGAGCGTGACGTGCCCGACTATATGGACGTGGATCACTCGAAATTGACCGCCACATTCGTACGCACACCTGCATTTGGTGACGTGCCGTATCCGGTGATGATGGAACCGAACCTCGTGGTCGAATTCTACGCCAAGAACTGATCCCTGCGATCTGTTCTGCACACTACAAAAGGCCGCGCCCCGAGCGCGGCCTTTTTTGCATTCTGGACGGTCATGCGGTATGGCCCTGGCCTAACCGTGCGGCCTGTTCCAGATCGTCCCTGAACAGGGCGGTCTGCGCCCCGCGCCGTGCCGCGTCGGGCAGGCGCAACAAACAAGACGGGTGCAGGGTCAGCAGAACCGGCCCATAGGCGGTATCCTTGATCTGGCCGCGCCGTTTCAAAACACCGTCTTTGCGTCGGGCCACGGTCAAAAGTGCTGTGCCACCCATCGCAACGATTAGCTTGGGTGTGACAAGCGCCACCTCAGCCTCCAGCCACCATTTGCACTGGATCACCTCGCTTTGCGTTGGTGTCTGGTGCATCCACCGCTTGCCGCGCGATCTGAATCTCAAGTGGTTCACCGCGTTGGTGATAAAGGCCGCCTGCCTGTCCAGTCCGGCCTGCGCTGCGATCTGGTCGAACAACTGATCGGCAGGCCCGACAAAGGGGCAACCGGTCTGGTCCTCGACTTCACCGGGTTGTTTCCCGACAATCATCAGCGCGGCATCTCGGTCGTGCATCAGTGACGGTGCATCGTGCAGCCGCCACAGAAACGCATAAAGCCGCGCAAATCGGTCGCCATCTCTGTACCAGATCAAGCAGTTGGCCATTCCCACAAAGGATTTTGGCACCACCACACGAGGTGCAAGAGGTGTGACAGTGGGCTGAATCTGAAAGAATCGCGAGTTTTTCCGAGAGTGTTTTAACCATATGTTCACATTATGTTCCGAGTTTCTGGGGTTCAATAGAAAGGGGTAGAAGACACACAGGCGTTGGCAAAATTGCGCAGGGGCAAAAGGGCATGGCGTAGGCGCGCTTGCCCCGCTAAAACGGGCCGCGAAGGAGCCAACCCATGACTCAAGCCATTGCGCCACAACCCGGCATTATGACAATCGACCCATACGTAGGTGGCACCAGCCATGTGGCGGGGATTGAAAACGCTGTAAAACTGTCGTCGAACGAAAACCCGTTGGGTCCGTCCGACAAGGCCGTCGAGGCGTTCCGTCGCGCGGCACACCAGTTGCACCGCTATCCCTCCACCGATCACGCCGCGCTGCGCGCAGCATTGGCGCAGGTGCACGGCGTTGACGCCGAGCGTGTCATTTGCGGGTCCGGCTCGGACGAGATCATCGCGTTTCTCTGTCAGGCCTACGCCGGGCCGGGAACCGAGGTTGTGCACACCGTTCACGGCTTTGGCATGTATTCGATCAGCGCCAAGGCGGCAGGTGCCACGCCTGTCGAAGTGCTGGAGGCCGACCGCGTCACCGACATCGACGCGCTGCTGGCGGCGTGCAACAAAAAGACACGGCTGGTGTTTATCGCAAACCCCAACAACCCTACGGGCACGATGATCTCGGATGCCGAGATCGCGCGTCTGGCGGACGGTTTGCCAAAGCAGGCGTTGCTGGTGCTGGACGGGGCCTATGCCGATTATGTCGAAGGATACGATGGCGGCGCATCGTTGGTGGACAGCCGCCAGAACGTGGTGATGACCCGCACGTTTTCCAAACTGTACGGCTTGGGCGGGCTGCGCATCGGTTGGGGCTATGGTCCTGCGCATGTGATCGACGTGCTGAACCGCATTCGCGGGCCGTTCAACGTCAGTCAGGCGGCGCTGGACACCGCCGAAGCGGCGGTGCGTGATGTGGCTTATGCCGATCACTGTCGCAGTGAAAACGCCCGCTGCCGTACCATTCTGGCCGAAGGGCTGGCCGCGTTGGGCGTGCCGTCAGACGTAAGCCATGCCAACTTTGTGCTGGCCCGTTTTGGTAGTGCGGACGAGGCAAATGCCTGTGACGCGTGGTTGCAATCCCAAGGGTTGATTGTGCGTAAAGTGGCCGGCTACAAATTGCCCGCCGCGCTGCGGGTCACCGTAGGTGATGAAAGCGCGTGCCGCCGTGTTGTTCACGCGGTCCGCCAGTTCAAGGAAGGCAAAAGCGCATGACCACTCCGGCCACGGCCCCTGTCTACAACCGTATTGCGCTGATCGGTCTGGGGCTGATCGCCTCGTCGATGTATTGGGCGATTCAGCGCAGTGGTCTGGCGGGCGAAGTCACCGGTTATGCGCGCAGTCAGGCGACCCGCGATACCGCGCGCCGCATCGGTTTGACCGATCGCGTCTGCGACAGTGCCGCCGAAGCCGTTGCCGGTGCCGATCTGGTGGTGCTGGCGGTGCCGGTGGGGGCGATGGCCTCGGTCGCGTCCGAGATCGCACCGCATCTGGCGCAGGGTGCGACCGTGACAGATGTGGGTTCGGTCAAACGCGACGTGATCAACAGCGTCGGGCCGCTGCTGCCTGAAAGTGTGCATTTTATTCCCGGTCACCCGTTGGCAGGAACCGAACATTCGGGACCGGAATCGGGGTTTGCCACTCTGTTCGACAACCGCTGGTGCCTGCTGGTTCCGGTCGAGGGCACTGACCCGAAGGCCACTGCGCAACTGCGCGCGCTGTGGGAAGGGCTTGGTGCGAACGTCGAGGAAATGGACGCCGACCACCACGATCTGGTGCTGGCCGTCACCTCGCACACGCCGCACCTGATCGCCTATACGATGGTGGGTGTGGCTGATGATCTGGGCCGCGTCACCGACGGCGAAGTCATTAAATATTCTGCCGCCGGATTTCGCGACTTTACCCGCATCGCTGCCTCGGACCCGACCATGTGGCGGGATGTATTCCTGACCAACAAGGATGCAACGCTGGAAATTCTGGGCCGCTTCACCGAAGAGCTCTTTGCCCTGCAGCGCGCCATCCGCACCGGTGACGGTGACCACCTGTTTGACTACTTCACCCGCACCCGCGCGATCCGACGCGGGATTATCGAGGCGGGACAAGACACGGACGCGCCCGACTTTGGGCGCTCGGTGTCCAAAGAGAAGATATGAGGGCGGCGCTGACATTGCTTTTGGCCCTGTGTGTGGCCACCACGGCAGCGGCTACCGCGCCAAAAAAACCCTTGCGCCCGATTGCGCGTGCAACCGCGGCGGTCTCCAAGGCCGTAATGGCGCCACCAGGTGTAATTGTTCTGCAACCGGACCAAAGCGCAGTGCATCTGGCCTCGGTGGCATCGTTTTCCGGACCGAAAACCACCCTTCGCCCCTTTGTGCGGCCCAAAGCGCTTGAACACAAAGCGATGGCAAAGAAACGCAAGCGGGCAAGGGGGGCGGTTTGTGGCGATGTTGATTTGCAAGGCACCTATGTCGGTCCCGTTCCCGGACGCATCGCGGCATGTGGCGTTGACGATGCTGTCAAGCTGCGGTCAGTGTCCGGCGTGGCGCTAAGCCAAGAGGCCGTGATGGATTGCGCCACGGCCAAGGCATTGAAAAAATGGACAGAACGCAGCGCAAAGCCGGCAATGGCCCGTCTGGGCGGTTTGACCGGCTTTCGCGTGGCGGCGCATTATTCGTGCCGTACACGCAACAACCGCCCTGGCGCCAAAGTGTCCGAACATGGCAAAGGCCGTGCGATCGACATCTCGGGCTTTCAGTTGCAGAGCGGAGAGATTGTGAGCGTGCTGGAGGGATGGAACTCATCGCGCCACAGCAAAGCACTACGTAAAATGCACGCGGGCGCGTGCGGGCCGTTCGGCACGGTGTTGGGGCCCAATTCGGACGGCTATCATCGCGACCATTTCCATTTTGATACGGCGCGGTATCGCAGCGGATCTTATTGCCGTTGAAAGGGTACAGGGGGGGCTTTGCCCCCGCCGCTGACACGGCTCCCCTAGGATATTTGTCGCCAAAAGAAGTGGTGCCTTAGCGCAGGATCAGGCGTGGGGCAGGGGCGACGGGCAGGAATCCGAGCGAGATGAATCCTCCGGCGAGGTTCAACTGCACGTCCAATGCGTCCGGATTGCCGCTGAGAGTCGCGAACCGGCGCAACACTTCTTCCGCCTGGCTGCGCATACCGCCGGGCAGCAGGTTGGCTGCTTCGGCCAGATCCAGCATGATCGGCCAGTTGTCGGCCTGAATGCTGACGGTGCCCGCGGGGATGCCTGCTGCGTCCACTTCAAGATCGGCGGCAAGGCGCAGGCGCAGATCACCCCAAGCAGCTTCGGCCAGATGCAGGGCGATCCAGCGCGGTTGCGGGCGGCGGTCTTCGAGCGCCCGAATGTCCCACGGACGGTCAAATGTGACGGTTGCCTCAAGCGCCAGTTGGTCAAAGGTCAGCGGCCATTCATCCGGTAGTCGCAAAGTGCGGCGTGGCACTGCTCCGGGCGCAAAGGCGGGGGCGCTGGCGGTGATGTCATAGGTGGCCCCGGTGGTGCGGATCGCCGCAAGGCTGAGGCCCTTTGCGCCAATCAGCGAACCCTCAGGCCCGTCCAGCTGCCAGCTCTGCGCGGCCCATTGCAACCGGTCGAGACCCAGCGCGCGTTCGCGACGCAGGTCGAGCGTCATCACGCTGTCTTGCATGGTCAAATCAGCGGCGCCTTCGGGTGTGGCGAATGTCATCGGGGTATCCGGCAAGCGCAGGGTTATGTTGCCGGGCCACAGCGCAGAAGCGGTGAACGTGATCTGCGGCGCACGGAACGCGACGCCGGTGTCAGGATCGGCCAATGCCAGATCCGCAATTCGGGTGCGCAGGTTCAACGGAAAGCCGCCCGGTTGCGGTCCATCCATATCGGCCTGCCAGCCTTCGGCGCGTCGGGCGTCGAACCACGACACCACGGCACTGTGCAGCGCATAGCTGGCAACCCCCCACCACACACACCACAGCGTGGCCAGCACCACGCACACCCGCAACAATCGCCGCATCTCGGCCCTTTCAAAATCAGCCCAAATCAGATTTACCCCGTGGGACAGGAATAAGGAACCGCGTGCAATGACGATGTGGGTTTTCGGCTATGGCAGCTTGCTTTGGAACCCCGGATTTCCGGTGGCAGACCGTGTTGTGGCACGGCTGAACGGGTATCAGCGGTCGTTTTGCATGCGCTCGATCCACCACCGTGGCACCGAAGAAGAACCGGGGCTGGTGCTGGCGCTGGACGCGGTCCCTCCGGCCTCTTGCGAAGGCATCGCAATGGCGGTGGCCCAAGGCGAGGAGGACGCGACGCTGCATTATCTGCGTGCCCGCGAGTTGATTTCGTCGGCCTATTACGAGGCCACTGTGCCCCTGCAACTTGTCGACGGGCGCGTGGTCGATGCGGTGGCCTATATCATCGACGCCAACCACACCCAGTATTGTGGCGGTCTGCCCTTGGAAGAACAGGCGCAGATTATCGCCAAGGCGGTGGGCGGGCGTGGCCCCAACACCGAGTATTTGTTCAATACTGCCGATCATTTGAACCAGATTGGCCTGCAAGACGCCGATTTGGACTGGCTGGCGGCACGCGTGCGGGCAATTTGTGGATAATCTCTTGGCCTTGATTGCAATTGTTCGTTATCGTTGCTGCAGAGCAGTATTTTAGGGCAAGGACCCGGGCGCATGTCGCAGATGGACCGCGAAGCGCGGCCACAATTTTCCCAACCGGTGCGGCAGATCGCGCTGATGCTAATGGTGATCGCCCTTAGCGCGGCGATGGTGTTTGTTGCAGCACCCAGCGTGTTGCCGGTGTTCGAAGCGAACCCCTATCTGAACGGGTTCATCTTTTTCGTTTTTCTGATCGGTGTGGTGGCGTGCTTCTGGCAGGTCTTGCAGCTGATCGGATCGGTGCGCTGGATCGAAAGTTTTGCCGCCGATACGCTGGAAAGTGACAACAATGCGCCGCAGCTTTTGGCGCCGCTCGCGTCGCTGTTGCGCACGCGGGGCGCGCGGATGCAGGTTTCGGCCACTTCGACGCGGTCTATTCTGGATTCGGTGGCTACACGGATAGACGAAGCGCGGGAAATCACACGATACATCGTTAACCTGCTGATTTTTCTTGGGCTTTTGGGCACGTTTTATGGTCTGGCAACCACTGTACCCGCGCTGGTCGACACGATCCGCAGTCTTGCGCCACAAGACGGCGACGCGGGTGTGGATGTGTTTGGCCGCCTGATGGACGGGCTGGATTCGCAGCTGAGCGGCATGGGTGTGGCGTTTGGGTCGTCCCTGCTGGGGCTGGCGGGATCGCTGATTGTGGGATTGTTGGAACTGTTCGCAGGCCACGGGCAGAACCGGTTTTACCGCGAGCTGGAAGAATGGCTGAGTTCGATCACACGGGTCAGCTTTGCTTCGGCTGACGATGGAACGGGCGATGCGCCGGCACTGGCCAGTGTGATGGACCATCTGGCCGAGCAGATGGAAGCGCTGCAACAGATGGTCACGCAATCGGACGTTTCGCGGACGATGGTGGATGAAAAGTTGGGCACGCTCGCTGATGCAATCCACGGCATGACGCGGCAGATGCAGCATGGCGACCCTGAAAATTCGGCGCTGGAACGTGTCGCGGCAGGGCAGGAACGGCTGATAGCGCATTTCGAATCCCAAGGTTCGGGGGACGGAATTGATGCAGAAAGCCGGATGCGGTTGCGGTCGATCGACGTGCAGATGCTGCGCATCCTCGAAGAGATTTCCGCAGGCCGTCAGGAAAGCATGGCCGAGTTACGCAGTGATCTTGCCGGACTGACCCAGGCGCTGTCACAACCGCGCGGGCCAAACCGGGGCAATCGCGGGCGTGGCCCCCAAGGTGGGACAGGAAACGTCAAGGGTGACGGCTGATGGCCCTGTCGCGTCGCACG
The DNA here is from genome assembly GCF_002222635.1 of Pseudosulfitobacter pseudonitzschiae. NCBI lineage: Bacteria > Pseudomonadati > Pseudomonadota > Alphaproteobacteria > Rhodobacterales > Roseobacteraceae > Pseudosulfitobacter > Pseudosulfitobacter pseudonitzschiae. Next base: position 2,469,025 of record NZ_CP022415.1, on the reverse strand, counting down.
GGGTCACGGTTTCAGGGGTCGATCTGGCCCGGCTTTGTCGATGCGATGACCGGTCTGCTGCTGGTGCTGATGTTTGTGCTGACCATTTTTATGGTGGTGCAATATGTGTTGCGCGAAACCATTTCGGGGCAGGAAAGCGAACTGGACCAACTGGCCGGGGAAGTTGCCGCTCTGGCGCAGGCTTTGGGGATGGAAGAGCAGCGTGGCAACCGGCTTGATGCACGGCTGTCGGCGCTGTCGGCGACGCTCAGCGATGCGCAGCAACAGGTGTCGGATCAGGCGGCATTAATCACCTCGCTGACGGAACAGCGCGACGCGCAGGCCAGCGAACTGGCAGCTGCGCAAACACGGATCACAAGTTTCGAAGCACAGGTTGCAGCGCTGTTGGCCGACCGCGATCAGGCGCAGGCCGCGGTTGCGGATTTACAGGCCGAGCAGGTCCGATTGCTGTCCGAGCAAGAGGCGCTGAATCTGGCACTGGCGCAGGCCCGCGAAGAAATTGATGCAGGCACCGAAGCGGCCCGTTTGGCGGCGGCGCGTCGCGAGGCGCTGGACGCGCTGGTGGCCGATTTGCGGGCAAGGAATGCCGAGGCCGAAGGGCAGTTGACGGCCTTGGATACGCAATTGAACGAGGCCCAAGACGCGCTGAGTGAGGAAGAAGCAGCAAGGCTGGCCGAAGCAGAGGCGGCAAAGCTGTTGCGCGAACGGCTTGAAGCGGCAGATGCCGAACTGACCTCGATGACGCTGGCACTGGAAGCGCAGCGTAAGGAAGCCGAGGAAACATTGACCTTGCTCGCAGCCGCGCGCGCCGCCGAAGCCGATCTGGACACGCAACTGGTCGCTGCCTTGTTGCAGGTCGAAACCCTGAAAGGGCAGGCCGAAGGCACCGACAGCACCGTGCAAGAACTGGCTGGCCAGACACAGGCGCTGACCGCGCAAAAAGACGCGCTGGAAGGACAGCTTGCTGCGTTGCAGGGGCAGCTGGACGTGGCCACAGCGACAATTGAAGCAGGCAGCGCCGAAACACAGGATCTGCGTGCGCGTCTTACGGCGGCACTGGCCGATGTCACGGCGCAAAAGGCGGCGGCGGAAACCGCAAAATCGCAAAACGCCGATTTGCGGACGCAATTGCAGGCCGCCTTGGCAGCGAAACTGGCCGCTGAAACAGATGCCGAAACCCTGACCGCAGACGCCGCCGAAGTGCGCGCGCAACTGGCCGCTGCACTGGCGGCGAAACTGGCCGCTGAAAATGCTATCGACGAGACGATGACCGACGCAGAACGCCGTGCCGCGCTGTTGCAGACCGAGCGCGACAAGCTGGCAGAGGAACAGGAAAAATCCACCGCCGCCCAACGCCAGACCGAGGTGCTGAACCAGCAGGTCGCGGCGTTGCGTTCGCAATTGGGACAGCTTCAGGCGCTGCTGGACGATGCCAAATCGCGCGACGAGGCTGCGCAAGTTGAACTGCTGTCGCTGGGGCAGGATCTGAACACTGCTCTGGCGCGGGTGGCAGCCGAAGAGCGCCGCCGCCGTGTGCTGGAAGAGCAAGAGCGCAAGCGACTGGAAGCAGCAGCACAGGATCTGGAAAAGTACCGTTCAGAATTCTTTGGCCGTTTGCGCGACGTTTTGGGCAACCAAGAGGGCGTGCGGATCGAGGGTGACCGGTTCGTGTTCTCTTCCGAAGTTCTGTTTCCGCCCGGTGCTGCGGAAATTTCGGCTGACGGGAAGCGCGAGATTGCCAAGATCGCAGCGATCCTGCGCAGCGTGGTCGCCGACATTCCGCCCGAGATCGACTGGGTGATCCGCGTCGACGGTCACACCGACAATGTGCCCCTGTCCGGTCTGGGAGAGTTTGCCGATAACTGGGAACTGAGTCAGGCGCGGGCGCTGTCGGTCGTGAAATATATGGTGAACTTCCTTGGCATTCCGCCGGACCGGCTGTCGGCCAACGGGTTCGGGCAGTACCAGCCAGTAGACATTGCAGACACGGACGAAGCCCGCGCGCAAAACCGTCGTATCGAGTTGAAATTTACCGAGAAATAGGGGCTCTGCCCCCGGCGCTGCGCGCCTCCCCCGGAGTTTACTGGCAAGATGAAGGGGCGCGTTAGCGCAGGGTGATGTTGGCGCTGCGGGTGTCGATCTGGCGGCCCTTGCGGGACAAAGTGGCAATGCCCGTGTAAGTGCCCGTGGGCCAGACGGCGCGCTTCAGACGCTTGCCGACGGCGCGAAAGAACTGCGCTTGGGTTTTTTCCAGCGCGATTGTCTGATCGACCACCGTGCCGTCAGGACCGGTCAGGACCAGGCGTAGTTTGTCGTCCTTCTGGCCACCGAAGGCGTAACCGTAAACCACCAGAGCGGGTGCATCCACAGGCAGGGACGGTTTGGCAGCGCTGCCTGATTTGACGTCGGCATAGTCGGGAATACCGTCGGAAAAGCCGACGTCAAGGAAGCCGCCCGCTCGGTATGGCGGCGGGTTTTGCCATAGGGTGTCTGGGTCGGGTGTGCCGCAGGTGATTTTGCCATCGGGATCAAACGGGTCGATGGTGGTGCCGTTGTGGCGCACGTTGAGGTGGATGTGAGGGAACTGGGCGAGGCCACTGACCCCCACCTGACCCAGCACGCTGCCGCGGCTGACCTGATCGCCCGAGTGGACTGCCAGGCTGTCTTTTTTCATGTGGCAATATTGCGTTTCCCAGCCATCTCCGTGGTCGATCACCAGCCCGTTGCCACATTCGCGGCCCTTAATTTCCTCGGCGTTCGAGGTCGTATAGATGCGGTCCTCCATGCCGTCGCGCACGCCCTTGACTGTACCGGGGGCGCTGGCCAGAACGTTCACACCCGCCTGCATCTGTTGCAAGGTACGCAGGCTAAAATCGGTGCCCTTGTGCGCATCATAGCTGAGCGGCGCGCACAAGTAATCGGACGCGCCCGCGCTGCTGTCGTGGTCAACATATTGCTGGATAAAGCAGTCGCGCCCCAGATCACAATCAATTGGTGGCGTCAAAACAGGATCGCCCGCCGCAGGCATCCCTGCGACGAGCGTAAGTGTCAGTGCGGTGCAAACCGCGCGGATCATTCAGCCGTCAGAAGCGGCGGCTTGTTGCCTGAAATCCTTGGTTTGTCCGGTCCTTCGATCTTCAGGTCCAGCACACCGTTTTTCATACCGACTTTGACAACTCCACCTTTGGCCAGCTTGCCAAAGAGCAACTCTTCGGCCAGCGGCTTTTTGATGTATTCCTGAATAACACGGCCCAAGGGACGCGCTCCCATCTTGCTGTCATAGCCTTTGTCGGCCAGCCATTCGGCGGCAGGTCGGGTCAGTTCGATCGTCACGCCACGGTCCATCAGCTGTGCTTCGAGTTGCAGCACGAACTTTTCGACCACTTGCATGATCACCGTTTTCGGCAGCGGCGCAAAGCTGATCACCGCGTCCAGACGGTTGCGGAATTCCGGCGTGAACGTCCGTTCGATGGCGGCTGTATCCTCGCCCTCGCGACGGTCGCGGCCAAAGCCGATTGCCTCTTTGGCCTGTTCAGCCGCACCGGCGTTCGAGGTCATGATCAGCACCACATTGCGGAAATCCACCGTGCGGCCGTTGTGGTCGGTCAGGCGGCCATGATCCATGACCTGCAACAGGATGTTGTAGACATCCGGGTGCGCCTTTTCCATCTCGTCCAGCAGCAGAACGCAGTGTGGGTGCTGATCGATTCCGTCGGTCAGCAAGCCGCCCTGATCAAAGCCGACATAGCCCGGAGGGGCACCGATCAATCGGCTGACCGCGTGTTTCTCCATGTATTCGGACATATCGAAACGCAGCAGTTGCACACCCAGCGTATCTGCCAGTTGTTTTGCCACTTCGGTTTTGCCCACGCCGGTCGGCCCTGCGAACAGGTAGTTGCCGATGGGTTTTTCCGGCTCGCGCAGGCCCGCACGCGACAGTTTGATGGCCGAGGCAAGTGCCTCGATTGCGTTATCCTGACCAAAGACGACGCGTTTCAGCGACCCTTCAAGATCCTTGAGCACCTCGGCGTCATCTTTCGACACGTTTTTCGGCGGGATGCGGGCGATCTTGGCCACGACGGCCTCGATCTCCTTGGTGCCGATGGTTTTGCGCCGCTTGTTGGCAACCACCAGATGCTGTGCGGCACCCGCCTCGTCGATGACGTCGATGGCGCTGTCGGGCAGCTTGCGGTCGTTGATGTACCGGCTGGCCAGTTCTACCGATGTCTTGATCGCATCCGAGGTGTATTTCACCGAATGGTGTTCCTCGAAATACGGCTTAAGACCGCGCAGGATTTTCACCGCATCTTCGACCGACGGTTCGCTGACGTCGATTTTCTGGAACCGGCGCGACAGGGCGCGGTCTTTTTCGAAGTGCTGGCGGAACTCTTTATACGTAGTCGAGCCCATGGTGCGCAGTTTGCCCCCCTGAAGCGCAGGCTTCAGCAGGTTCGATGCGTCCATTGCCCCACCCGAGGTGGCACCGGCACCGATCACGGTGTGAATCTCGTCGATGAACAGAACCGCATCCTTGTGCGCTTCCAGCTCGGTCACGACGGCTTTCAGGCGCTCTTCAAAGTCGCCACGATAGCGGGTGCCTGCCAGCAACGCGCCCATGTCCAGCGAATAGATCGTGGTGTTGGCCAGAACCTCGGGGGTTTCGCCCGATACGATCTTGCGCGCCAGACCTTCGGCGATGGCAGTTTTGCCCACACCGGGATCCCCCACCAGCAGCGGGTTGTTCTTGCGCCGGCGGCAGAGAACCTGAATGCAACGTTCCACTTCGCTGTCACGACCGATCAGCGGATCAATGTCGCCTTCGCGCGATTTTGCGTTCAGATCGACGCAGTATTTCTCAAGCGCCGAATCCTTTTTCTCGCCTTCGGTCACGCCTTGCGGCTCGTCTTCGTGCTCGGGCGCGCCGGAAACGGGGCGCGGATCGCCGAAAGCAGGGTCTTTGGCGACGCCGTGGGCGATAAAGTTGACCGCATCATAGCGGGTCATGTCCTGCTCCTGCAGGAAATAGGCCGCGTTGCTTTCGCGTTCGGCAAAGATCGCGACCAGAACGTTGGCACCGGTCACTTCGGTGCGGCCCGAAGACTGCACATGGATCGCCGCACGCTGGATTACGCGTTGGAAGGCCGCTGTTGGCACTGCTTCGCTGCCGTCGATATCTGTCACAAGGTTCGACAGATCCTCGTCGACAAATTCGTTCAGCGTGGTGCGCAGTTCGTCAACATCGACGCTGCATGCCTGCATGACACGTTTGGCGTCGGGTTCTTCGACCAACGCCAACAGCAAATGCTCCAGCGTTGCGAATTCGTGGCGACGCTCGTTTGCCAGCGCCAGCGCGGAATGGATTGCTTTTTCCAATGTCGTCGAGAATGAAGGCACGCTCGTGCTCCTTCTGATCTGGGTCGGTGGGGACATTTTGGCGTCCCTCCGCCAACCATGGCCTCATACTGTTAGAGTTTGGTTGATCGACGGCTGGCTTCAAGGGTTTTCTTTCATAAACCAGTCACAAAAGTGACAATACCCGATGAAACGCTATCGATTGTTGCGAATGGCGGGCGTCAGAACCGGTCGCGGCGGGCGCGGATTTCGGTAAAAACGTCCAGTGGCGTTGCGCCTGCCATGTCCAGATGGGCGGCAATGGCAGGGTCTGAGGCGCGCAGAAAAGGATTGGTGTCCAGTTCAAGCTGAAGCTTGGAAGGTACAGTGGGCATCCCGGCGGCGCGTTTCTCCGCGATGTCCTGTGTACGAGATATAAGTGCAGCGTTTTGCGGGTCAACCGTCGCGGCGAAATTTGCGTTTGTGGTGGTGTATTCATGTCCCGAACAAACCGTTGTGTCGCCGGGCAGGGCGGCCAGCTTGGTCATGCTGTCCAGCATCTGCGCGGGCGTGCCCTCGAACAGGCGGCCACAGCCCAGTGCCATCAGGCTGTCGGCGGTAAACACCAGTTTCGACGCGGGTGCGTAAAAGGCGATATGGCCGACGGTGTGGCCGCTCACGTCCAGAACCTCGAAGGAATCACTGCCCACGGTAAAGCTGTCACCTTCGGCCACAGCCAGATCCAGCGGCGGCAGACGGTGCGCATCTGCCGAAGCGCCCACAACCTTGGCTGGATGATCGGCCAGCAACTCGGGCAGACCATCGACATGGTCCCAGTGGTGGTGTGTAAGCAGCACATGGCTCAGCGTCCAGTCGCGCGCGGCCAGCGCTGCCTTGATCGGTCCGGCTTCGGGCACATCAATCACCGCGGTTTCGCCGCTGTCGGCGTCGTGGACCAAAAAGGCATAATTGTCTTCAAGGCAGGGCACAGTGACGAGTTCAAGAGGCATGGTCATTTCCTTCACGGTTGATAGGATCGGCGCAAGGGCCAGCTTGGCCGATCCGATGAAGGGCTGCAATGCACCTCGACGTACAGGACTTGCGCAATTTCTATTATCGCAGCGCGCTGGGGCGTGCCGCGCAGAAATCGCTGCGCGGGCGTATGCTGCAACTGTGGCCCGAGGCCAAGGGGCAAACTGTTGCGGGCTATGGCTTTGCGGTGCCGCTGTTGCGCCCCTATATGCCCGACGCGCGCCGGGTGATGGCATTGATGCCGGGGCCGCAGGGCGTGATGCCCTGGCCCGCAGGTCAGCCCAATGTGTCGGCGCTGATAGAAGAGACGATGTGGCCCGTCGAAACCGGCCATGTGGACAAGCTGGTGGTGTTGCACGGGTTGGAAACCTCGGACCGTCCGCAGGAGCTGCTGGAAGAATGCTGGCGGGTGCTGGGGCCGGGGGGCAAAGCGCTGTTCATCGTTCCCAACCGCGCAGGTCTGTGGTCGCGGCGCGACCGCACGCCGTTCGGATACGGGCGGCCCTATTCGGCGTCCCAACTGGAAACCCAGCTGCGCAAACACCAGTTTTTGCCTGAACGCCATGTGGGCGCGCTCTACCAGTTTCCGTCGGGCAAGCGGCTGTGGATGAAATCCGCAGGCATGTTCGAAGGCGTGGGCCGCTCGATGCCCGGCATGTTCGCAGGGGGCGCGTTCATGGTCGAGGCGTCCAAGCTGGTCTATCCACCCAAGGGCACGACCAGCCGGGTGCGTAAGCGGGTCGGCGTGCTGGACGGGTTGACCGAACCCAGCGCAAAACCGATCTGAGCGCGCAATCCACCTGCCGCGCGGCACCCTTGGCGCATCCAGACACAGCCGTTTCAACGTCTCGGCCCGATCACGCCGAAAAGCCGTTGCGTGGAACGCTGCGTCATTTCCTTTTGCGCGTGCGTTGGTCTAGGCTCGGGCCAACAAATTGCTCGTCTGGGAGGAGAGACCGATGAAAGATGCAGCCACCGCCATGCCCACGGCCATGGACATCAAGGACATGCCCGATCCGATGGAGATGCCCTCGCTCAAGGGCAAAGTTCCGGAACAGGAATGGGCCCTGCGCTGCCAACTGGCCGCCACCTACCGGCTGTGCGCGATGCATGGCTGGACCGATCTGGTCTTTACCCACATCTCGGCGCGTTTACCGGATGAGGACGGGTCCGAGCGGTTCTTGATCAATCCTTACGGCGTGATGTTCGACGAAATGACAGCGTCTTCGCTGGTCAAGATCGATCTCGAGGGCAATATTTGTCAGGACACGCCCTACAATATCAATCCTGCGGGCTTTACCATTCATTCGGCCATTCACGCCGCACGCCACGATGCGGGCTGTGTAATTCATGTACACACGCCCTATGGCGTGGCGGTGTCAGTGCAGAATGGCGGGCTGCGCCGCTATACCCAGTTCTCGATGATCGTGAACAACGATCTGGCCTATCACGACTATGAAGGCATCGCGCTGGAACTGGACGAGCGCGAGCGGATCGTGAACGATCTGGGTGACAAGTCGCTGCTGATGCTGCGCAACCACGGCACGCTGACGGTGGGGCCGAACTGTGCGATTGCCTTCCTGCGGATGTATTTCCTCGAGAACGCCTGCAAGACGCAAATCTTTGCGCAGGCCGCGGGCACCGAAAACCTGCACGAGGAAGACCAGGCAATGGCCGACACCGTGCAGGCACAGGCCAAGGGGGCGTTCACGCCGGGCTATGGTGACAACCTGATCTGGCCGGGGCTGATGCGCAAGCTGAAGCGGACCAATCCGGGTTACGATCACTAGTATTCGGCGCATGGGCAGGGGGCCAGCCCCCCGGCCTGCGGCCGTCCCCCGGAGTTTTTCCGGCAAGATGAAGGGCGGGTCTGTGCGATGAAGCAGCGGTGGTAAATTTGTGGTGAATGCCTCGGAATCGCTCAGTTGGGGCCCTCGATCGATACAGTTTTTTAACATTTTCGTCTGCGCAAAGCGTCGCACTTGGGGTAAGGGTTTGAAATTAAATAAAAACAGCCTTTTGCATCCGGTGCTCTCCACAGTTGCGGGGTGCGCGGGGGTCTGATACATCCCCCCTGATTTCAGCGGATTGATGCCCATCAGCCCGCGCCAACACCCTCGTTCTATCGGCGCTGATGCGGCGAAGACGAGGCCAGATATTGGAAGGGTGGACGTGTCCGAACCTGCTTCGATCTCCACAGGCATCGCCAAACGCTATGCGACTGCCGTCTACGACTTGGCTAAAGAGACCAACTCCGTAAAAGCCATTGAGACCGATATTGCTGTCCTGCAAGATGCCATGGCGCAGTCGGACGATTTCAATGCCATGATCCATTCGCCGATCTATACCCGCGACCAGCAAGGTGCAGCGGTGTCGGCGCTGGCGAAAAACATGGAATTGTCGGGTGTGATGTCCAACACGCTGGCACTGATGGCGCAAAAGCGCCGTCTGTTCGTGCTGCCGCAACTGGTACAGACCCTGCGCGACGTGATCGCCCAAGACAAAGGCGAAGTGACCGCCGATGTCACATCGGCCAAGGCGCTGACCAAGACGCAGTCTGACAAATTGGCCAAGACGCTGACGGCGTCGATGGGCAAAACCGTGACTATTAATGCGACCGTTGATGAAAGCCTCATCGGCGGTCTTGTCGTCAAAGTGGGCTCGAAGATGATCGATACGTCGATCCGCTCCAAGCTCAATTCCCTCCAGAACGTAATGAAAGAGGTCGGATAAATGGGTATCCAAGCAGCAGAAATTTCTGCGATCCTGAAAGACCAGATCAAGAACTTTGGTCAAGAAGCAGAAGTCGCCGAAGTCGGTCGCGTTCTGAGCGTCGGTGACGGTATCGCTCGTGTCTATGGTCTGGACAATGTTCAGGCAGGCGAGATGGTCGAATTCCCCGGTGGCATTCAGGGCATGGCCCTGAACCTCGAAAGCGACAACGTCGGCGTCGTGATCTTCGGGTCCGACCGCGACATCAAGGAAGGTGACGTTGTCAAACGCACCAACTCGATCGTGGACGTGCCCGTCGGTGACGAACTGCTGGGCCGCGTTCTGGACGGTCTGGGCAACCCGCTGGACGGCAAAGGCCCGCTGAACGCCAAAGAGCGTCGTGTTGCAGACGTCAAAGCGCCGGGCATCATCCCGCGTAAATCGGTTCACGAACCGATGGCAACCGGCCTGAAATCGGTCGACGCGATGATCCCGATTGGCCGTGGCCAGCGCGAACTGATCATTGGTGACCGTCAGACCGGCAAAACCGCCGTGGCTCTCGATGCGATCCTGAACCAGAAATCCTATAACGACGCTGCAGGCGACGATGAAAGCAAGAAGCTCTATTGCGTCTATGTTGCCATCGGTCAAAAGCGTTCGACCGTCGCCCAGCTGGTGAAAAAGCTCGAAGAGAGCGGTGCCATAGAATACACCACAGTGGTTGCCGCCACCGCGTCGGACCCCGCGCCGATGCAGTATCTGGCACCCTACACCGCGACAGCCATGGCGGAATTCTACCGCGACAACGGTCGTCACGCGCTGATCATCTATGATGATCTTTCCAAACAAGCGGTTTCCTATCGCCAGATGTCGCTGCTGCTCCGCCGTCCGCCCGGCCGTGAAGCTTACCCCGGCGACGTTTTCTATCTGCACTCGCGGCTGCTGGAGCGTTCGGCCAAGCTGAACGAAGACAACGGTTCGGGCTCGCTGACAGCGCTGCCGATCATCGAAACCCAAGGTGGTGACGTTTCCGCGTTTATTCCGACCAACGTGATTTCGATCACCGACGGCCAGATCTTTTTGGAAACCGAACTGTTCTACCAAGGTATCCGTCCTGCTGTGAACACCGGTCTGTCGGTGTCGCGGGTTGGCTCTTCGGCTCAAACCAGCGCAATGTCGAGCGTCGCGGGCCCTGTGAAACTGTCGCTGGCTCAGTACCGCGAAATGGCGGCCTTTGCCCAGTTCGGTTCGGACCTTGATGCCTCGACCCAGCAGTTGCTGAACCGTGGTGCGCGCCTGACCGAGCTGATGAAACAGCCCCAGTACTCGCCCCTGACCAATGCCGAAATCGTCTGCGTTATCTTCGCAGGCACCAACGGCTATCTGGACAAGGTCGCAGTCAAGGAAGTTGGCCGCTGGGAAGCGGGCATGCTGGCGCACATGCGTTCCAAGCATCAGGATGTTCTGGATTGGATCACAAACGAAGATCCCAAGATCAAGGGCGATGCCGCAGACAAGCTGCGTGCAGCTCTGGATACCTTCGCAACTGACTTCGCTTAAGGAGAGATAAGGCAATGCCAAGTCTCAAGGACCTTAAAAACCGGATCCAGAGTGTGAAGAACACTCGGAAGATCACAAAAGCCATGCAAATGGTGGCCGCGGCGAAACTTCGCCGCGCCCAGGAAGCTGCCGAACAGTCGCGGCCCTATACAGAGCGCTTCAATGCCGTGATGGCAGGGCTGGCGGGTTCTGTTGGCGGGTCTGACAGTGCACCCAAGCTGCTGAGCGGCACGGGCAACGACCAGACCCACCTGTTGGTCGTCATGACCGCAGAACGCGGTCTGTGCGGTGGTTTCAACTCGAACATCTCGAAAAAGGCCAAAGCAAAAGCGGCGGAACTGGAAGCGGCGGGCAAGACCGTCAAAATCCTGACCGTTGGCAAAAAAGGCCGTGACGCCCTGAAGCGGGATCTGGGATCGCGCTTTGTCGGTCATGTCGACCTGACAGAAGTCAAACGCGTGAGCTATGCCGACGCACAAGGCATTGCCAAGGACGTTCTTGGCCGCTTTGACGCAGGCGAATTTGATGTGGCCACGATCTTCTATGCGAAGTTCGTGAACGTCGTCAGCCAGACGCCGACGGCACAGCAGATCATCCCGTTCGAGGTGCCAAAAGAGGCGGTTGCCGATGTCGATGGCTCGACCGTCTATGATTACGAGCCCAGCGAAGAGGCCGTTCTGGCCGACTTGCTGCCACGTGCGATTGCAACGGCGATCTTCTCGGCTCTGCTGGAAAACGGGGCGTCCGAACAGGGCGCGCGGATGTCCGCTATGGACAACGCCACCCGAAACGCAGGCGACATGATCGAAAAGCTGACCATTCAGTACAACCGTTCGCGTCAGGCCGTGATCACCAACGAGCTGATTGAAATCATTTCGGGCGCCGAGGCGCTCTAAGATAAAACCGGAGTTATACGACATGGCAAAAGCAGTCGGAAAAATCACCCAAGTCATCGGGGCCGTCGTCGACGTGCACTTCGAAGACAATCTACCAGAGATTCTGAACGCTCTGACAACTGAAAACAACGGTCGCCCGCTGGTGCTGGAAGTTGCCCAGCACCTTGGCGAAAACACCGTGCGCGCCATTGCGATGGACGCCACCGAAGGTCTGGTCCGCGGCGCGCCCGTCACAGACACCGGTGCGCCCATTCAGGTGCCCGTCGGTCCCGGCACATTGGGCCGCATCCTGAACGTCACCGGCGACCCCGTTGATGAAAAAGGCCCCGTTGACGCGACAGAAACACGTTCGATCCACGGCGAAGCACCTGCGTTCGACCAACAATCGACAGCAACCGAGATCCTGACAACAGGCATCAAGGTGATCGACCTGCTGGCCCCCTACACCAAAGGTGGTAAAATTGGTCTGTTCGGCGGTGCCGGCGTTGGCAAAACCGTTCTGATCATGGAACTGATCAACAACATCGCCAAGGTGCACTCGGGTGTGTCCGTGTTCGCCGGTGTTGGCGAACGGACCCGTGAAGGCAACGACCTTTACTACGAAATGATCGAATCCGGCGTTATCGTTCCCGACAACCTGCCGGATTCGAAAATTGCGCTGGTCTACGGCCAGATGAACGAACCTCCCGGTGCGCGTATGCGGATCGCTCTGACCGGCCTGTCGCTGGCGGAACAGTTCCGTGATGACACAGGCTCTGACGTTCTGTTCTTCGTCGACAACATTTTCCGCTTTACCCAAGCGGGTTCGGAAGTGTCGGCTCTGCTGGGTCGTATTCCTTCGGCTGTGGGCTATCAGCCAACGCTGGCCACAGACATGGGCACGATGCAGGAACGCATCTCGTCGACCAAAAACGGTTCGATCACATCGGTTCAGGCCGTGTACGTTCCTGCGGATGACTTGACCGACCCTGCGCCTGCGACATCCTTTGCCCACCTCGACGCGACCACAGTTCTGGACCGCTCGATCTCGGAAAAGGGTATCTATCCTGCGGTTGACCCGCTGGGCTCGACCTCGCGTCTGCTTGATCCGCTGATCATTGGTGACGAACACTACAAAGTCGCCACCGACGTGCAGCAGGTTCTGCAACGCTACAAGTCGCTGCAAGACATCATTGCCATTCTGGGCATGGACGAACTGTCGGAAGAAGACAAACTTGCCGTTGCACGTGCACGCAAGATCGAACGCTTCCTGTCGCAGCCTTTCGACGTTGCGAAAGTGTTCACCGGCTCCGATGGTGTACAGGTTCCGCTGGAAGACACCATTTCGTCGTTCAAGGCGGTTGTGGCTGGTGAATACGACCACCTGCCCGAAGGTGCCTTCTACATGGTTGGCGGCATCGACGATGTGATCGCCAAAGCCGAAAAAATGGCAGCTGACGCGGCCTAAATCCCAATCACAAAGCCCGGACGGCAAATGCTGTTGTCCGGGCGATGTGCCTGATCCAAGGGGAACACAATGGCAGATATGCAATTCGATCTGGTTTCGCCCGCGCGCAGCCTTGCTTCGCACGCCGCGACCTCGGTTTCGATCCCCGGCGCCGATGGGGATCTGACCGTGATGGCAGGCCATGCGCCGACCATCACAACGCTGCGTCCCGGCCTGTTGCGGGTCGACGCAGATGGCAAGACAGCCGAATACGTTGTCACCGGCGGCTTTGCCGAGATCAACGCAGATGGCGTGACCGTTTTGGCCGAACGCGCGATGGCGCGGGGGGACATGACTCAGGAACATCTCGACGAGATGTACGAAGAAGCTGAGAATATGTACAAAACGGCCAAGGAAAACTTCCAGAACGAGCCGGGCCCTGTCGACGACGCGGCCAAGCTGCTGGGCGACATGGTCGCTATGGGCAGTGAAATCGGTCTGAGCACCAAACAGCCCAGCCTGTAAAGGTTAACGGCAAATCGTTGAAAAGGCCCCGAAACTTTCGGGGCCTTCTTGCATTCTCGCCCCATTGTTGCGCATTCTGCGTATCTGGCATGATGCTGACACATTTCAGCCATGATCCACGCAGACAAGGCGGACAATGAAGAAGCTACGCAACTACATGATCGGCATCGCGCAGGGAGACCCTGTGATGTTTTCGGATTTCGAAGACGGTGGCGAAATGTGGACAGGCCGTGGGCAACGCGAGCGGCGGCGGCGGATTTCATTCGAAGAACCCTTTCGCAGCCCGCCTGCTGTTCAGGCGTCGATCAGCCTGTGGGATATGGATGCAACAACAGTCATCCGCGCCGATATTTCGACCGAGACAATCACCCAGGACGGGTTCGATCTGGTGTTTCGCACATGGGGCGACACACGCGTGGCACGGGTACGGGTCAGCTGGACAGCCATCGGAGAGCTTGCGGACTCCGATGACTGGGAGCTTTACTGAAGCCGGGCAGGGGCTCTGCCCCCGCGCCTTTGGCGCGTCCCCGGAGTTTATCTGGCAAGATGAAGTGTCAGACGCGGACCTATTCGGCGGCGTACATCCCGTCATAGATCGGGCCCAGCGTGTCCTGCTCGAACAGCGAGCTGACCGAAGTGCCGTTCCAGATGTTCAGAATCGCCTGTGCAAAGATGGGTGCAGTGGGCACGACGCGGATGTTTGGCGCATCCAGAATGGCTTTGGTCGGGGCGATCGTGTCGGTGATCACCAATGATTTCATCACCGATTTGGTCACACGCTCCACCGCAGGCCCGCTCATCACGCCGTGGCTGATATAGCTGTGAACCTCTTTCGCCCCGTTTTCCATCAGGACTTCGGCGGCTTTGCACAGGGTGCCGGCGGTGTCGCACATGTCGTCGACGATCAGGGCAACCTTGCCTTTTACGTTGCCGATCACGGTCATTTCCGCAATCTCGCCGGGTTTTTCGCGGCGCTTGTCAACGATGGACAGCGGTGCGTTCAGACGCTTGGCCAGTTCGCGGGCACGGGCCACGCCCCCCACGTCGGGCGAGACGATCATCAGATCATCCAGACGGTCGCGAAACTGGTTGGCGATATCCAGTGCAAAGATCGGAGACGCATAGAGGTTGTCGACGGGGATGTCGAAGAACCCCTGAATTTGCGCTGCGTGCAGATCCATCGTCAGCACACGTTCGACACCGGCACTGACCAGCATGTTGGCAACAAGTTTGGCGCTGATGGGCGTGCGGGCCTTTGTCCGGCGATCCTGACGGGCATAGCCGAAGTAGGGAATCACAGCAGTGATGCGGGCCGCCGAGGAACGGCGCAGCGCGTCGCACATGATCAGCAATTCCATCAGGTTGTCATTGGCGGGGTTTGACGTGGGCTGGATGATATACATATCCTCGCCGCGGACGTTTTCGTAGACTTCGACGAAAATTTCGCCATCGTTGAACCGCTCTACACGGGCTTCTACCAGCCCCATCTTTTTCCCGCGGTGCATCGACATCCGGCGCGCGATGGCCTGTGCCAATGGCTGGTTGGCGTTTCCGGCGATCAGCTTGGGTTCCTGAACGTGTGGCATGTCTTGTGGCCCCCCAAGGCGCTTGTGACAGAATCGTGACGTTGACACCGCTTAGCATGGCCTTACGGTCCGGCAAAGCGGGACACCCCCCTATCGGAGAATAACATGCACCAGATCGACTATTTTTTTTCAGTGCTGTCGCCATACACCTATCTGGCGGGCACTCGGCTGGAAGAAATCGCGGCAAAACACGACGCCACCATCAATTACAAGCCCACGGATATCACGGCGTTGTTCGGGCGCACCGGTGGCACACCGCCCAAGGACCGTCACCCCAGCCGGCAGGAATACCGCGCGCAGGAATTGGTGCGGCAGGCGAAAAAGCTGGGCATGCCGTTTAACCTGCAACCGGCCCACTGGCCGACCAATGGCGCGCCTGCGTCTTATGCGATCATAGCGGCGATCCACGCAGGCGGCGGTGATGTGGGCAAGCTGGTCCATGCGTTCTTGCGCTCGGTTTGGGCGGACGAGAAAGACATTGCGGATGACGCTGTTGTGCGCGCCTGTCTGGAAGAGGCGGGGTTTTCACCGTCGCTGGCCGATAGCGGGCTGTTGCAGGGGGCAGAAACATACGCGACTAATCTGGAGGAAGCCGCCAACCGAGGCGTCTTTGGCGCGCCGTTTTATATTGCACAAGGCGACAACCGGTTCTGGGGTCAGGACCGTTTGGATGATCTGGATCTGCATCTGGCGGGCAAGCTCTGAATATGGATTACCATTCTCGACGTTATGGAACTGGCCCCAGACAGGTTCTGGCGGTTCACTGCACGCTTGCGCATTCCGGCGCGTGGCGCGGCATGGCCGACGCACTGGGGGACGGGCTGACGATCAACGCCTATGACATGCCCAGCCACGGCAAATCACCCGACTGGAACGGCAAGGGCGATCTGCACGATCTGGTGACGGCATGGGGCCATGACATGCTGTCCGAACCGATGGACCTGATCGGCCACAGCTTTGGCGCGATGGTGGCCCTGCGATTGGCGGCCGAGGCACCCGAACGGGTGCGCAGCCTGACGCTGATCGAACCGGTGGCCTTTGCCTTTGTCGCGGCGGATGATCCGGCCAAGGTCGAGGAATACCGTTTGCGCAATCTGGATTTTGATGCAGCGATGAAAGCTGGCGACAAGATGCAGGCGGCGCGGTCGTTCAATCGCGGTTGGGGCAACGGCACGCCGTGGGACGAGATTCCGCAACAGACGCGGCAGTATATGGCCGACCGCATCGACTTTGTCGCGGGATCAGCCCCCGCAGTGCAGCGCGACAGCATCGGCCTGCTGAAACCTGGGGCACTGGACGTGATCAAATGTCCGGTGCTGCTGATGGAAGGGGGCGATTCCGATGGCACCATCGCTGCGGCCAACACGGCGCTGATGCGCCGTATTCCACAGGCGCAGCGCGTTGTGTTGAAGGGGGCAGGGCACATGGCCCCGATCACCCACCCCAAGCGCGTCGCCGACGAAGTGCGGCGGTTTCTGGACGCGGCTTAGAGGTAACTTAGAAACTGGTCGATTTGCGCATCCGAGATCGACCAGTCACAAACCAGACGCGCGGCGATCATTTCGTCAGGATCGTCGCCTTCCATCTCGCCTTCCCAGATGTAATATTTTGCGCCCGCCGCGTGCAGCCGTTTGTGCGCGGCGCGGGGGAAGGCGGCAAAAATCATGTTGGCATCGGGCTGGTGTAAAAATTCGGCACCGTTGTCACGTAGGCCCGCGGCCAGACGCTGGGCATTGGCGTTCGCTGCGGCGGCCGTTTCCATCCACAATTCGCCGTCCAGATACGCCGCCATCTGTGACGACAAAAAGCGGTGTTTGGAAAACAGATGCGCCCCACGTTTGCGGCGCAATTCGAATTCCCATGCTTTTTCAGCGTCGAACATCACCACAGCTTCGACGCCCATGCAGCCGTTCTTGGTGCCACCAAAGCTGACGATATCCACGCCCGATTTCCACGTCATCTCTGCGGCGGTACAGTCCAATGTGTTGATTGCATTGGCGAAACGTGCGCCGTCCAGATGCACAGGCAGGTCAAAGTCCTTGGCGACTGCCGTCAGGGCGCGCAATTCGTCCAGCGTATAGACCTCGCCACGTTCGGTCACTTGGGTGATGCTGACAGGCCCGCGTTGCGGTCCGTGTACGCCGCGCACCTCTTCGCCTGCGATGGTGGCGTGCAGCGACTTGGGCGTCATCTTGTCCCCGCCTTGTACCAGCGTCAGTTTCGCTCCGCCTGCGTAGAACTCGGGGGCGTTGCATTCGTCCTCGTGGATGTGGGCGACGTTGCTGCAAAAGATGGTGTCGAATGGTTGGGTGTAGCAGGCCAGCGCAAGCGAGTTGGCGGCAGTGCCGGTGGCGACCAGGTACACTTCGGCTTCTGGTGCCTCGAAGGTGCGGCGGATCGCCTGTCGGACCTCGTCCATCACGGGATCGTTGCCATAGGGCATGGCATGGCCCGTGTTGTCCTGAAGGATACGATTCATGATTTGCGGGTGGACAGGGCCGGCGTTGTCAGAGGCGAAAAACATCTAGGTGGGTTCCTCGATTATGTAGTCTTCCCAGTCTTCTTCGGGAATGTCGAATTCGCTGAGCGTCCTGTTTTGTACGCTTACGCCCGCATCATGTACAGATTGTGCGGTGCCGGTCAGCAACGGGTGCCAGTCGGGCAGGGGCTTTCCCTCCCACAGCAGACGGTAGGCGCAGGTTTGCGGCATCCAATAGGCGTGGGTGTCAAGGTTTGACGGCTTCAGCACGATGCAGTCGGGTACGAACTGGTGGCGGTTTTCATAGTGCGCACAGCGGCAGGTGGCATCGTCCAGCAGACGGCAGGCAACGCGGGTCAGGGCGACGTCGCCGGTGTCTTCGTCTTCCAGTTTGTTCAGGCAGCATTTGCCGCAGCCGTCGCAAAGCGCCTCCCATTCGGGGGCGGTCATCTGGTCCAGCGCTTTGCGTTCCCAGAATTTGTGCCCCAGCTTTGCGCCGCTCATAATGCCGCCAGAATGTCGCGGGCGCGGGTGCAGTCGGCGTCCATCTGGGCAATCAGCGCATCAAGGCTGTCGAATTTTTCCTCGCCGCGGAGGAATTCGACCAGCGCGACCGAGACGTGGGTGCCATAGAGATCGCCGGAAAAATCGAAGATAAATGTTTCGAGGTTCGCGCGGTTTTCACCGAACATCGGGCGCACGCCAAGCGAGGCAGCACCCTGATAACGACCCTTGTGCAGCCCTTCCAGTACGTCGACCAGCACGGCATAGACGCCAAAGGCGGGCGGGTGCAGGCCGTCGATGGACATATTTGCAGTGGGAAAACCCAACTCGCGGCCACGTTGTTCGCCACTGATCACCGGTCCCTCGATCCGGTGCCAGTGGCCCAGCATTTCAGCGGCATCGCGCGGGCGGGCGTCAGTCAGAGCCTGACGGATCGCGGTGGACGACACTGTGGCGGCGTCGGTTTCCAGCAGCGGTGCGATTGTCACGCCAAAGCCCATCTCGGCTCCGAAAGCCTGCAAGGTGTCTACCGTGCCTGCGCGCCCTTTGCCAAAGCGGAAATCGGACCCCACAACCACATGACGCAGGCCCAGACCGTTGGCGATCACCGAGCGGGCAAAAGCTTCGGGTGTCAGACCGGCCAATTGGGCGTTGAAGTTCAGCTGATAAAGACGCTCGACCCCCAGCTTGGCCAGTTGCGAGGCTCGTGCCTCGGCGCCCATCAACCGGAAAGGCGGGGCGTCGGGGGCGAAAAATTCACGCGGGTGCGGCTCGAACGTCAACACGCCCAAGGGCGCACCGGGGGCAGCAGCGCGTGCCAGATCAATCACCGACTGGTGGCCCAGATGAACACCGTCAAAGTTTCCGATGGCGACAGAGGCTCCGCGATCCGCTGCCTCGACAAATTGGTAATCTCGAATGATCCGCATGGCCAATGCCTAGCCGCGCCCATTGCCAGAGGCAAGACACGTCCCGCCCTTTCGCACCGCAAATGCCGTGCAGCGCGATCCCGTCAGTCGAATTTGCGCGACGGGGCCAGAACCGATGCTTCGCCGATCAACACTTTTTTTCCCTCGACGCTGCAATGGCAATCCAGTTTGACGCGCCGTTTGGCCACATCGATGTCGATCACTTTGACCTCGGCATAGACCATATCGCCGGGGCGGACAGGGGCCAGAAACTTCAGGCTTTGGCCCATATAGACCGTGCCGTGTCCGGGAAGTTGTTCACCGATCACGGCGGAAATCAGACCGGCGGTCAGCATCCCGTGGGCGATGCGCCCCTCAAAGATGGTGTCGCGGGCATAGTCGTCGTCCAGATGGACAGGATTGCGGTCGGTGCTGACTTGGGCGAACATCTCGATGTCCTCGTCCGTCACCACTTTGCGCAGGTGACGGGTCATGCCCATTTCGATGTCTTCGATGCAGATCGTGCCGCGTGGCAGGTTGTCCAACATTCCCAGCTCCGGTTATTTTCTGACGCAATATGGCGGTTGTTGGTAATATTATTACTTTGCACGCGCAGAAAAGCCAAGGAGAAAGTTGCTATCGCAAAAAGCCGATTGTGTACGTGGGGTTGACCATTTCCCTGTCCAGATAGGCCTGGAGTGCATCAGAATCCGGTTGGGTGTCGGTTTTTGTCTCTTCCGCTGCCAGCCCGCCCGAAATGAACAGAGAATCGATATCCTCGCCCTGTGCGCCCTGAATATCGGTCAGAACACCGTCACCGATTGCCAGAATCGATGCGCTGTCAGCCTTGCGACCAATCTCGGCCAAACGCAAACGGGCCAGATCGTAGATCGGCGGATGCGGTTTGCCAGTGTACAGGCTTTCGCCGCCCATTTCGGTATAAAGCTTGGCCACTGCGCCCGCGCACCATTCGCGCACGTCGCCACGGTCCACGACAATGTCGGGGTTGGCGCAGAGCAGTTTCAGGCCCTTTTGTTTGGCGTACAGCAGTTGCGGGCGCAGCGTATCGACGTCGGCCATCGGGTCGAATGGACCGGTGCAGACGATGCCTTCGGCGTCTTCCAGCGGCACAATACTGATGTCGACCGGATCATCGACCACGCCAATGGGGTCGAAAAAGTTGGTGTCGCGGTTTTCACCGATGAAGAACACCTTTTGCCCGACCGCGCCGCGATACATCGCCGTGCGTGCGCTGTCGCCTGATGTGGCGATGGTGTCCCATGCGTCGTCGGGGATGCCAAAGCCCGCGATTTGCTTGGTCACGTTGGCGCGGGGGCGTGGCGCGTTGGTGACCAGAACCACCGTGCCGCCACGGGTGCGGTAGGCCTGCAATGC
This sequence comes from Pseudosulfitobacter pseudonitzschiae, assembly GCF_002222635.1. Classification (NCBI taxonomy): domain Bacteria; kingdom Pseudomonadati; phylum Pseudomonadota; class Alphaproteobacteria; order Rhodobacterales; family Roseobacteraceae; genus Pseudosulfitobacter; species Pseudosulfitobacter pseudonitzschiae. The sequence goes on along the minus strand of NZ_CP022415.1, from coordinate 2,448,671 downwards.
GGCCACTGCGTCGGGGAAGGCGTCGATGCCGTTGTGAACGCAACCCCACAGATCGACGAACAGGGCATCATAGCGATCGGAGACATCGGAAAGGGAGGAAATGATCTGGGTCATGGGGCAATCCTTTGGTCTGTGGTTGCTTAAGCTTCGAGCATGAAACGCAGGCAGGGCGCAAGGGCAGGGGCGTGCGGTGGCGTCAAGAAAAAAGCGGGCACTTGGCCCGCCTTTTTCGGGGTGCTGCCCCATATGTATGTCGCGCGAGAGAAATGTCGCGCTGTGACGCCGTCTCAGACCTTGAGGTTGGGGATAATCTGCTTTTTGCGGCTCATCACGCCGGGCAGCACCACGGTGTCGCCGGTCACGGTGACGCCAAAGCTGTTTTCGGCCACGGTTTTCACCAGATCGTTGGGCACCAGCAGAGTGGCCTCTTCGTTCAGGATGTCCACAACGAACAGCAAAACCTGATCGGCACCGTCTTCGGCAGCCACGGTCACCATCGAGGCCATCAGGCTGTCTTTGCGGTCCAGCACAATCTTGGGCGCTGTGGTTTCCAGAACGCTGACGCGGAAATCCTTGCCGTCGACGGTGTATTCCTTGCTGTCCATGCGCAGCAGTTCCGCATCGGAAAACGACGAAACGTCGGATTTCGCTTCGAACATTTCCGAGGCATAGGCGGGAATGCCGATGCCCAGCTGTTTGGCCAGATCATGTGCAATTGCGGTGTCTTCTTGCGTTGTGGTCGGGCTGCGGAATTCCAGCGTGTCGGACAGAATGCATGACAGCATGGCACCTTTGATGTTGTCGGGCATCTGCGCCATGTGCTTGCCGATGGATTTGAACATGATGGTTGCAGTGCAGGCCAGCGGTTCCATCACGATATGGATCGGACCGGCTGTTTCCAGGCCGCCTACCAGTTTGTGGTGGTCGATGATTGCCTTGATGTCGCAGTTGTTGATGTTCGCGGGCAGTTCGGCAGGGTTGTTGGTGTCGACGATCACAACGGGCGTGCCGTCGGCCACTTCGGTGACGATCTCGGGTTTGTCGAGGTTCCAGCGTTCCAGCATAAACGCCGCTTCGGTGTTTGGCTCGCCCAGCAACACGGGTTTGGCGTCTATGCCGTGGACGGTTTTCAGGTACCACGCCCAGATGATCGGGCTGCCAGTGCTGTCGGTGTCGGGGGATTTGTGGCCAAATACGAGCGTTGTCATGAGACGTCCTGAGGTTATGTGTGGTTTTGCGGCCTTATAGGGGGGCATCTGTGCCTTGTCACCTGCGGTATTTTGGCCGTTCGGGATATGGGAACGTGGCCCGCTGGCGCGGGGGATGACCGCTTTATTCAGGGGCTTTGCCCTGCCAGTACCACGGAATTTCTACACCAGAGCAAGGGGGGACTATTCCAACCCCAGAGCGGTGCGCGTCTTGCTGGGCAGTTTGGCGACGATCATGTCATATGAGGCGTCGATATGCTGCGTCAGTTCGGTGTCGTTCAGGCCGGGGGTGCCGTAATGCTGGATCCATTTCAGTCCCCGCGAGGCAAGGTAGGGCGCAGGGCGCAAGCCGGGCATATCGCCGAGGATTTCAAAGGCCATTTCGGTGACCTTGAAGGTAAAGGCCGGAGCGTCGTCAGCCCACCCGCAAATGGCAAAAACCTTGCCGCCAACTTTCCACACGTCCGCATTGCCCCACTGCACAACATGGGTGGCGGCTGCTTTGGCGGCGCAATAGGCGTTGAATTCTTCGCGGGTCATTCGGGCACTTTAGCGTCTTGGGGCGCGCCTGAAAATGGTGTTAGCTGCGGGGTATGAATGTGCCCCGCGAAACCGATCTTTATCCGCCCGTCAAAACCTTTCTCGAGGCGCAGGGCTATGTGGTGAAGGCCGAAGTTGGCGCTGCCGATGTGGTGGCAGTGCGCGGAGGCGAACCGCCGGTGATTGTCGAACTGAAACTGGGGTTCTCGTTGGCGTTGGTGCATCAGTGCGTGGCGCGGCTGGCGGTGTCGGATGATGTATATATGGCCGTGGCGCGCGGGCAAGGAAAGCGGTTTGCCAGAACGCTTAAGGAGATGACGACGCTGGCGCGGCGGTTGGGGCTGGGTCTGATGACAGTGCGGATCAGCGACGGGCTGGTCGAGGTGCAGTGCGATCCGGTGCCCTATACCCCGCGCAAGTCGAAGAAACGTCAGGGCAAGTTGCTGCGCGAATTTGCGCGGCGGCAGGGTGATCCGAACGACGGTGGCCAGACACGGGTGGGGCTGGTCACGGCCTATCGTCAGGACGCGGTCAAGTTGGCGATGTATTTATACGAGGCGGGCGCGTGTAAGGGCGCGGATGTGGCGCGCGAGACCGGAGTGGCGCGGGCAACGACAATGATGCGCGATGACCACTATGGCTGGTTCGAAAAGGTGGACAAAGGCATTTACGGCCTGACGCCAAAGGGCGCACAAGCAGTGGCAGCGGCAGGGGTTGCCTTGGGCAATTAGAACGGCTGGCGTCTGAGGGCAAAGCCTGCTGCGTCGAGCAATTGCAGCAACCCGCCTTCGCCGCCCAGATGGCCCGCGCCGACAGCAACGACCACGACCCCCTGCGCCGATGTAATTTTTGGCAGCCACATGGCGTTGCGCCGGATCAGCAACGTGTCCAGCGTCTCGTCAAAAAGCACGTCGAATTCGGCCTTCGGCAAGTCAATCCAGCTGCTTGCCATCACTCGGTTCAGGGGCATGATCGTGCCGTGACCTTCTTCGAAATACTGTTCGACCAGCGTTGCGGTCATATCTTCGGATTGCTGCACGGACATCAAGCCGAGACCCAGCATCTTGATTTGCTCGTCCAGCGGGGCCTCTGCCATCAGCGTAAAGAGCGTGTCAAAGGGTTCAATCGCGGTGGCGGGCACGCCGTTGTCTTCGGCGATTTGAAGCAGCGTCTTGTCCAGCCCGTGTGCGTCGTTCTTCACGCTGGAAAACACGCAGGGCGGCATTCCCAACACCAGCGACAGATACCACGGCTGGAATTTTGCGGCCATGAAAGACGGGATTCCCCGCTCGGATGCGGCTTGGGCCAGTTTTGCCCATGTTTCGGGCGGCATCAGGTCGATCAGCGTCGGACCGGAGGTCAGCGAAATCAGCTCGGGGCGGGTGGTCAAGGCTTGGAGCAGTTGACTTTCCTCGACCTCGGTGGCCTCGACCAGCATCATGTCGGCGGATGCAACAACTGGCGCAAGGCCTGCGGCAATGGCGGGCAGGCGGGGATCGGCCAGATGAAGCGTGCCGATCAGATGAATTGTCAGCGCCCCCTTGTGTGCGACCCAGTGGTTCCCATCTGGGTAGGGCATGTCGCGCATCAACGTGGCCAGTGCATCGGTCTGATCTGTGGTCAGACGGGTGCGCAAGTCGGTGCCGTTGCAGGTGGCCAAGGCCATCTGCGGCAGCATCAGGGCAAGGGCTAGAACGAGGGTGCGCAGTATCATAACGGGCCTTTTGGTCATTGCTTTCATCACGCTATGCGCTGAGGCTGGCAAGGCAAAGAGGCGACCATGAAATATCTCGGTAAAATTTGTAATCAGCGCAGTTGACAGCCCCTCCGGACATGCCTAGCTATGCGTCGTTATCACTCGGACGAGCTGAGTGCTAATACAGGGCGCCAAGGTGCCCTGCTAGGGAGTAACTTTGAGCCTTAAGGAGCTGCAAAGATGGCATTGAAACCGCTTCATGACCGCGTGCTGGTTCGCCGCACGGAAAGCGAAGAGAAAACTGCTGGCGGGTTGATTATTCCCGATAGCGCGAAGGAAAAGCCCTCGGAAGGCGAAGTTGTTTCGGTTGGCGAAGGCGCCCGCAAAGACAGCGGCGAGCTGATCGAAATGGCCGTCAAGCCAGGCGACAAAATTCTGTTCGGAAAATGGTCGGGCACCGAAGTCACCGTCGCAGGCGAAGAACTGCTGATGATGAAGGAATCCGACATCATGGGGATCATCGAGTAAGCACCCCGCTTGCTCTGACCCTGATGATCAACTCATTCTCAAAGGAGAAAACACATGGCTGCTAAGGACGTCAAATTCGACAGCGATGCCCGCAACAAGATCCTGAAAGGTGTCAACATTCTTGCTGACGCCGTAAAAGTCACGCTTGGCCCCAAAGGCCGCAACGTGGTTCTGGACAAATCCTTTGGCGCACCGCGTATTACCAAAGACGGTGTATCGGTTGCCAAGGAAATCGAACTGGAAGACAAGTTCGAAAACATGGGCGCACAAATGGTCAAGGAAGTTGCTTCCCGGACCAATGACGAAGCAGGCGACGGTACAACAACCGCGACTGTTCTGGCTCAGGCCATCGTCAAGGAAGGCATGAAATCGGTTGCCGCCGGCATGAACCCGATGGACCTGAAGCGCGGCATCGACCTGGCAACAACCAAAGTCGTTGAAGCGATCCGCAAAGCCGCACGTGACGTGACCGACAGCGACGAAGTTGCCCAAGTCGGCACCATCTCGGCGAACGGCGAAGCGGAAATCGGTCGTCAGATCGCTGACGCGATGCAAAAAGTCGGCAACGAGGGTGTTATCACCGTCGAAGAAAACAAAGGTCTGGAAACAGAAACCGTTGTTGTCGAAGGTATGCAATTCGACCGCGGCTACCTGTCGCCCTATTTTGTCACCAACGCTGACAAAATGACTGTCGAACTGGAAGACGTGATTATCCTGCTGCACGAGAAGAAACTCTCGAGCCTGCAGCCGATGGTTCCGCTGCTGGAGCAAGTCATCCAGTCGCAAAAACCGCTTCTGATCATCTCGGAAGACGTCGAAGGCGAAGCACTGGCGACACTGGTTGTCAACAAACTGCGCGGCGGCCTGAAAATTGCTGCTGTGAAAGCACCCGGTTTCGGCGATCGCCGCAAAGCGATGCTGCAAGACCTTGCTATCCTGACCGGCGGTCAAGTCATCTCGGAAGATCTGGGCATGAAGCTTGAGTCCGTGACAATGGACATGCTGGGTTCGGCTAAAAAGGTCACCATCACCAAAGACGAAACAACAATCGTCGATGGCGCTGGCGAAAAGGCCGAGATCGAAGCACGCGTTGCCCAGATCCGTAACCAGATCGAAGAAACCACATCCGATTACGACCGTGAAAAACTGCAAGAACGCGTTGCCAAACTGGCCGGCGGTGTTGCCGTGATCCGCGTCGGCGGCATGTCGGAAATCGAAGTCAAAGAACGCAAAGATCGCGTTGACGATGCTCTGAACGCGACACGTGCCGCTGTTCAGGAAGGTATCGTTGTCGGTGGTGGCGTGGCTCTGGTCCAAGCTGGCAAAGTGCTGGAAGGCCTGGAAGGCGCGAACAACGACCAGAACGTCGGCATCAGCATCGTGCGCAAGGCGCTGGAAGCACCGCTGCGTCAGATCGCTGAAAACGCAGGCGTTGACGGCGCGGTTGTCGCGGGCAAGATCCGCGAAAGCAGTGACCTGACATTCGGCTTTAACGCGCAGACCGAAGAATATGGCGACATGTTCAAATTCGGCGTTATCGACCCTGCCAAAGTGGTGCGCACCGCACTGCAAGACGCAGCATCGGTTGCAGCTTTGCTGATCACCACCGAAGCCATGGTTGCCGACAAGCCGTCGAAAGACAACGGCGGCGGCGGCGGTATGCCCGATATGGGTGGCATGGGCGGCATGGGCGGCATGATGTAATCTGCCGTTCCTTACCGAACGCTTTCATCTATAAGAAGGGGCTGCCTGCGGGCGGCCCCTTTTTTCATGCGCCACTAGGAGGGCCGCGCCCTATGATGATCGGACCGGATTTTTCCCGCGAACTGCGGCGGGGCGAAGAGGACGAAGCCGATGCACTGTTGCGCACAGCATTTGACGGTCCGGACGAGGCCGATCTGGTCAGGGCGCTGCGCAAGGCGGGGGCGATGGCGGGCGAGAGCGTCACAACGTGGGACGGCCGGATCGCGGGCTATTACGCGCTGTCTTACATGATCGCGCCCAAGGGATGGCTGTGTCTGGCCCCCGTCGCCGTGGTGCCCGACCGTCAACGCAGTGGATTGGGGCGCCAGATGATGGGAATGCTGGTTGAATGGGCGCGGCTGAGCGAAACCTATGTGGTGGTGCTGGGGCAGGTGGCGTTTTACGAAAAGGCAGGGTTTTCTCACGCGCGGGCGCAGGGTCTGACCTCGCCCTATCCGTTGGAACACACAATGATTGCGGGGCCGGGGCTGGATGTGCCTGTGGTCAACCTGACCTATCCCAAGCCGTTCGCGCGGCTGGGCTGACCTATGAAGCTGACCTTTCTGACTGCGCTGACGATGGTGGCATTTGCTGCCAATTCGGTGCTGAACCGTGCCGCTGTCAGCAGTGGCACCATTGATCCGGCCAGCTTTGCCTTGATCCGTGTCATCGCGGGCATCGTGATCCTGTGCATGGTGCTGAGCGTGCGGGGCACGCCGCTGCCGCTGTTTCGCCGTGCGCGGGTGCTGGGGGCGGTGTCTCTGGCGGCCTATATGGCGGGGTTTTCGCTGTCTTATGTGGCGCTGGACGCAGGTCTGGGCGCGCTGATCCTGTTCGGGGTGGTGCAGATAACGATGTTCGGTTGGGGCGCATATCGGGGTGTGGCCCCCACACGCAGGCAGATGGCGGGGGCGGGTGTGGCCTTTGCCGGATTGCTGCTTGTGTTGTGGCCGGGTCCGGGCAGTCAGACCGACCCTGCGGGGGCGGTGATGATGGTGATCGCGGGGATCGGCTGGGCCGCCTATACGATTTCGGGCAAATCCGAACCTGACCCGTTGCCCGCGACGGCGGCGAATTTTGTGCTGTGCCTGCCGGTGTTGGCGCTGTTTCTGATCGGTCCGGACATGACGGCGCGGCCCTTGGGCATCGGGCTGGCTGTGGTATCGGGGGCTGTGACATCGGGGTTGGGCTATGCGCTGTGGTATGCATTGCTGCCGCGTCTGGCGCAGGCTACGGCGGCTGTGGTGCAGTTAAGCGTGCCGATCATCGCGATTGTCGTGGGGGCTGTCGTGCTGGGCGAGCCGGTCAGCGCGCTGATGGTGATGGCCGCAGCACTGGTGTTGGGCGGCATCGGATGGGCAGTTACAGCACCAAAGGTTCCAGTGGATCATAGCTGATTGCATCGCCACCAAAGGCCACTGCGCCAAGGCTTGATGGCTTGTGGGGTACGTTTTCCAGCTCGGTTTGCGTCACCCAGCGGCGTTTGGTGACCACGGCTTCGGGGTCTTTCCAGCTGTCAGGTATGTCGGCACTGCCCTGAAGGGTGCAGCGAAAGAACACCTCGACCTGATGGAAGTCGCGGTTGCGGTCGTGAAATTCGTTGATCAGACAGGGCGCGCCCACAGAGATGCGCAGGCCGGTTTCCTCGTGAACCTCGCGGACCAGATTGGCGGGCAGGCTGCTGTGGGCCTCGACCCCGCCACCCGGCGCGCACATTAACGGGCTGCGGTTGCCCGCAAAGGCGTTCACCAGCAACAGCCGCCCCTCGTGAACAATGACCGCACGGGCAGCGATGCGGGGTGGACGCGGTTTGGGCATAAGCGGGTTTCCGTAAGTTGTCGCGCTTGGGCCATTCCATAAGTCGCGCCAAGGCACTATCTCACACCGCATGAGAGTTTGCATGTTGATCTTGCCCCTGTTGCTGCTGTCCGCGCCCGCGCGGGCGGATTGCGTCATCCTGTTGCACGGGCTGGCGCGCACCGAGACATCTTTTGCCCTGATGGAAGCCGCGCTGGAAGCGGACGGGTTTCAGGTGGTGCGTCCGGGCTATCCATCGACCCAAGCGCCGGTCGGATCGCTGGCCGCTGGGGTCATACCAGCAGCACTGGCCGAATGTGGTAACCAGAGTGTGAATTTTGTGACCCATTCAATGGGGGGTATTCTGGTGCGCGAATGGCTTCGGGACCATGATCTGCCCCAATTGGGCCGCGTGGTGATGCTGGCACCGCCCAATCAGGGCAGCGAAGTGGTGGACAAGCTGGGTGATCTGGCCGCTTTTGACTGGCTGAACGGCCCTGCGGGGGGGCAGATGGGCACCGGACCCGACAGTCTGCCGCGCAGCCTGCCACCCGTGACCTATCCGGTGGGGGTGATCGCGGGCGACCAGTCGCTGAACGCCTATTTCTCGACCCTTTTGCCGGGGCCGGATGACGGTAAGGTCAGTGTCGCCTCGACCCGGGTCGAAGGGATGGCTGCGCATATCGTTCTGCCAGTTACGCATACATTTATGATGAACAACCCGCGTGTGATCTCGCAGACGGTGCATTTTTTGCGCAGGGGAACCTTTGAAAAGGATGTTTCGTGGCTGGATGCTGTGCTGGAACAGTTGGATTGCCCCGAGGGCGATTGCGTCGCGCGTGGCGGATTGTGGAGTTCATCGCGCAATGCTGACAATTGATATCACCGGCGCCGAGGTGCTGGGACAGCAAGGCTTTCACCGCGACGGGCTGAGCCTGAGCGGTGGTTTGATCATGGACGCGCCCGTGGGCCGCGCTGTGGATCTGACGGGGTTTCGCGTTTTGCCCGGCATCGTCGACGTACATGGAGACGGGTTTGAACGACACCTTGCCCCGCGTCGCGGTGCGATGAAACAGATGGCCGAAGGGCTGGTCGCCGCCGAGGCGGAACTGGCCGCCAATGGCATCACCACGGGCGTTCTGGCCCAATTCGTCAGCTGGGAGGGTGGGCTGCGTGGCATGGACTTTGCCGATCAGGTCTTTGGTGCGATCCGCGACACGGCAGGCGGATTGGTCACCGATCTGCGCCCCCAATTGCGCTTCGAGACGCATTTGCTGGATGATTATGCTGGCCTGCCCGCGCGGATCGCGGAATGGGGTGTGTCCTATGTTGTGTTCAACGACCATCTGCCCCACGCGCGACTGGCCGAAGGGCGCAAACCGCCGCGTCTGGTGGGGCAGGCGTTGAAGGCGCAGCGCAATCCAGAGGTGCATTTCCAGATGCTTCTGGATTTGCACGCACGCCGCGCCGAGGTGCCAGCGGCATTGGACAGCCTGTGCGCCACACTGGCGGATATGGGTGTGCAGATGGGCAGCCATGACGACCACACCGCCGAAGCCCGCGCGGCATGGCGGGCACGGGGCGTGAAGGTGTCGGAGTTTCCTGAAACGCTTGAGGCTGCCGAGGCGGCAGATGCGGCGGGAGATGTGGTTATTCTGGGGGCTCCTAATCTGGTGCGGGGCGGATCACACAAGGGCAACGTGTCTGCGCTGGATGTGGTGTCGATGGGAATGGCCGACGCAGTGGCGTCGGATTACCATTACCCCAGCCCGCGCCGTGCGGCCCTGATGCTGGCGCGGTCGGGCGTGCTGGATTTTGCCGCCGCTTGGGCGCTGGTGTCTGCGGGACCGGCGCGGGCACTGGGGTTGCGGGACCGTGGCGTGTTGCAGGCAGGCAAGCGTGCCGATCTGGTCGCGCTGGATGCAGCCGACCGCGTGGCCATGACCGTTTCGGGCGGGCGTGTCAGCTATCTGTCTGGTGATATTGCGGCGCGGCTGGTGGCGTAAGTTTCAGCGCACGATGCGGTTGACGTGGCCCATTTTGCGGCCCGGTTTAACGTCGGCTTTTCCATAAAGATGCAATGCCGTGTCACGGGTCGCGGCAAGGTCAGGCACGCGGTCCATATCGTCGCCGATCAGGTTTTCCATTACCACGTCGCTGTGCCGCTGGCCGTCGCCCAAGGGCCAGCCGGCCACTGCGCGGATATGTTGTTCGAACTGATCCACGGCACAGCCGTTCTGGGTCCAGTGGCCCGAATTGTGCACGCGCGGAGCGACCTCGTTGACGATCAGCCCCGATGGCGTGACGAACAACTCGACCCCCATGACGCCCACATAGTCCAGCGCATTCAGGATGCGCGCCGCCAGCAGCACTGCATCGGTGCGCAGGCTGGCGGACAGGCGGGCGGGGACGGTTGTGGTGTGCAGGATACCGTCGCGGTGGATGTTTTCACCGGGGTCATAGCAGGCCACATCGCCCGAGGCGCTGCGCGCGGCGATCACCGACACTTCTATCGAGAAATCTACGAACCCTTCGAGCAGGGCAGGTGCGCCTGCCATATCGGTGATGGCCTGGGGTGCGTCCGCGTCGGACATCAGCCGCGCCTGCCCCTTGCCGTCATAGCCGAAACGACGGGTTTTCAGGATCGCGGGCGTGCCGATCGTGCCCAGTGCGGCGGTCAACGCGTCGGCGTCGGGAATGTCAGCATAGGGGGCAGTTTGCAGGCCCAGACCGGTCAGAAAGTCCTTTTCGGTCAGGCGGTCCTGACTGATGCGCAAAGCTTCGCGGTTGGGATGGATGGGTTTGAGCGCTTCGAGGATGTCCAGCGCTGCGGTCGGGATGTTTTCGAATTCATAGGTGATCACATTAACCGACTGCGCAAAGGCGGTCAGGGCGGCGGCATCGTCATAGGCCGCCGTGGTGCAAGCATGGGCCACGTCTGCGGCGGGCGGGTTTGCACCCGGCTCATAGATGTGGGTTTTGAAACCCAGACGGGCCGCTGCGACCGACAGCATACGGCCCAACTGGCCGCCGCCAAGAATGCCGATGGTGGCGCCTGTGGGCAAAGGATCAGTCATCGCTGGGTTCTTCCGGGATTGAGGCCGACAGATCGCCGCGCCATTGGTCCAGACGCTGCGCCAGAGCGGGGTCGTTCAGGGCAAGAATACCCGCCGCCATCAGCCCCGCATTGGCGGCACCCGCAGCCCCGATGGCCATCGTCGCCACGGGAAAGCCGCGCGGCATCTGCAGGATGGAATAAAGCGAATCAACCCCCGACAGCGCCTTGGTCAGAACCGGCACGCCAATCACCGGTACACGGGTTTTTGATGCCATCATGCCGGGCAAGTGGGCGGCACCGCCCGCGCCCGCGATAATCACCTGCAAACCGCGATCGACAGCCGTCTTGCCGTAGTCCCACAGCCGGTCGGGCGTGCGGTGCGCAGACACGATGCGCGTCTCGAAGGGCACGCCCAGATCATCCAGCATTTGTGCCGCTTCGCACATGGTGGGCCAGTCGGACTGGCTACCCATGATAATGCCGACTTTGGGGGATTGGTCCGTCATCCTGCGCCCTCGCGTATTATCGTTCAGTCAGGGACTTATACGGGCCTGATCCGGCGGGGCAAGGCTCAGGCGATGATGTCGGGGGTCAGGCGGTCTTCGAGGGTGGCAATGATGTCTTTCAGCCGCAATTTGCGTTTTTTCAGACGTTGCAGCGTCAGCGGGTCGGATGTGGCGCGCTGGTTCATGGCGGCAATCGCCTCATCCAGATCGCGATGTTCGCGCCGGAACACTTCCAGCTCGACGCGCAGCACATCGTCGTTCTTCATCGAAAGGTCAGATGGCGCATTCATGGATTGTTGATTCCCGCACAGTGAGGAATTGTATACATAAGCGATGACACCCGCTGCGCATAGAGTGCGTGCAGCGCAAATGCCGCGATTGATCACTTAAAATCACCGATTTTTGTCAAAGGGGCCTGTCCTTGGCTGCCCGACCTCTTGTCTGGGGGCGCAAATCTTCCCATATTCTGAGCAAGCGGTTGCCAAAAGGGACCGTACATGACTGTCGCTTGATATGATAAGGACGTGTCGCAATGACGAAAATGACACTCGGCTCGCACCCGCATATGTTGGGGTTTGAGCAACTGGAACGCCTGCTGGAACGCACGGCAAAATCCGGCAACGAAGGCTATCCGCCTTTTAACATCGAACAAACTTCCGATTTTTCTTACCGCATCACGCTTGCTGTGGCCGGCTTTGCCGAAGAAGATCTGCAAATCACGGTCGAGGATCGCACGTTGGTGATCCGTGGACGGCAATCCGACGACGGCGACGGGCGCGTGTTCTTGCACCGTGGCATCGCGGCGCGACAATTCCAACGGACCTTTGTGCTGGCTGACAGCGTTGAGGTTGGAGAGGCGATCATCGAAAACGGTCTGCTGCATGTCGATCTGACACGGGCCAAACCTGAAACAGTCGTCCAGACCATCAGCATCCGGAGAGGGTAACCACATGGAAACGCCATTTAACTCAGAACCTAAAAGCAACATCGTTTATGTCAAAACCATTGATGTAAGCGACCTGCCGCAAGACGTGCAGGAGCAAGCTGAGGGGCTTGAACATCTTTATGCTGTGCACGACGCGCAGGGCACCCAGATCGCGTTGGTCGCAGACCGCAAGATGGCCTTTGTGCTGGCGCGGCAGAATGATCTGGCGCCCCAAGCGGTGCACTGAATTCAGGTGCTGCTGGTCCTTCGGGCTGGCAGCCTCGGGGCCGTTGCTGCGTGCAGGGCCCGAAACTCTTATCGCATATCCCAAGTCAAGGTGGCCCCGCAGTACGCGCTGGTCGAACACCAGATCAACATCCGGCCTTTCTCGCAGCCTTCGGGGTGACTATGGTCGCCGCCAAGCCGGGACCGAGGCGGTGCGCCGCGATCCCGGTACGTCCAGGGTCTTTGTAGGGGTGTCTGATGTATGAATTTGACTGGGTAGATGCGTTTACTAATCGTGCCTTTGGTGGCAATGGCTGCGCCGTGGTGCATCAGGGTGCCGGTCTGAGCCACGAGACCTGCATGGCCTATGTGCGCGAGACCTCACTGGTGGAATGTACCTTCACGGGCCCGTCGGATGTGGCCGATATGCGGGTGCGCTATTTTCTGGCCAGCCGCGAGATTCCCTTTGCGGGGCATCCCACCATTGCCACGGTGGCTGCGATGCGGGCGCGCGGGTTGATCGGTGACGGGCCACTGGTTCTGGAAACCGGTGCGGGGCTGGTGCCGGTCACGGTACAGGGCAGCCGCGTGACGATGACCCAAGTTGCCCCGCAGTTCGGCACGCTGGTGGAACCAGCGCAGGTGGCGGCGGTGGGCGGCCTGAGCGCAGATGACATCATCAGCCCGCCGCAACTGGTCAGTACCGGACTGCCCTTTGTCATCACCGTTCTGAAAGATCGCGCCACGCTGGAGCGGGTGCAACTGAACATGCAGGGGCTGGCCGATCTGGCCGCGGCGCTGGGCACTGACACCGACCTGATGGAGCCATTCTGGTGCACGCTTGAAGGGTTCACCGATGCTGGCGACACAGCCGCGCGGTTGCTGCTGGCCCCGCCCAGCCCGCCCGAAGACCCGTTCACAGGCTCGGCCACTGGTGCGATGGCGGCCTATCTATGGGCGCAAGGTCTGATTGACGCGCCCGACTTTACTGCAGAGCAAGGGCATGGGCTGGGCCGCCCCGGACAGGCGCAGGTGCGCGTGCTGGGCCCCCGCGATGCGATCACGGGTGTCGAGGTTGCAGGCGACGGTTTTGTCCTGATGTCGGGGACTGTGAACCTGCCTCATGACTGAACGCGCGATTGCAGTTTTGCCCTATGGCAACGGGATTGGCAGGCGCGTGGCCGATTTGCCGTTGAATATGCTGCATTGGCCCGTCGGTCGCCCCGCGCGGCTGAGCAGCGGAACATTGGCCGATCTGGGGGCGGAGGATCACTTGCTGGTCTATCCCAAAACATCAATGCATCTGCGCCCTTTTGGAGTGACCGCAAAAGTCAGCGTGATGGTGGTCGAGCCGCGCACCCTTCACGAACGCCACCTGCGGTTGCTGCGCTGGACGCACGGACGCTATCACCGGATTTTTACGCATGACCCCAAGCTGCTGCGCAGCGCACCGAATGCGCGGTTTTTGACGGCTGCGCGGACTTGGGTGCCTGAATGGGATACTTTGGACCTGAGCAAAACCGACAACGTGTCACTGATTGCGTCGAACCGGCGCGATCTGGAAGGGCACAAGCTGCGCCACGCGGTGGCCGAGGCGGCAACGGGGGTGGCACTGATGGGGCGCGGCTATGCGCCATTTGAACACAAGCATGAAGGGCTGGCACCCTTCCGCTTTTCCGTGGTGATCGAGAATGTGCGGGCAGGAGGGTATTTTAGCGAAAAGCTGGTCGATGCCCTGCTGTGCGAGACGGTGCCGATCTATTGGGGCGCGCCCGATGTCACCGAGTATTTTAACGCTGACGCGATGATCATATGCACCAGCAAAGACGAGATTTTGGCGGCCATCGCACGGGCCGACGCCGAACTTTATGATGCGATGCGGCCTGCGTTGCTGCGGGCCAAGGTGCAGGCGGTGGGCTGGTCAGACTATGAACACAGCGCTGCCGAAATGCTGCGCGACGGGGTCTGATCCGGACCGGCAGGCGCATGGTCACATACCGGGGATGCGCAAACGATAAGGCCCCGCTGGGAACAGCGGGGCCTTATCGTTTTCGTCAGATCATCTGCGCCTTATTCGGCAGCGATCAGACCCATGCTTTCCAGTTTCAGCAGAACCTGATGGGCACAGTTGTCCACCTCGATATTCTCGGTTTGCAGGCGGATTTCCGGGTCTTCCGGAACATCATAGGGGTCGGAAATGCCGGTGAATTCCTTGATCTTGCCTTCGCGTGCCAGTTTATACAGACCCTTGCGGTCGCGGCGTTCGCATTCTTCGATCGAGGTAGCGACGTGCACTTCGACAAAAGCACCAAAAGATTCGATGTCTTCGCGCACGGCACGACGGGTTGTGGCATAGGGCGCGATGGGCGCACAAATGGCGATGCCGCCGTTCTTGGTGATTTCCGACGCCACATAGCCGATGCGACGGATGTTCAGGTCGCGGTGCTCTTTCGAAAAGCCCAGTTCGGAGCTGAGGTTCTTGCGTACCAGATCGCCGTCCAGCAATGTTACGGGACGGCCACCCATTTCCATCAGCTTAACCATCAGGGCGTTGGCGATGGTGGATTTGCCCGAACCGGAGAAGCCGGTGAAGAACACGGTAAACCCCTGCTTGGAGCGCGGGGGCTTGGTGCGGCGCAATTCCTTGACCACTTCGGGGAAGGAGAACCACTCGGGGATTTCCAGACCTTCGGCCAGACGACGGCGCAGTTCGGTGCCCGAGATGTTCAGGATGGTGATGTTATCCTTGTCTTCGATCTCGTCGATGGCCTCGTATTGGGCGCGTTCCTGCACCCAGACCATGTGTTTGAAATCGACCATTTCGATGCCCATTTCCTCTTGATGCTCGCGGAACAAGTCCTGAGCGTCGTAGGGGCCATAGAAATCTTCACCCTTGGAATTTGTACCGGGGCCCGCGTGGTCGCGACCGACGATAAAGTGGGTGCAGCCGTGGTTTTTGCGGATCAGACCGTGCCACACGGCCTCGCGCGGGCCTGCCATACGCATGGCAAGGTTCAGTAACGACATTGAGGTGGTGGCCGATGGATATTTGTCCAGCACAGCCTCGTAGCAGCGCACGCGGGTAAAGTGATCGACGTCACCCGGTTTGGTCAACCCGACGACGGGGTGGATCAGCAGGTTGGCTTGTGCTTCGCGCGCGGCGCGGAACGTCAGTTCCTGATGGGCGCGGTGCAGCGGGTTGCGGGTTTGGAACGCCACCACTTTGCGCCAGCCCATCTTGCGGAAATAGCTGCGCAATTCGTTGGGCGTGTCGCGGCGGGCGCGGAAATCGTAGTGAACGGGCTGCTGTATGCCGGTGATCGGACCGCCCAGATAGATCTTGCCCGCCTGATTGTGCAGGTAGTTCACTGCCGGATGTTTGTCGTCGTCGGCGCCAAAGACTTTTTTCGCCTCGTTCGCCTTGTTCGGCTCCCAGCGGTCGGTGACAGTCATGGTTGCCAGGATCACGCCTTCCTGATCGCGCAGGGCAATGTCCTGTCCGATTTCCAGCTTTTCGGCAAAGCCTTCGCTGACATCAAGCGTGATGGGCATTGGCCACAGGCTGCCATCGGCAAGGCGCATGTTTTCCACAACGCCGTTGTAATCTGCCTCGGACAAAAAGCCTTTGAGCGGGTTGAACCCGCCGTTCATCAGCAGTTCCAAATCGCAAATCTGGCGTGGGGTCAGGTCGTGGCTGATCAGATCGGCCGCTTCGAGTTTGAGCTTTTGGGCTGAATCGTAAGAAACAAAAAGTTCGGGAATAGGGGCGAGGTTATTTGGCATCGACATGAAGATTACTTTCGTTCAACGGGTGGCGGTACCCAGCGGGCAACTCTTGACGCGCAATAACGGGCTGGGCGAAGGGCGTCCAGATGCACTGCTTGCACTACGCCCCATATGACGCAACTTCGGCACAAATTCCCCATTCGCATGGCAATTTTGGGTCATTTTGCCCGATTTTAGGCTGTTTCGCGGGCTGTCGTTTAGCGGGTTTGTGCCGGTAACCGACCCGAACCGTCACAACTGTGGCATTTGGGGCGCATCAGCGGCTTTGGGCACCGGCAAAGCGTCGATTTCCGTCGAAACACCGCGCAGCGTCAGCGACACCAAGCCCTCGGGGCGTGCAAGACCTGCCGCATCTAGAACAGCGGTGCTGATCAGCAATTCGACTTTCATGGGTTTGGTTTGCGCCTCAAGACGGCTGGCGGCATTGACCGCATCACCAATCAGCGTGCGCGGGGCGTGTCCGGCGGCGCCGATTTCACCCAGCACGACATTGCCCAGATGCAGGCCAATTCCGATGCCCACAGGCGGCGCGCCTTCGGTTTCCAGCCCTGCGTTGAACGCATCCAGCGCCCGCCCGATTCCGGCAGCCGCGGTCAGGCCCGCCTGTGCCGACGAGGCCGTATCAGGTGTCTCGAACAGCGCCAGAAAGCCGTCGCCCAGATATTTGTCGATCTTGCCGCCCGCCGCAGTCACCGCAGGCACCACCGCATCAAAGAACCGGTTGAGCAAAAACACCACGTCATAGGGCAGTTGCCCCGCCGTGCGCGCGGTGAAGCCGCGCATATCCAGAAACAGGATGGCCAGCGGACGTTCCTGCCCCTGACTGGCGGCTCCGCGCGCGGTCATAGCGCCACTGGCGAAAACCCGGCGTACTGTCATTGGCTGCTCTGGCCTGATTTGACAGGCCAGCCGTGCGCCGGGCGGGGCACCCACAGCGTTCAGGCTGCGCGCTTCGGCGTCCGATGGGGGCGGCAGGTGTTCGGCGCCTGCCTCGACCATCACGCGGCATGTGGTGCAGCGGCCCTTGCCTCCGCACAGGGATGTGTGCGGCACGTTCGCCCCGCGCGACATTTCCAGCAACGTTTGGCCGCGTGGTGCGGTGATCGTGGGCCCGTCGGCATAGGTGATGCGCACGCTGGTGCGGCGTGCGTTCAGGCGTAATGCAAAGTGGAATGTCAGGGCAAGGCCGAGCACCACGACAAACCCCCAATAAAGTGCGGTGTCGATCTGGATCAGGCCTTGGAATTCGCGCGGACCGGGGAAATTATAGGCATCCAACATATCCAGACGCGTGTCTTCGTCCAAGGCGGCGTCGTGCAAACGACGGCTTTCGGCCACGAAACCGGCCAGCGCAAAGGCAGGCACGAACACGGCCAGCCCCGTCAACAGGTGCGTGTTGCGCCGCCACCACGCCCGCCCGCGCAACCACAAATGCAAGCCGATGCAGCCATGAATCCATACAATCAGCAACAGCACGGTCTGGGACAGCGCCGATACGGTGCCCCAGATCAGAAACATCAGGTATCCCATCTGGTCATCCACTGCATAGACCTCGTGGGCGACGCGCGTGTATGTGATATGCCTCAGCAGCAGCAGGGGAATGGCAAAACCAAAGGCGTATTGCACGGCTTCGGCGCGGGGCATCCGCAAGCTGCGGCGTTCGATCAGACGCGCCATCGCAAAACCCGCGTGCACTGCAAGGGCTGCATAGAGCAGAACTTCGCCCACCGCATTTCGGGTCACGATCTGGCGCAGATCCTGCCCCTTCTCCAGCCACTCGGACGAGAATAGGCCAAGCCCGATATTCAGGAAATGCAGCAAGGCATAGAACATAAGTGCCAGCCCACTGACAATGCGGGCGCGGGTCGCCCAGTTGCCGCGCCAGAGTTCTGACATCCACTGCTCCTTGATTTTGGGCAGAATGGCCTGCTGGCACGGGCGGCGTCAACGGGCCTATGGCACAGTTGCCTGCTCGACAGGTGACAGGGCCTGTGCGAAAAGCGGACCAACGCGACAGGTGGAGCCCGGATGACCAATCCCTATGACAAGACTGCGCCGCGTGGCTTCTGGAAAACCGGCGTCGAAGCCGGTGATCCGGATGCACTCTACGATATTCACACGCCCAAATGGCCGATCCGGCGTGATATGCGCGTGGCCACGGCGGGCAGTTGCTTTGCCCGCAATTTGGCGGGGTTTCTGGTGCAAAACGGGTTTAATGTGATCGACGCTGAACCAGCGCCCGACGGCCTGACACCACAAGAGGCCGAGCAGGGCGGGTATGGCCAGTTCTCGGCCCGCTACGGCAACATCTACACCGCACCACAACTGGCGCAGTTGTTGCGCGAAGTGCTAGGGGGCAAACCGTCCAAAGGGATCATCTGGAAGCGTGGCGGCCGCGTGATCGATGCCCTGCGCCCGCGCGTTCCCGCACAGGGATTTGACACGGCGGCCGAGACGCTGGAGGCGCGGACACAGCATCTGGCAGCAGTGCGCGAGATGATCGAGGGGCTTGACCTGTTTGTCTTTACGCTGGGTCTGACCGAGGCTTGGGAGCACCGGCAACTCGGCACGGTCTATCCCGCCCCGCCCGGTGCCGTGGGAGGTGCGTTTGATTCCCAAACATTTGCCCTTCGCAATTTCGGCTTTGCCGACACGATGGCAGCGCTGGAAGACAGCTTTGGCCTTATCCGCGACATCCGTGGTGGGCGGGCGTTTCGCGTTTTGCTGACGGTTTCGCCGGTGCCGCCGAGCGCAACCGCGACCGACGGGCACGTGCTGCCCGCGACGGTCTATTCCAAATCGGTGCTGCGCGCCGTGGCGGGCGAATGTGCCGCGCGGCACGATTTTGTCGACTACTTTCCATCCTATGAGATCATAACCAACCCCGCTGCCCGCTCGCGCTACTATGATGCTAACCTGCGCACTGTCACCCAAGAGGGCGTGCGGGCCGTAATGGGCGTGTTCTTTCACCATCACGGGGCGGGGGACGCTGGCGACAAGCACTTGACCCATGCCGACAACGCATTGGCTGGCGACAACCGTAAAAAGGCGCTGCTAGAAGGTTTTGCGCCCGACGTTCCGCCTCGGTCAGCGCCAGCTGCGCCGCGTCTGAACATGGGGGCGACGCTGCAAGATCCCATCCTTTTTGCCGGAAACAGCCATCTGGGCAGCTTTAAGGATGCGGTGATGGCCGCAGCCCCCGATCTGGACCCGGCGGGGCATTGGTTTGTGCCGATCAACTGGACCACGGCCATTCAGGGCGGCGGGCGCTGGCCGCGTTTGCGGCGACGCAGCACCTATGAACAAATCGTGTTCCGCCCCGAATATCGCAACCGGATGCAGGATATCGACCTGTCCATGCACCGTGGGCGGGTGACCTTGTGTCTGGTGGGGTGCAATTTCATCGGTGATCAGGTGTTGCGCGCCCATGGTGATCTGGCTACGGGCCAGCCGGGCCTGCGTGGTGGCAATAAGGCAATGCCGCAACTGCCGCTGGTGGCCCGCGATGATGCTACGCTTGAGGATTTTTATCGCGGCGCGTTGCAGCCCAAAGTGGCCTGGGCATTGCAGATATTAATGGATCCGATGTTCAAGCGAGCGTTCTGGGTGGCCTCGCCCGATCTGCCGGAACATGCCGCACGGGTGCGTCTGGGCGATGCTTTTGTCGACAGCGGCAGCTACCGCCATCATCAGGCGGCGGCGCTGCGTGCGACATTGTCGATGATGCCCGAACAAGACGACCGCCTGCGCCTGATCCAGCACGATCCGGCCCAGCGCACCGAAAGCGGATTTATCCGCGAGGCATACGCAGCGCACCCGGCCACAATGGACATCCACGCAAGTGCCGCGTTCTACCGTGGCGCATTGGATCAGATGTTCGGTGAGACCGGGGGCACAGCCCGCGATCAGGCGCGTTCTTTGACTTCCGTGCCATAGCCCAGCGGCAGGGAGGTGTCTTTTTCCACGTCGGTATCGGTGTTTTCTGCCAGCCAGCGTTCGGCCTCGAGGGCGGCCATGCAGCCCATACCCGCCGAGGTGACGGCCTGACGGTATTTGTGGTCGGTCAGGTCACCGGCAGCAAAAACACCCGGAACAGAGGTTTCGGTGCTGTCGGATTTGGTCACGACATAGCCGCCCATGTGGGTTTCCAGCACGTCCTTGACCAGTTCGTTCGACGGAGCGTGACCGATCGCGACAAAAACGCCTTTGGCGGGGATGTCGGTGATTTCGCCTGTGTTCACGTTCTTGACCTTTACGCCCTCGACGCCCAGCGGGCTGTCGGTGCCATAGACCTCTTCCAACTGGTGGAACCACAGGGTCTCGATCTTGGGGTTTTTCAACAGGCGGTCTTGCAGGATCATTTCTGCGCGCAATTCGTCGCGGCGGTGGATCAGCGTGACCTTGGAGGCGAAGTTGGTCAGGAACAGCGCCTCTTCCACGGCGGTGTTACCACCACCGATCACCACGATTTCCTGCCCGCGGTAAAAGAAGCCGTCGCAGGTGGCGCAGGCCGAAACACCGAAACCTTTGAATTTCTCTTCCGATGCCATGCCCAGCCATTTGGCGCGCGCACCCGTGGCAAGAATAATCGCATCCGCTATATAGACCGTGCCGCTGTCGGATTGCGCCACGAACGGGCGTTTCGAAAAGTCGACCGACGAGATGATGTCGCCGATGACTTCGCAGCCCATCGCCTTAGCATGTGCTTCCATACGGACCATCAGGTCGGGGCCTTGCACTTCGGTGTCGCCGGGCCAGTTTTCGACCTCGGTTGTGGTGGTCAATTGACCGCCCGGTTCGATCCCCTGAACAAGGATCGGCTCCAGCATGGCGCGGCTGGCATAGATGCCTGCGGTATAGCCCGCAGGGCCCGATCCGATGATCAGAACCTTGGTTTTGCGTGTCTCGCCCATGATGATCCCCTTAGGTCGGTCTGTCGGCGTCCGGTGTTGATGCCGGCGCGGTGTGGAACGTGGTGCTACGTCTTTTTTGGCTTCTTGGATATAGTCATCTGCGCTTTGTGATTGAACCCCGCAATTGCATGACCGATATGCAGCGCTAACAGGCACTTTTTATCCACGTGGCTGCAAGATTCTTGCGGCTGAGTGAAACAATATTGCGCACAACGCGGTCGGTGTTATAACAACCGCAAAATCCGGGGGCAAAATGGCGAATACGCGGCTTGATCCAATTGATCGCAAGATTCTCGCAGAACTGCAGGCAGATGGACGCATGACCAACGTCGAGTTGGCAAAGCGGGTGGGCATTTCCGCACCGCCTTGTCTGCGTCGTGTGCGCACACTGGAAGAGGCCGGGTACATCCGTGGGTTTCACGCGGATGTAGATGCACATGTTCTGGGCTTTGAGGTGCAGGTGTTTGCGATGGTCGGTCTGGCCAGTCAGGCCGAAAGCGACCTGAGCGCCTTTGAAGACCGGTGTCGTGCGTGGCCTTTGGTGCGCGAGTGCCACATGCTGAACGGCGAAGTGGATTTTATCCTGAAATGTGTGGCCCCCGATCTGTCGGGGTTCCAGAGCTTTCTGACCGGCCAGTTGCTGACAACGCCCAATGTGGCCAGCGTCAAGACGTCGCTGGTGATCCGTCAGGCCAAGGATGAGGCCGGCGTGCCCTTTGATGTTCTGGAAGACCGGTTGAGCAGAACCGCCTGATGGCTGCGACCCGCGCGGTTTGCGCGGGCCGGATTTCTGTCAGGCCGCATTCTCGGCATGGTCGGGCGCGCGCGGATGCGCCAGCGGGCCGAAATCTGTCACATGCGAAATGCGCGGGAACAACGCAAGGAACATGTCGCGCATGGCCGGGCTGACGGCGCGGGTGGCTTGGGTTCCGGGATGAAAGGTTTCCATCTGCATACCGCCCGCATAGATCGCGGCATGGCGGGTCAGGCAGATGTGGAATAGCCGCACCGATGTGGGCGGCGTCACTTCGATTACATTTACACCATCCACAAAATCCCGCGCCGGTGTCAGCATTTGTGCGCCAGACGCCAGCGTTCCGCGCATATTGTGCGGCGTTTGCAGCAGGCGGGCGGCGGGACCGACTGTCAGGAAACTTTCGGGGCGCGCAGGGCCAAAGCTGTCAGCCATGATGCGGATCAACGGCGTGCGGCGCCCAGTGTCGGCAGGCACAAAATTGGTGGACCCGATCCACACAACCTGTTCCGCATCACCGTTCGAGGTGCGCAACCAGTCACCGGGTTGCAGGTCTTCGATGGCGACGGGACCATTGCGCCCTTCCAGTACCGTGCCGCGGGCAAAGGCGGAAAATGCGGATTCGATCAGTGGCAGGGCTGGTGCCTTGGTCTGGCTGACCATACGGCTGCCATCCGCACGCAGGGCGGCGATTTCGTAAGTGCGCGTGGCTGGCAGGCTGACACCGCGAGAGATCGGGGCGGCATAGGACGGGCGGCGCGGTTGCCCTGTCAGGGCGATGGTGCTGGTCATGCGATTAACCTTAATCTGGTTGGTCACATCTGATGCCGGCCCCCACCGACGACGACAGATGAACTGAGGTTCACGTGTCTGATGTGACTTTAATCGCTGAACATTAGCTTAACTGTCAAAATTTTGGAGACTTTTAAGCCCCAAAACGGATCAATCCGCCCCGAAAAGGACGGATTGTTTGATGCGGTAGATATCTGTCGCCACATTTGCCCTAATTTCGGCCAATTGTAGCGCGGGCAGTGATTCGACCCGTTTGGGCCGGATCAGGCCGCTTTGCGGTCCAGATCGGCTTTGCGCTTGGCGATGAAAGCGGCGCGGCGTGCGCCCCGGGCCCAAGGCATCACCGTCTTGTCATCAGCGGCTGTTGCGACCACGGATTTGATGAAGCGTGTGTTGGTTTTCATGTCGGTGCCCTTTGCTCTGTCATCTCTGCGGCGTTGGTGCCGCTGTTGAGAGCTTTTTTGACAGCGATTTCAGGCGCGGTTGGGACCAGTTTCGGTCAATTCAAAGAAAGATTGAGGCGAAATTGGAACAATTAAGGCCGTCGTGCCGCAATTGTCTCCTGTTTTTAACGCTCACAGCCGGATCGCGGCGAGCATGCGGCCATAATCGGCAGCCCGTTCATGGACCGACCGGCGGTACGAGAAAAACTGCACCGGATCGGAATAGGTGCAATGGCGCGTCCACTCAGCCGACGCCACACCACGGCTGCGCAAACGGTGCAGGCCATATCCAGGCAGATCGTACATCATCTTGTCGCCCGTTCCGTTGGCGAAATAGCGGGCGCTGGCGTCGTCCTCGGCCAGATGGGTTTCAAAAAACTCTGGTCCCACCTCATAGGCGCGCTGGCTGATTGACGGGCCGATCACCACGTGGATGTTGTCCGCTTTGGCGCCCAAGGCCTCCATCGCGTCCACCGTCGCCTCAAGCACACCGTCCAGCGTGCCGCGCCAGCCTGCGTGGGCGGCACCGATCACCTTTGCCTTGTGGTCGGCAAACAGTACCGGCTGGCAATCGGCCGACAGAACCGACAGGGCCAGCCCCGGCGTGGCGGTGACCATTGCGTCAGCTTTGGGTTTGTTGGCCATCGGGCCGGTGACGGGGATCGCCGTGGCCGAGTGTACCTGATGCACGCCCAGCAGGTGCTCTGGGGGCACATCCAATCTGTCTGCAACGCGGGCGCGGTTGATCGCGACGATCTCGCTTTGGTCGGTGCTTCCGCTGCCGCAATTCAACCCTGCGAACACGCCTGACGAGGCCCCGCCCGCACGGGTGAAGAACCCGTGGCGCAGCGGGTCCAATGTGTCATGTGTCAGCAGCTTGAGCGTCATGGTTCCAGACCCGGTGGTGGCGTGGCCCCTTCGGGATAGAGACCCAGCACTTTGAACAGGTTTCCCATTTCTGCGGGATGCGTCAACCGGCGATGTGCGGCGATGTGCGCCTCTAGCGGAGCATCGCGCAGGGTTTGCGCCAAAGTTTGGGCACGTTGGGTGATGCCCAGACGTTCCAGAAACACACCCTGCGGGGTGATGCGGGTGAAAGGGCAGCGCGCGGCTTGGGTCAGCACCTCGAAGTCCACATGGGTTGTCAAATCGGCGGTGCCGGGGGCCGCCAGCGGGTCAGTGGCCGCGTGGTCCTTGATCGCCTGCAAAGTATCACCCAACGAGCGCCAGTCACCATAGTCGATGATCAGCGCCGCTCCGCCATGATCGCGGATGCGGGTGCTGATGGTGTCAATGATGGGGGGGGCTGTGGGGCAAACCTCGACGATGTCATCTTGGCGTGTGTCTTCTAGCCGGTGCGCCAGCGCGGGTTGCAGGGTGGCTGGGCCCAGCCCCATCTGAAGCCGGTCGCCGTCGATCCCGACCATTCGTTCGCGCCAGCGGTCGCCGTCGCGCTGGTATTGGTGAACTGGCAGCGCATCGAAGAATTCGTTGGCGACCAGAAACAGCGGTTGCTCGGACAGGTCGTGTATATTGTCCTGCCATTGCGGCGTATGGCCTTGCAATGTGCGGGCCTGGATGTCGCACAGGGCGGGAGACACCTCGACCAGAGTGATCCGCATGGCATTATGAAACCCAGTTACACGGGCTGTGGCACGCAGGATATCGGCCATCAACGTTCCGCGTCCGGGGCCAAGTTCCGCCAGCGTAAACGCAGCAGGCGCGCCTTGATCCAGCCAGCTTTGCGCCAGCGAAAGGCCGATCAGTTCGCCGAACATCTGGCTGATTTCGGGGGCGGTGGTGAAATCGCCCGCAGTGCCCAGCGGATCGCGGGTGGTATAATAGCCGTGGACCGGATGCAGCAGCGCCTCGAACATGTAATCAGCCACGGTGATCGGACCTGTGGCCGCGATCCGGTCGGTCAGTATCCGCAGCAGCGTCATGGGGCTGGGGTGATCCTGCGGGCGCGGACAATCAGCCACAGCCCCAGCGCGATCATCGGCAGCGACAGGATCTGCCCCATCGTCAGCCCCCAGCCGCCCACATGCCACGCCAGCCCCAGCGGGTTGCCTTGGGAAATGAACTGCGCGTCGGGTTGGCGCACGAATTCGACCAGAAACCGCGAGAGACCGTAGCCTGCGAAAAATGTGCCCGCCACCTGTCCGGGACGTTTCAGCGCACCGCGTCGCCACACAAGGATCAGCAAGACCGTCCCGAGAATCAGCCCCTCTAGCAGCGCTTCATAAAGCTGGCTGGGATGGCGTGCGCACAGGTCCGCCACGTCGGGGCAATACTGCGCGGCATCGCCGGGAAAGGCGACGCCCCAGGGCAAGTCGGTGGGGCGGCCCCACAGCTCGGCGTTGATGAAATTGGCGATCCGACCCAGCAACAGACCGGGCGGTACACCCAAAGCGATGGCGTCGGCGGCAGAGGTTTTGGGGATGCCCTGCCGCGAAGTATATACAAATGCCGCCACGATTACGCCCAATAGCCCGCCGTGGAACGACATGCCTCCCTGCCAGATCGCAAGAATTTGCATCGGATTGGCAAAGTAATAGGCCGGCTGGTAAAACAGCACATACCCCAGCCGCCCGCCCAGAATGACCCCGACAATGATCCACGTCAGCAGTTCCTCGATTTGCGCGCGTGTCATCGGGGGCGTATCGTCGCGCCAGAGCGGTGCGCGGTTGATGGCCATCACCACCATGCGCCAGCCTGCAAGGATGCCCACGATATAGGCCAGCGCATACCACCGCAGGGCGATGGTCATGCCAAAAATCGACACCGAAAAGATGTCGGGAGAGATATCGGGGAAGGGGATCAAACCGGTCATGGATGCGACATGCATGTGCCGCGCGGGGGAAGTCAACCTTGCGGGCGCGGGCGCATCACCCCATATAGGTAACAAGCCAGTTATAGGAGTACGCACATGCAAGCGCGTGGCAAGATTTTCGACGATATTTCGCAACTGATGACCAATGCGATGGGCGTGGCGCAGGGTGCCAAAGGCGAAGCCGAAACCGCGATGAAGTCGCTGATGGATCGCTGGCTGGCGGACCGTGATTTTGTCACCCGCGAGGAATTCGACGCGGTGCGCGCAATGGCGCAAAAGGCCCGCGAAGAGAACGAGGCGCTGAAAGCGCGTCTTGATGCGTTGGAAAGCAAATAAACACGTCTTTTTGGGCGTGACGGGCGGGTGCCGCATATGTGGCGGTGCCAAAATTTGTGAGTCATTCGGGAACGTCTGCCTTTTGGGGCAGACGTTTTGCGTTGGGCAGATGGCATAATCTGACAATCAGCACCCGTCAGAACCCCGATTCCAAGCGTCCATTTTGTGCGCCCCAGAGCCTTTTCCACAACTTATTGAACTTATCCCCAAATAAAGGGTTGCCACAGGGCCGCCCCGCCTGCACCATATTTGGTAGAGACACGGGGGATGACCCCCGATACTCAGAGCAGGCACCTAGCGCTTGGGGGCGCGACACGGCCCCGTCGCTAGAGCGAGAAAATGAGGTAGCGACATGGCCCTTTCCGAGCATTACCTGGAAGACGAGATTCACCCCATTGATATAGTCGAGAACATCGCGGCGCATCATGACTGGGATTTCGACCGCATCGCGGACGACCAGATCGCGATGGCCGTCGAAGGCCAGTGGCGGACATATTCCCTGACGCTGGCATGGTCGGGCTATGACGAAACCCTGCGTCTGGTGTGTACCTTTGAAATGGAACCACCCGCCGAAAAGCTGGGTGATCTTTATGCTTTGCTGAACCTGATCAACGACCAATGCTGGGCTGGTGCCTTCACATATTGGGAAGAGCAAAAGCTGATGGTGTACCGCTATGGCTTGGTGCTGGCCGGTGGTCAGGTCGCAGGCCCCGAGCAGGTCGACACCATGATCAGCGCTGCCGTGATGAGCGCCGAGCGCTATTATCCCGCGCTGCAATTGCTGACGTGGGGCGATCGCACACCCAAAGAAGCGTTGGATGTGGCCATTGCAGAGGCCTATGGCCGCGCGTAAACCTTTGCCCTGAACCACATAAGGGGAAGGGCAAACCATGACAAATGATGTGATCGCGCAGCGAGGTCTAGTGCTGCTGGGCTGTGGCAAGATGGGCTCGGCAATGCTGGCAGGCTGGCTGAAACGCGGTCTGCCCGCAGCCTCGGTCTGGGTGCAAGACCCGCAGCCGTCGGACTGGCTGAAAGCCAGCGGCGTGCATATCAATGCCGACCTGCCTGCGCATCCGGCGATTGTTCTGGTGGCCGTCAAGCCGCAGATGATGGGCGACGCGGTGCCCAATATGGCACATATGGGTGGCGGACAGACGACATTTGTCAGTGTCGCGGCTGGCACGCCGATTTCCTATTTCGAAAAGACGCTGGGCGCGGCCACGCCGGTTGTGCGGGCCATGCCGAACACGCCTGCCGCCGTGGGGCGCGGGATCACCGCCATTGTCGCCAATGCTGCGGGGGCCGGATCGCTGGACGTGGCCGAAGACCTGCTGAGCGCAGTGGGGCAGGTGGTGCGGCTGGAAACGGAATCGCAGATCGATGCGGTGACGGGGGTCAGCGGCTCTGGTCCGGCTTATGTCTTTCACATGATCGAAACGATGGCGGCAGGTGGTGTGGCCCAAGGACTCTCGCCGGAACTGGCGATGCAACTGGCCAAGGCGACAGTGGCGGGCGCCGGCGCGCTGGCCGAGGATTCCGACGAAGACCCGACGCAGTTGCGCATCAACGTGACCTCGCCCAATGGCACGACGCAGGCGGCGCTGGAGGTGCTGATGGACCCCGAGACCGGCTTTCCGTCCTTGCTGCCCCGTGCGGTGGCGGCTGCAACACAGCGCGCAAAGGAACTGGCTGATGGCTGACAATCTGGATTTCGACACTTTTCTGAAGGTGGACATTCGCGTCGGCACCGTCGTCCGCGCCGAACCCTTCCCCGAGGCGCGCAAGCCTGCGATCAAGTTGTGGATCGACTTTGGCGGTGACATCGGAGAACGCAAGACCAGCGCACAGATCACCGCGCATTACACGCCCGAGATGCTGGTGGGCAGACAGGTGACGGCGGTGGTGAACTTTCCGCCGCGCCAGATCGGGCCGTTCATGTCCGAGGTGCTGGTGCTGGGCCTGCCCGATGCGACCGGCGAAATCGTTCTTCTGCGCCCCGACCAGGTGGTGCCGAACGGGGGGCGGATGCAGTGAAGACGGTTTTTATCTCTCGGCCCATGCCTGCCGACGTCGAAACCGAGGCGCGTCAGCATTTCGACGTCACCATGCGCGCCAGCAATGCGCCGTTGTCACAGACTGAAATGGTCGAAGCGCTCGAGGGATATGACGCCGTTCTGCCGACGCTGGGCGACAGGTTCAGCGCCGAGGTGTTTGCCAAGGCAACGCCACGCGCGGTGATGCTGGCCAACTTTGGTGTCGGCTATAATCACATCGACGTGGACGCGGCCAAGGCCAAGGGGCTGATCGTCAGCAACACACCCGGTGCTGTCACCGATGCGACAGCCGACACCGCCATGACCTTGATGTTGATGAGCGCCCGCCGCGCAGGCGAAGGCGAACGGATGGTGCGTGCAGGACGGTGGGACGGCTGGCACCCGACGCAAATGCTGGGAATGCACCTGTCGGGTAAGACGGTGGGCATTGTCGGTATGGGCCGGATCGGTCAGGCGATTGCGCGGCGGTGTCATTTCGGCTTTGGAATGAAAGTGGCCTATTTTACCCGCTCGCCCAAGGATCTGGATTTTGACGCAACGCCCTTTGACGATCTGCCAAAGCTGGCCGCAGCGGTGGATGTGCTGGTGCTGGCGGTGCCGGGCGGGGCCGGAACGCGGCATCTGGTCGACGCCGACGTGCTGGCCGCGATGCAGCCCCACGCGCATCTGATCAACATCGCCCGCGGCGATGTGGTGGACGAAGAGGCGCTGATTTCAGCCTTGCAGAACGGGTCCATCGGTGGTGCAGGTCTGGATGTTTATGCGCAGGAACCGGACGTGCCCGCGGCGCTGGTCGCTTTGGAAAACGTGGTGCTGCTGCCGCATCTGGGCACGGCCGCGCTTGAGGTCCGTACGGACATGGGGCTGATGGCGCTGCGCAACCTCAGGGCGGTGCTGATCGACGGGCAGGACGCGCCGAACGCGGTGTGGTTCTAGGCAATGTCGCCCGTCGCCTTGCGCCAGTGGCGGCGACACAGGCTGACGTAAGTCTCGTTGCCGCCGATCTGCACCTGTGCGCCGTCCTTGACCACGTTGCCCTGCGCGTCTTGCCGGACGACCATCGACGCCTTCTTGCCGCAATGGCAGATGGTGCGCACTTCGCGCATTTCGTCCGCCAGTGCCAACAGAGTGGCCGAGCCGGGAAACAGCTTGCCCTGAAAATCCACCCGCAGCCCGTAGCACATGATTGGAACCTTCAGATCATCCACTGCACGTGCCAGTTGCCACACTTGCGCATCGCTTAGAAACTGGGCCTCGTCGATGAAAATACAGGCAATCTGGGCTGTGGCCAGTTGCGTCTGTATCTTGGCAAAGAGGTCTTCGCCGGGGCCGAATGTGTCTGCATCCTGACCAATGCCGATCCGGCTGGCGATACGGCCCTGACCTGCGCGGTTGTCGAATTGCGCGGTCAGCAGGTAGCATTGCATTCCCCGTTCACGATAGTTGTGCGCGGCCTGCAAAAGCACTGTCGATTTGCCTGCGTTCATTGTCGAGTAGTGGAAATAGAGCTTTGCCATAGGCCCAAGAGGTACGCCAAGGCGTTAGGGCAGGCAAGGCAGTCCAAGATAGCCTGTGCCAGTTTATCGCACGCCGTCATGTGCTGAAACAGGCCCGCAGGACAGACGCCTGATACATTGAATTGTAAGGCCCGTTGCGCCGACTGCCGGACAAACCGGCCCGCCATTCCCAGGCGGCGAAAGCACAACGGACTTCACTCTTTCCCGTGTCTGGGGAAACGGGACACTCGGAAAATCCCGAAACTCAGGGGACGATTAAGAAATGACATTTCCACGCCATTGAATTAATGGGAAAAGACAGAACGGTTTCCCCCGGCGTTCGGGGACAAGCCGCACGAAAGCTGATGGGGGACGTATGGCGGGTATTGGCAGCTATTTGAAAAAGCACACCGAAGCTTTAGTCAAGGATGTGGGTATTGAGCCTGCGTGCGCTTTAACGGGAAAATCCAAAGCCACCTTGGGGCGATATTATTCGGACAACCCCGAACATGCCGACCGGTTCATGCCGGTCGACGCGGTGGTGCTTCTTGAAAAAGAGGCGTCATTTCCTTTTGTCACCACTGCGCTGGCAGAATTGCAGGGGGGCAGTCTGTCGTTTGAAGATCGTCGCCAGAACACGCCAATGAAGGGCGGTGTAAATGCGGATGTGATCGCGCTGAGCCAGCGTTTTGCCATGTTGATGAGCGAATACCAGCAGTCCATCGAGGACGGCATCATCACCGTCAACGAAGCCAAACGCCTGCTGCGCGAGACGTCTTTGTTGCAGCGTGTCCTGATCGACATGAAACTGCATCTGGAAGAAGAAAGTGCCTGAAGACACCGGCGCGCTTTTTGTTGGTGAACTGCCCGACATAGATGTGGACGCGCTGGCGTCTGCGGATGATCCGCGCCACCCGCCGCGTATCCTGCTGTTGTACGGATCGTTGCGCGATGTCAGCTATTCGCGGCGCGCGGCCGAAGAATCCGCGCGGGTGCTGCACCATCTGGGTTGTGAAACGCGGATGTTCGACCCTGCAGGGTTGCCGCTGGTGGATGATGCGTCGGAGGATCACCCCAAGGTGATCGAACTGCGTGATCTAGCCGTCTGGGCCGAGGGCATGGTCTGGTCGTCGCCCGAACGTCACGGGGCCATGACCGGGTTGATGAAAACCCAAATTGACTGGCTTCCCCTGTCGATGAAGGGCGGCATCCGCCCCACGCAGGGCAAGACGCTGGCGGTGATGCAGGTCTCGGGTGGGTCGCAGTCGTTCAATGCGGTCAACCAGATGCGTATTCTTGGCCGCTGGATGCGCATGATTACCATTCCCAACCAGTCGTCGATCCCCAAAGCGTGGCTGGAGTTTCACGAAGGGCGTCTACCCGAGGGGCCATTCTATCGCCGGATCGTCGATGTGATGGAAGAGTTGGTAAAATTCACATGGCTGGTGCGCGGGCGGGCCGATTATCTAGTGGACCGGTACTCCGAGCGGGTGGAAACGGTCGAAGCGGTGCACGAGCGGGTGTCAAAGAAGTAACTGTCGGGGCCGGACTGTTTCGATGATGCGAAATGTGCCCACCCTGCCGACCCGCAGTTTTGGGGGCGCTGCCCCCTGACCCCCCGGGATACTTTTGGCCAAAAGAAGCGTTAGCCGTGTTTTTCCAGCAGGACGCTGCCAACCGAGTAGCCCGCACCGAAAGAGCAGATCAGGCCAAAGTCGCCGTCCTTGAGGTCGGCGGAATGTTTGGCAAAGGTGATGATTGACCCCGCAGAGGACGTGTTGGCGTAGTCTTGCAGGATATTGGGTTGTTCCGCGGGTTCGGGCGTGCGGCCCAGAACCTTTTTGCCGATAAAGTCGTTCATGCTTTTGTTGGCCTGATGCAGCCACAGGCGTTTGATGTCGCCCGCGCCAAGGTTTTCATCCGAAATGTGGTTGCTGATATGTTCCGAAACCATCGGGACGACTTCTTTGAACACCTTGCGTCCGTTTTGCATGAACTGCATGTCGCGGCGATCTTTCATGCCATCGGGGCGCGAGCGGCGCAGGAAGCCGTTGTTGTTGCGGATGTTGTTCGAATAGCTGGTGGCGCAGCGGGTGGATTTGACGGCGAAATAGGGGCCTTTGGCGTCTTCTTCACGCTCGAGCAGGGTGGCGGTGGCCACATCGCCAAAGATGAAGT
Source organism: Pseudosulfitobacter pseudonitzschiae (assembly GCF_002222635.1). NCBI lineage: Bacteria > Pseudomonadati > Pseudomonadota > Alphaproteobacteria > Rhodobacterales > Roseobacteraceae > Pseudosulfitobacter > Pseudosulfitobacter pseudonitzschiae. The sequence continues at coordinate 2,416,857 of NZ_CP022415.1, read as the reverse complement.
GGCAGTCGCGGTCGCGCCATTCGATATGGGCCGAGCAGATCTCGGGGTTGATAACCAACGCAGAGCGGATCGAACCTGCGCGGATCATGTCGGCGGCGGCCTGAATGCCGAAGGTGGCGGACGAACAGGCCACGTTCATATCAAAGGCAAAGCCCTGAATCCCCAGCAAATCTTGAATTTCGATGGCCACTGCCGGATAGGCCCGTTCAAGGTTCGAGGCGGCACAGATCACCGCGCCTACGTCGGCGGCGGTTTTGCCTGCGTTCTCCAGCGCGATCTTTGCGGCTTTCAGCGCCATTTCGGCCATGATCGACGGTTCGTCATCACTGCGCTGGCGCATCTTGGGGTACATCACGGTCGGGTCCAGAATGCCGTCTTTGACCATCACATAACGCTGTTCGATGCCAGAGGCCTTGAAGATGAATTCCTCGGAAGAGTGTTCCTTGGCTTCGAGCGTGCCTGCGGCGATTTCGGCGGCGTGGTTGGCATTGAACAGATCGGCGTAGGCGTTGAAGGCCGTCACCAGTTCCGCATTTGTGATTGTCTCGGAGGGTGTGAAGACACCTGTGCCTGTGATCGCCGGCGTATACATGATCTGCCCCTTTTTTCAGCGTTCCGTATGAAGACGTGTTAGCGCTGGAAGGTCAAGACGGGGCGGCGGGTCACCGCCCCGATTTTCAGGCCCGCTTCACGATTGGATGGCCGTCATGAAACGGTCGCGGATCACCACGGGATCTTTGGTGATCACCGGCACCTTGATGTTGCCGCTGGCACATTTCGCAACGATCACCGTCATGCGTTCGGCGGCCAGCGCGTCGGTCAGCGCTTGGGCGGTGTCTTTGGCCGTAACCTCGACGACGTTGTCACAACCGCACGCGCGCGCGACCTCGGCAAGCGATGTTTTCTTGCCCGCATAGGTCGGCTGGTCACCCGTCGATCCGTAGCTGCCGTTGTCGATGATCAGCAGGATGTAATTGTCGGCCACGTTGTTGGCGATGGTGGGCAGGGTGCCCAGATTGGTCAGCACCGAGCCATCGCCGTCGATGGCAATGACCTGTTTGGTTTGCGACAGTGCCAGCCCCAGACCGATGGACGACGCCAGCCCCATCGTGCCCAGCATGTAGAAATTGGTGGGTTGGTCGTCGATCATGTGCAGCTCTTGGCTGGGCAGGCCGATGTTACACACCACCAGATGATCACGGGTCACGGGTGCGATGTCGCGCAGGATGTCGGAGCGGTTCATCAGTAGCCCCCCCAGAAGGTTGCGTCGGTCAGGATTGCGACGGGTTTGTTGCACATGAAGGTGTATTTCAGGATCGCGTCCAGTTCATCCGCATCCGACTTTCTGTGAAAGTGGTAGGTGGGTATGTTCAGCTGGGCTAGCAGCGCCTTGGTGTGGACGGCCATTTCGGCCTGACAGGCGACGGGTTCCTTCAGTTCGCCCCGGTAGGAGATCAGCATCGGCAGCGGCATCCGGTAGAATTGCGTCAACGTCACCAATGTGTTGATCGTGACCCCGATGGCGGTGTTCTGCATGATGATCATCGGGCGTTTGCCGCCCATCCACGCACCTGCGCACAGGCCCATGCCTTCGTCTTCCTTGTTGGCGGGGACATGCATGATGTCGGGGTGTGCCTCGACGGCGTCAATCACGCCGCCCAGTTGTTTGCACGGCACGGTGGTGACAAAGGCGATGTCATTGGCCACCAGATCACCGACGATCTGTTCTGATATGCTCATGGGTTTCTTTCTGTTCGGTCAGAGTTGTGCGGCAAGGTCGAAGGTTTCATCAGGGAAATATTTGGCAAGACGCACATCGGCGCTGCGGGCGTGGCCCTCCATGCCTTCGACTCGGCTGATGCGGGCGGTGGCGATGGCCACGGATTTCGATCCGGCGCGGGTTGCGCGCTGCCATGTGACGACTTTCATGTATTTGTGAACGCTCAGGCCACCAGTATACTTTGCCGCGCCCGAGGTCGGCAACACATGGTTGGTGCCCGTGGCCTTGTCGCCATAGGACACGGTGGTCTCTTCGCCCAGAAACAGCGAACCATAGCAGGTCAGGCGGTCCAGCCACCAATCAAGATCGGCGGCCTGTACAGTCAGGTGTTCCGGCGCATAGGCGTCGGAACAGGCCACCATCTCTTCGCGGTCGTCGCACAGCACGATTTCGGCATAGTCGCGCCATGCCGCTTCGGCGCTTTCGCGGTTCAGAGTCGGCAGGGCCGCGATCAGGGCAGGCACGCGGGCGGCGACGTCCATTGCCAGCGCGCGGTTATCGGTGACCAGCCAGACCGGCGAGTTGTAACCATGTTCGGCCTGACTGACCAAATCCGTGGCCACGATATGCGGGTCGGCGGATACGTCGGCAAGGATCAGGCTGTCGGTGGGCCCTGCGACCATGTCGATGCCGACGCGACCATACAGGATGCGTTTGGCTTCGGCGACATACTGGTTGCCGGGACCGGCAAGGATGTCGGCGCGGGGCAGTCCGAACAGGCCGAATGTCATTGCGGCAATCCCTTGCACCCCGCCCATCGCCAGAATGCTGTCAGCACCGCACAGATGCGCGGCAAAAATGATTGCAGGCGGCAACCCGACACCGGGGTGCGGAGGCGAGCAGGCGGCGATATGGCTGACACCGGCGACTTTGGCGGTGGTTACAGTCATGATCGCCGATGCGACGTGCGCATATCGTCCGCCGGGGATATAGCAACCGGCGGCGTTGCAGGGGATGGTTTTTTGCCCCGCGATCAGGCCGGGAAGGACTTCGGTTTGCACGTCTTGTACAGATTGCTTTTGCGTCTCGGCAAATCGGCGGACGTTGTCATGGGCAAAGGCGATGTCGTCGCGCAGCGATTGCGGCACACGCGCGCAAGCCTCTGCGATGGCATTGGCGTCAAGCAGCACAGGGCCGTCATAGCCGTCAAACTGCGCGGCGTATTTACGGGCGGCATCTTCGCCACCCTGTTCGATGTCAACCAGGATGTCCGAGACGGTTTGATGCACGTCCGACGCGCCGGTCTGGGCGGTTTTGATCGCTTTTTTCAGGTATTCGCGGGGCACTGGCGTCGCTCCATGTCTTGGACAAGGGAACGCTAGTGCAGCAGGGGGGGCGGGGTCACCCTTGGGTTGGCGACTTTGGGAAGATCACCGTGGCGATTTCAAGAATGTGATAAAAGGCTGCCAAGGCCATCGCCGCGCAGCAATGGCCTTGGTCTGCATCACCCTTGCAGCGGTTTTACACCTACATCATCGGCGGCCTGCGCCTTGATCGCCAGCGCGGCAGCATAGGACGCCGCTGCGGTGGTGAAATAGGGGATCTTGTCGTAAAGCGCGATCGAGCGGATCGATTTGCTGTCCTCGACCGCTTGGGTGCCTTCGGTCGAGTTCATGACCATCTGCACGCCACCGTTTTTCATCAGGTCGGTCACGTCGGGGCGGCCTTCGTAGACCTTGTTGACGATCCCGCAGGTGTGGCCGTTGTCATTCAGCCACTTGGCGGTGCCATTGGTGCCAACAAGGGTAAAGCCCAGTTCCAGCAGGATTTTAGCCGCTTCCAGCATATCGGCTGATTTGTCATCGTCTTTGATCGACACGAACACGCAGCCCTCGCGCGGCAGCGGGTTGCCTGCGCCCATCTGCGCCTTGAGGAAAGCACGCGGGAAATCGCGGTCCCAGCCCATGACTTCGCCGGTCGAACGCATCTCGGGGCCGAGGATCGTATCGACACCGGGGAAGCGGGCAAAGGGCAGGACGGCCTCTTTCACCGAATACCACGGCATGTTGGGGTCGGCCAATGTCATCGGGTCGCCCAGCGGCAGCACGTCGGAATATTTGGCGCTTGCATCGTAGGGCGCGCGCATCGGGAAGTTGGACAGCGGTTCCCCCGCCATGACTCGTGCGGCAATCGACGCAATCGCGCTGTCGGTGGCCTTGGCCACAAAGGGCACGGTACGCGAGGCGCGCGGGTTAACCTCGATCAGGTAGATCTCGCCATCCTTGACCGCGAACTGGATGTTCATCAGGCCGACCACATGCAGCGCCTTGGCCAATGCGTGTGTCTGAACCTTGACCTGTTCGATGATTTCGTCGGACAGCGAATAGGGGGGCAGCGAACAGGCACTGTCGCCCGAGTGTACGCCCGCCTCTTCGATGTGCTGCATGATGCCCGCAACATGCACGTCGGTGCCGTCACAGATCGCATCGACGTCCAGCTCGACCGCGCCGGACAGATAGCTGTCCAGCAGTACGGGACTGTCGCCCGACACCACAACCGCCTCGCTGATATAGCGTTCAAGCTGGGCCTGATCGCGCACGATTTCCATTGCGCGACCGCCAAGGACATACGAGGGGCGGATCACCAACGGAAAGCCGATGTCGGCAGCGATGGAGATCGCTTCGGCGTCGGAATGGGCGATGCCGTTGTGCGGCTGTTTCAGGCCAAGACCCTGCACCAGTTGCTGGAACCGTTCGCGATCTTCCGCCAGATCAATGGCGTCGGGCGTGGTGCCAAGGATCGGAATGCCTTCGGCGTGCAGAGCGGCGGCGATTTTCAGCGGGGTTTGCCCGCCGAATTGCACGATCACACCGTGCAACGTGCCGTTTTCCTGCTCGACCCGTAGTATTTCCATGACGTGTTCAAAGGTCAGCGGCTCGAAATACAGCCGGTCCGAGGTGTCATAGTCGGTCGAAACCGTCTCGGGGTTGCAGTTGACCATGATAGTTTCATAGCCCGTCGAGGTCAGCGCATAGCATGCGTGGCAGCAGCAATAATCGAATTCGATGCCCTGACCGATGCGGTTCGGACCGCCGCCCAGAATAACAACCTTTTTGCGGTTTGACGGGCGGGCTTCGCATTCGACCTCGCCAAAGACGGGGGTTTCATAGGTCGAGTACATATAGGGCGTTTGCGCCTCGAACTCTGCGGCACAGGTGTCGATGCGTTTGAACACGGCTACGACGCCCGCGTTGCGGCGCGCGGTGCGCACCTGATCTTCGGTCAGGCCGGTCAGCTTGCCCAGACGCGCATCGGTAAAGCCCATCATCTTGAGGTGACGCAGACCCTTTTCATCCTCGGGCAGACCACTGGCGCGCACCTCTTCTTCGGTGTCCACAATCTCGCGGATACGGGCCAGAAACCACGGGTCGAACATTGTGATGCCGTGAATGTCCACGTCGCTGATTCCATGACGCATGGCTTGGGCGATCACCCGGATACGGTCGGGTGTCTGCTGCGCCAGCGCCTTGGTGATTGCGGCGCGATCCGGCGCTCCGGGGATGCGGATTTCGTCAAAGCCGGTCAGACCGGTTTCCAGCGAGGCCAACGCCTTTTGCATCGATTCGTGGATGGTGCGGCCAACGGCCATTGCCTCGCCCACAGATTTCATCGCTGTGGTCAGGTTCGGTTCCGAGCCGGGGAATTTTTCGAACGCAAAGCGTGGGATCTTGGTGACGACATAATCAATCGTCGGCTCGAAGCTGGCGGGCGTCACCTTGGTGATGTCGTTGTCCAACTCGTCCAGCGTATAGCCGACGGCCAGTTTTGCGGCGATCTTGGCAATCGGGAAACCCGTCGCCTTGGACGCCAGCGCGGATGAGCGCGACACGCGCGGGTTCATTTCGATCACGACCATGCGGCCATCGGCGGGGTTCACTGCCCATTGCACGTTCGATCCACCGGTTTCCACGCCGATCTCGCGCAGCACGGCGATCGAGTGGTTGCGCATGATCTGGTATTCTTTGTCGGTCAGCGTCAGGGCAGGGGCCACGGTGATGCTGTCGCCGGTGTGTACGCCCATCGGGTCGATGTTTTCGATGGAACAGACGATAATGGCATTGTCGGCGGTGTCGCGCACCACTTCCATTTCGTATTCTTTCCAGCCCAGCAGGCTTTCATCGACCAGAATTTGGCCAACGGGCGACGCATCCATACCGGTGCGGCAAAAGTGTTCGTAATCTTCGCGGTTATAGGCGACGCCACCGCCGGTGCCGCCCATGGTAAAGGCGGGGCGGATGATCGCGGGCAGACCCACGTAATCCAGCGTCTCGAACGCCAGCGCGACACCGGCGGCCAGATCTTTCTTGCCGTCCGGTCCCTTGGGCGCGGTCACAATCGTGGCTTTGGGGTTCTCGATGCCCAAACGGTCCATCGCTTCGCGGAACAATTTGCGGTCTTCGGCCATCTCGATGGCTTCGCGCTTGGCACCGATCATCTCGACGCCGTATTTTTTCAGCACGCCCATCTCTTCCAGCGCCAGCGAGGTGTTCAGGCCGGTCTGCCCGCCCATTGTCGGCAACAGCGCGTCGGGGCGTTCCTTTTCGATGATCTTGGCGACCATCTCGGGTGTAATCGGTTCGATATAGGTGGCATCGGCCATGCCCGGATCGGTCATAATGGTGGCAGGGTTCGAATTGACCAGAATGATCCGGTAACCTTCCTCGCGCAGGGCCTTGCAGGCCTGAGCGCCGGAGTAATCGAATTCGCAAGCCTGCCCGATAACAATGGGGCCAGCTCCGATGATCATGATGGACTTGATATCGGTTCTTTTTGGCATGGCGCGGCCCCTTCAGTTTCCGGGCACCCCCTGCGCCCAAATTGTCCTGCGTTATAGGCAACAAGGCGTCGGGCGCAAGGGCCGTCACCTTGCCATCGGCCAATCAGACAGGGGTATTGGCAAAAATCTTTGCCTCTGCTGGCCTGTCAGAAGGAACCACAGGCCCGCAGGTGCGTTAACGTGGTATCTTCGGGGGAATCTGTCTTGCGTTATTCTGCACTGCTTTTAGGCTCGATCGGGGTGTTGGTCGATACTTTTGATCTGCAACGCCGCGCGTTCAACGCAGCCTTTGCCGCCAATGATCTGGACTGGGCATGGAGCACCGAAGAATACGCCGAACTGTCACGCGTGATCGGAGGGCATGCGCGTATCCAGCATTACGCCGACAGTATGGACCACGAGGTGGACGCCAGTGCGATCTACGATTCCAAGATCGACGCCTTTGGTACGGCGCTGGAAGGCGGCGTGAGTTTGCGTCCCGGCATTTCCGATCTGATCGCAGAAGCCCGCCGGTGCGATGTGAAAATCGCCTGCGTCAGCGCCGAGGACAAACGTCAGGTTGCACTGATCTTGCGTGCCTTGGGCCGCGATCTGGACCCGTCAGTTTTCGATTATATCGGTGATGGATCAAAGGCGGCCCGCCCCAAACCGGAACCCGCAATCTACCGCGATGCGCTGCGCGCTTTGAATGTGGACGCCGGGGCCGCACTGGCCATAGAAGACACGCCCGAAGGGGCCGCATCGGCGGTGGACGCGGGGATTGACACTTTCGCTTACCCCGGACCCGGCATGGAGGATCGCACCTTTGAGGGGGTAATCGGAGTAGGTACACCGTCGCTGGATCTGCTGCACAGCGCAGAACCGACCGCCTGAGGGCAGCGCCTCACGCGGCGTCAAAATCCATTGTCAGAAACGTCCGCACCGCCGCCTCGAAGTCGCGCGGCTTTTCGGCGTGCAGCCAATGGCCGGTGTCGGGAATCTTTGCAAAATGCACCTGCGAGAACAGCTCTTTGATCCGCGGGCGGTGTTTAGATGTGACATATTGTGATGTGCCCCCCGTAAGAAACAGCGTCGGCCCGTCAAAGCAACCCTCCAGATCGGGAAAGGACATGATGTCGGGCATATTCGCCTCAAGCGCATCAAGGTTCAAAAGCCAGCGTTTCTCTGCCACGTCCAGCGATTGGGTAAAGAACGACTGCAAGGCCGGTTCGACCCCAAGTGCTGCCAACTGTTCGGCGGCTTCAGATCTGCGGGTGACCGTGTCTAGATCAACGCCGCGCATGGCGGTGATGAATTCGGATTGGCTGTGCGTGTAGGACACCGGTGCAATATCGGCGATAACCAGCCGCCGCACCAGATCGGGCCGTGTCAGGGCCAGCGTCATCGCCGCTTTGCCGCCCATCGAATGGCCCAGCACATCCATTGGCCCGCCAAGCTGCGTAATCACCTCGGCCAAATCGTCTGCCATATCGGTATAGCTGTTGGTATCAGCACGCGGGCTTTGCCCGTGGTTGCGCATGTCCACCGCGATCACACGCCGTTGGTCGGACAGACGTTTGGCAATGACTCCCCAGTTGCGACCCGATCCGAACAGGCCGTGGGCAATCAGCAGCGGCGTGCTGGCGATGTCGGGGGCATAATCGGTATAATTCAGCATAGCGCTAGGGCTAGCGCGTTTCGACAAGGTGCGCTAGGCCTTGCGCTATGGCAACGCAGATCAATATCGACGCCCGCACCCAACGGCTGCGCGACGCATTGGAAAAGGCGCTGGGCGTGAAAGCCCGCAGTTTTGACGCGGCATTGCGCAAAGCGGGCAGACGCCTGCCGAAAGCAGTGCGGCGTCAGGCAGAGGTGGTTGCACGTGCGCAAGCCATAGATGGCCACCCCAAATTGCGGCACACTATCGACACGGACGCCGTTGTCCGTGTCGAAACCGAGATTCTGGCACATTTGAAAACCATTGATCCAGCCGACCAGCGCCGTGGGCGGCGGCTGGGTCTTGCGGGCGTGATCGTGTTCAACATGCTGGTGGTTGTGACGCTGTTTATCGTTTGGCTGGTCTGGTCGGGGCACTTGTAATCCGCCCGCAGCGCAGCTGATCCGGTTTAGTCGGTCGCCGCATCAATGGCGGTCGGAGCAGAATCCACCGGTTGTTCTTGCCTGCCGGTCGCCATCAATTCGCCTCGGGAAAACAGCGCGACCGCTGCAATCAGCGCAGCAATCCCCACCAACGCGATAGATTCCTTGCGCCGAAAGCGCCACGTTGTGGCGGGTTCTTGCGGTTCGGGAGACGACACGGGCTGCGCCGGTCTGCTGGTCATCGCTCGTGGCCGGATCGGCGGTGCCGACAGCCGTTTGACCTTCGAGGGTGGCACATCGGCAGAAAAGGCCACGGCGGTGCTGTCGCAGCAGAACTCGAACACGCGCGCGCGCTTGCGAAAAATCTGGCCGGGACGGACCAGAACCCTGGTCACCTGTCCGGGGTGATCAAAGCTGACGGTGTGCTGCGCGCCTGCGCCATCCATCAAGGTATAGACGGGATGGGTGTCAGGTTTCACATAGTCCCCAGCATGCACATAGATGGCCTGCACCCGCAATGGATAGGGTATGGTCAGTTCGTCAGGCAAGGCAAGGCCGTCCGTAGATGGGCCGATGTCCTCTTTTATGCGGTTCTTTACCACGCGTCAGCCTCCGTTCTGGTCTCGGGCCTGAGCAAAATATGTAATACAATCAAACGAAATTCAAAGAAAATAAGTTGATGCAACAACGTAAAACACCCGCAGCGGGAATCTGCGGGTGTTACCTTACGTCATGGATGCGTTAAAGATCGGGGTACAACGGAAAGCGTGCACACAACTCTGCAACTTCTGCGCGTACGGCTGCCTCGACCTCGGCGTTGCCGTCTTCGCCGTTTGCGGCCAGCCCGTCGACGACTTGAATGATCCAGTCACCGATCTGGCGGAACTCGGCCTCGCCAAAGCCGCGCGTCGTGCCTGCGGGGCTGCCCAGACGGATGCCGCTGGTGATCGTCGGCTTTTCGTCGTCAAAGGGCACGCCGTTCTTGTTGCAAGTGATGTGCGCGCGGCCCAGTGCCTTTTCGGTGGCATTGCCTTTGACGCCCTTGGGGCGCAGATCAACCAGCATCACGTGGGTGTCGGTGCCGCCCGTGACGGTATCAAGCCCGCCCTTCATCAACTGGTCTGCCAGCGCTTGGGCGTTCTTGATCACCTGCTGCTGGTAGGTCTTGAACGACGGGTCCAGCGCCTCGCCAAAGGCAACGGCCTTGGCTGCGATAACGTGCATCAGCGGCCCACCCTGAATACCGGGGAAAATGGCGCTGTTTATCTTTTTGGCGATCGCTTCGTCGTTGGTCATGATCATGCCGCCGCGCGGGCCGCGCAGGGTCTTGTGCGTGGTGGTGGTGGCCACATGCACATGCGGGAACGGCGAGGGGTATTCACCCGCGGCGATCAGACCGGCAAAATGCGCCACATCGGCCAGCACATAGGCACCCACCTTGTCGGCAATCTCGCGGATGCGGGCAAAGTCGATCTGGCGCGGAATGGCCGAACCGCCAGCGATAATCATCGCCGGTTTATGCTCCAGAGCCAGCTCTTCCATCTGGTCATAGTCGATGTTCAGTGTGTCGCGTTTCACACCGTATTGAACAGCGTTGAACCATTTGCCCGACTGGTTCGGGGCCGCGCCGTGGGTCAGGTGGCCGCCTGCGTCCAGACTCATGCCCAGAATGGTTGCACCGGGCGTCAGCAATGCCTGAAACACACCTTGGTTTGCCTGCGAACCCGAATTCGGTTGCACGTTCACATAGTCACAGTCGAACAACTGTTTGGCACGGTCGATGGCCAGATTTTCCGCCACGTCCACAAATTGGCACCCGCCATAATAGCGGCGCCCGGGATAACCTTCTGCGTATTTGTTGGTCAGCACCGAGCCTTGCGCCTCCAGCACTGCTGCCGATACGATGTTCTCTGATGCGATCAGTTCGATCTCGTCGCGCTGGCGCCCCAACTCGTCGGTGACGGCTGTGAAAAGCTCGGGATCGCGTTCGGCAAGGCTTTGGGTGAAAAAACCGGGTGTGGTGGCGGACATGTGCAGGTCTCCATGCGTGGCGTGATGTATTGCGCCGCTACGTAACTTAAACCGCTGGTCGGGCAAAGCATGTAATACGACGTAAAGACCAAAGATTGCGGCTGTGCTGGTGCCTGAGGGAATAATATGTTTCAAATCGGGCAGCTTCGTGCCGATAGGAAACCCACATGCCGCTGAAAATTGCCTTTGCTGCCAGTGCGGCACCTGTCGCCCAGACCGCCCTTGCGGCGCTGGTAAAGCGCTATGGCGACGCACCACAGGACAGCGCGGACGTTATCGTGGCCTTGGGCGGTGACGGATTCATGCTGCACACGCTGCATACCACTCAGGAATTGCCCGCGCCGGTCTATGGCATGAATCGTGGCACCATCGGGTTTTTGATGAATGAATACGCCGAGGATGACCTTGTCGAGCGGCTGGAGGCGGCTGAACAGGCCGAGGTCAATCCGCTCAAGATGATTGCCACCTGTGGTGACGGGTCAGAACACCACGCGCTGGCAATCAACGAGGTTTCACTTTTGCGCGCGGGCCCGCAAGCTGCCAAATTGCGCATCACCGTCGATGGCCGTTTGCGTCTGGACGCGCTCAGCTGTGATGGCGCATTGGTCGCCACGCCCGCAGGCTCCACTGCCTATAACTATTCCGCCCACGGGCCGATCCTGCCGATCGGGGCCGATGTGTTGGCGTTGACCGCTGTCGCGGCCTTTCGCCCGCGCCGCTGGCGTGGTGCGTTGCTGCCCAAAACCGCCGAAGTGCGCTTTGACGTGCTCGAAGCAGAAAGGCGCCCCGTAATGGCCGATGCAGACAGCCGTTCTGTGCCGGACGTGCGCACGGTGATCATCCGCTCCGAGCCCAGCATTGTGCACCACATCCTGTTCGATCCCGGTCACGGGCTGGAAGAGCGGCTGATCTCGGAACAGTTCAACTGAACCACTTTTCTCTTGCCGGATGGTCCCCGCAGGGTCGTTTCCCGTTCGTTGGCTGAAACACGCGCATGTGTTCGCGGAATTGCTGTCTTTTCGTGGAACGGCTGCCGGTCTTGCGCGTTGGGTCTGCAGAGAAATTAGAAAAGGAGATACATCATGAACTGGGATAAAATTCAAGGCAACTGGAAGCAGATGACAGGCTCGGTCCAGTCAAAATGGGGCGAGCTGACTGATGACGAAGTTCATCAGGCGCAAGGCGACCGCGAGGTTCTGATCGGCAAGATTCAGGAACGCTATGGCGTGGCACGCGACGAAGCCGAACGTCAGGTTGATGAATGGGCCGATAGCGCCAAAGCTAAATTCTAAGTCGTCCGTTATACGCATCAAAAGCCCGCAACGCATCGCGCGTTGCGGGCTTTTGTCGTTCTGCGTTTGCCAGTTCAGCCGCCCGCGTAACCGATGGTTTTCAGCGCGTCCCTGATTTCATCCAGAATGGCGGGATCGTCGATGGTTGCGGGCATCTTGAAGGTCTCGCCATCCGCGATCTTCACCATCGTCGCGCGCAGGATCTTGCCCGAGCGTGTTTTGGGCAACCTGTCCACAACTACGCATTTTTTGAACGCCGCCACAGGGCCGATCTGGTCGCGGATGCGCTGCACACATTCTGCGGTGATTTCTGAATGGGGGCGGTCAACTCCCTTGGTCAGACAGACAAAGCCCACGGCGTTCTGCCCCTTCAGCGGGTCCGCCACACCGACCACTGCGCATTCGGCCACATCGGGATGGCCCGCCAGCACTTCTTCCATGCCGCCCGTCGACAGACGGTGACCCGCCACGTTGATCACGTCATCGGTGCGCGCCATGATGTACAGATAGCCGTCGGTGTCGATCATCCCCGCATCGCCGGTCTCGTAGTAACCGGGAAAAGTGTTCAGATAGCTTTTGTGAAACCGGTCGTTGGCTTGCCACAGTGTCGGCAGGGTGCCGGGGGGCAGGGGCAGTTTGATCGCAATCGCGCCCAACTCGCCTGCGGGCAGAATACGTCCACCTTCGTCCAGAATATGTACATCATATCCGGGCATCGGAACGGTGGGTGACCCGATCTTGACCGGCAGCGCCTCAAGCCCCGCAGGATTGCCCGCGATTGTCCAGCCGGTTTCGGTCTGCCACCAGTGGTCATAGACCGGCACGCCCAGCAGGTCTTGGGCCCATTCGATAGTGTCGGGATCGGCGCGTTCGCCCGCCAGATACAGCGCGCGCAGGCAGCTTAGATCATAGTCCTTGCGGAATTCGCCATTGGGGTCTTCACGCTTGATCGCCCGAAAGGCAGTGGGGGCGGTGAAAAAACTGCGCACGTTATGTTCCGAGATCACCCGCCAGAAGGTGCCCGCGTCGGGGGTGCCTACGGGTTTGCCCTCGAACACCACGGTGGTGTTGCCGTGGATCAGCGGCGCATAGCAGATGTACGAATGTCCCACGACCCAGCCGACATCGGACGCGGCCCAGAACACATCGCCCGGATCGACGTTATAGATGTTTTTCATTGTCCAGTTCAGGGCCACCAGATGCCCCGCCGTGGGGCGCACAACGCCCTTGGGCGCGCCGGTGGTGCCCGAGGTATAGAGGATATAGGCAGGGTGGGTGCCCTCGACGGGCACACAATCTGCGGGCGAGGTGCCGTGTTGGAAGTCGAACCAGTCCAGATCGCGACCTTCGGTCAGCGGGGCCACTTCTTCTTCGCGCTGCAAGACCACGCAAAAGTCGGGCTTGTGTGCTGCCTGTTCGATGGCACCGTCCAGCAGCGGTTTGTATTTCACAACGCGGTTCGGTTCCAACCCGCAAGAGGCCGCGATGATCGCCTTGGGTGTGCAATCGTCGATGCGCACAGCCAGTTCGTGGGCGGCGAACCCGCCGAACACCACCGAATGGATTGCGCCCAGCCGCGCACAGGCCAGCATTGCCACCAGCGCTTCGGGCACCATTGGCATATAGATGATGACGCGGTCGCCCTTGGTGATACCTTGGGCCGCCAGCCCGCCAGCAAAACCTGCAACTTGTTGCTGCAATTCGGCAAAGCTGGTTTTGGATTTGCGGCCGGTGATCGGGCTGTCATAGATGATCGCGGTACGCGCGCCATTGCCAGCGTTTACGTGTCTGTCGACTGCGTTATAGCAGGTGTTGACCTGCGCATCGGCAAACCATTCGTATGAATTGTTGCCACGGTCAAACAGCGCCTGCGTCGGTGCCACGTCCCAATCAATGGCTTGCGCCGCCTCCAGCCAATAGGCATCGGGGTCGTTTTGCCAGCGCGTATATGCTGCGCGATATCCCATAATAAGTCCTCCCTGTCTTAGGGTCACTCATAGGCTGCGGAATATGCGCTTGTCCAACGCAACAGAAGGCGGACAGTGCGGTATTTCGGCGCGGAAGCGTCTTGAGCGGGGATCGGGCAGGGTAGTCATGACGCCGCGCAGCCAAATTCGCGCAAAAGCAACACGCGCCAACGTGCCGCCCTGAGAGCGGTGGGGCGGCGCTGTAAATGCTCTTGCGAATTAGCCGTATTGCGTGACCGGAGTGCCCGCGATGGCCGACATGTTCAGCAATCCGCGCGCGGTGATCGAGGGGCTGACGATATGGGCGCGGTTGCCCATTCCCATCAGGATCGGCCCGACCTCAAGCCCGCCGCCCTTCATTTTCAGGATATTGCGCACGCCGGATGCTGCATCCGCATTGGCAAAGACCAGCGCGTTGGCCGCACCCTTCATCCGCCCGCCGGGCAAAAGCCGTTCGCGCAGTTCGGGATCAAGCGCCGCGTCGATGTTCATCTCGCCTTCGTAGCAGAAATCACGCGGTTCGGAATCGAGGATATCCAGAGCGGCCCGCATGTGCACGCCCGACCCGCTGCTTTGGCTGCCGAACTGCGATTGCGAGCACAGCGCGATCCGTGGCTCGATGCCAAAGCGGCGCATGTGTCGTGCGGCTCCGATCACGATATGTGCAATGTCCTGCGGTGATGGGGCCAAGTGGACGTGCGGGTCGGTGATGAACAGCGGCCCGTCTTCCAGAATCATCAGCGACAGCGCACCCACGGGGTGCAGATCCTTGGTGCCCAGAACCTGATCGATATAGTTCAGATGCCATCTGAATTCGCCGAACGTGCCGCAAATCAGGCTGTCAGCCTCGCCGCGATGAACCATGACAGCACCGATGGCGGTGGTGTTGGTGCGCATGATGGCGCGGGCCAGATCGGGCGTGACGCCTTTGCGTGCCATGATCTCGTGGTAGGTGCCCCAATAATCGCGATAGCGCGGGTCGTGTTCGGGGTTCACCAGATCAAAGTGTTCGCCCAGCTTGATTGTCATACCGGCGCGGGCGATCCGCGCCTCGATGACCTCGGGGCGGCCAATCAGAATGGGGCGTTCCGTGGTCTCTTCGACCATCGCCTGAGCTGCGCGTAACACGCGCTCGTCCTCGCCTTCGGCAAAAACGATGCGGCGCGACACGCTGCGGGCGGCCTCGAACACGGGGCGCATCAACAGGGCGGATTTGAACACCGAGCCGTCAAGCTTGGTCTTGTAGGCCTCAAGGTCGTCGATCGGGCGCATGGCCACGCCGCTGTCCATAGCGGCCCGTGCCACGGCGCTGGAGACGATGCCCACAAGGCGCGGGTCAAAGGGTTTGGGGATCAGATAGTCGGGGCCAAAGGTCATCTGTTCGCCCTGATAGGCCGCCGCCGCCTCGGCGCTGGTGGTGGCGCGGGCAAGGGCCGCGATGCCGTCGATGCAGGCCAGCTGCATTTCGTCGTTGATCGTGGTCGCCCCCACATCCAGCGCGCCGCGGAAGATGAACGGAAAACACAGTACGTTGTTGACCTGATTTGGAAAATCGCTACGACCAGTGGCGATGATCGCATCGGGGGCCACCTCGCGGGCCAGATCGGGCAGGATTTCTGGCGTCGGATTGGCCAGCGCAAAGATGATGGGCCGTTTCGCCATTCTGGCGACGTGATCCTGGGTCATCACGCCGGGGCCGGACAGGCCCAGAAACAGATCGGCCCCGTCTATTACGTCATCCAGCGTGCGCAGGTCGGACTTTTGCGCATAGGCGGCCTTGGCCGGATTCATGTCTTCGGTGCGACCTTCGTAAACCAGCCCGTGAATATCGCACAGCCAGATGTTTTCGCGCTTTACCCCCAGCTTCAGCAGCATGTTCAGGCAGGCAATGCCCGCAGCGCCGCCCCCCGTGGACACGATCTTGATGTCCTCGAACGCCTTGCCCGCCACGTATAGCGCGTTGGTGGCCGCCGCCCCCACAACAATGGCGGTGCCGTGCTGGTCGTCGTGAAAGACAGGAATGTTCATCCGCTCGCGGCAGATGCGCTCTACGGTAAAGCAGTCGGGAGCTTTGATATCCTCAAGGTTGATCGCGCCGAATGTCGGTTCCAGCGCGCAGACGATTTCGGCCAGCTTTTCGGGGTCGGTCTCGTTCACCTCGATGTCGAAACAGTCGATGCCAGCAAATTTTTTGAACAGGACGGCTTTGCCCTCCATCACCGGCTTGGATGCCAGCGCGCCGATGTTGCCCAAGCCCAGAACGGCGGTGCCGTTGGTGACCACGGCGACCAGATTGCCGCGCGCAGTATAGCGCGCAGCGGTGGCAGGGTCGGCCTTGATCTCAAGGCAGGCATCGGCGACGCCGGGTGAATAGGCACGGCTGAGATCGCGGCCATTGGCCAGCGGCTTTGTGGCGCGGATTTCCAGTTTTCCCGGCTTGGGGAATTCATGATAATCAAGTGCGGCCTGACGCAACGAAGGGGTATCGGACATCGTGGTGGCTCCGGTTTGGATCGATTTAGTTTAGCGTTAAACTATTTCTTCGGGCGCGCCAACCGGTGCTGATGCAGGCTGTGCGAGGCTCTGCCTCGCGCTCCGAGATATTTGGGGCCAAAAGAAAGCGGTCTCTTGTCAATTCCGTGCGGCGGAGACAGTTTGGAGCGTGAAGAGGGGCGTATGAGTGACACACAGGCAGAAGTGATATTGCCGACGCAGGATTTGCGTGGCGACATCGGGTTTTTCACCAAGCAGTTGGGAATGCGGATGGACATGATCTATCCCGCAGACGATCCTGCGGTGGCAGTGTTTTCGGGGCATGGGCTGGCGGTGCGGCTGGACGCGGGGCTGGACGCAGCCGCGGGGCGGGTGCTGATCCGGTGTGACAATCCTGAGGAATTTGCGGCTGGCGCGCTGGAGTTGACGGCTCCGGGCGGGACGCAGGTGGCGATCGAGGCGTTGCAGCAGCCTGTTGTGATGCCCGAGACCGTGCATTCTTTCGTGGTGCGGCGGCTGAAGGATCAGGCCCCGTGGGTGATTGGCCGCGCGGGCATGCATTACCGCGATCTGATTCCCGACCGGTTGGGCGGGTCGATCATTGCCAGCCACATCCGTATTCCCGACGGCGGGCCGGTTCCGGATATGGTGCATTATCACACGGTTGGGTTTCAATTGATCTTTTGCTATCGGGGCTGGGTCGATCTGGTTTATGAAGATCAGGGGGAACCGTTCAGGTTGCACGCAGGCAACTGCGTAATCCAGCCGCCCGAGATCCGGCATCGTGTGCTGTTTGCCAGCGACAACATCGAAGTGATCGAGATCGGCGTGCCGGCCGAGCATGTGACCACCATCGACCACACTATGGAACTGCCAAACGGCCCCGCCAATCCTGCCCGCGTGTTTCAAGGCCAGCGGTTTGTGCATCACAAGGCGGACGAGGCGGTTTGGCAACCGTTTCGCATCGGCGGCTTTCAGTCGCGCGACACCACGATTGCGGCGCATACCGACAATGTGGCCGGGGTGCATGTGGTGCGGCGTGGCACTGGTGCGCCGGAATGGACATCGCATAACAGCGACATTCTGTTCACCTTTGTGATGGATGGAACAATGACGCTGGAGGGCGAAGGCCGCGAACCGTACAATCTGGAGGCGGGTGACGCTTTTGTTGTGCCGCCTGCCATGCAGGTGCGGTATCGCGACCCTTCGGACGATCTGGAACTGCTTGAAGTGTCCTTGCCGGGGGCGTTCACCACACAAACAGGAGAAAGTTAATGAGTTTGAAAGAAGCCGCGACTGCCGTGCGCGAAAAAGCCTATGCGCCTTATTCACAGTTCAAGGTAGGCGCGGCGATCACCGGTGCGTCCGGCACTGTCTATTCCGGCTGCAACGTGGAAAACGTGGCCTATCCCGAAGGCACCTGTGCCGAAGCGGGCGCGATTGCCGCGATGGTGGCGGCGGGCGAGACCAGGCTGACCGAGGTCTTTGTGATCGCGGGCAGCCCGATGCCGGTGACGCCGTGCGGCGGCTGCCGACAGAAGCTGGCCGAATTTGGCGAGGGCGATGTGCGCGTGACGATGGCGACCACGGGCGGGGCCGAACAGGTGATGACGCTGGCCGAATTGCTGCCCGGCGCCTTTACGCCCGGCCACATGAAATGAGCGACTTCTCGGCCCGTGATATCATTGCCACCCTGCGCGCGGGTGACACCCCGTCGCGCGATGCTTTGGCGTGGTTTGCCCATGGGCTGGCCGATGGCGCGGTCAGTGACGCGCAGGCGGGGGCTTTTGCGATGGCCGTTTGCCTGAACGGGTTGACCGACGAGGGCCGCGTGGCGTTGACGCTGGGCATGCGCGACAGCGGGCAGGTGCTGGGTTGGGATCTGGACGGCCCGGTGCTGGACAAGCATTCGACCGGTGGTATAGGCGATTGCGTGTCGCTGGTGCTGGCCCCTGCGCTGGCGGCTTGCGGGGCCTATGTGCCGATGATTTCGGGGCGGGGTCTGGGGCATACAGGCGGCACGCTGGACAAGCTCGAGGCGATCCCCGGCGTCAACGTCAATCTGGATGCGGCGCAATTTCATGATGTGGTGGCCAGCACCGGCTGTGCCATTGTCAGTGCAACGGGCAATATCGCTCCTGCGGACAAGCGGCTGTATGCGATCCGCGATGTGACAGCGACGGTCGAAAGTCTGGACTTGATCACGGCGTCGATCCTGTCGAAAAAGCTGGCGGGTGGGCTTGAGGGGCTGGTGTTGGACGTCAAGGTGGGGTCGGGCGCGTTCATGAAGGATATGGATGCGGCGCGGGCCTTGGCCGAGGCTCTGACCGGAACCGCCAATGCTGCCGGATGCCGGACCTCGGCGCTGATTACGGATATGAACCAGCCGTTGGCCCCGTCGCTGGGCAATGCGCTGGAGGTGGCGCAGGTGATGGCTGTGCTGACCGCAGGTGACAGGGATGCGCCGCTGTCGCAGATCAGTGCGGCGCTGGGCGGGGTGCTGTTAGCGGGGGCCGGTCTGGCTGTGGACGCGGATGCGGGGGCTACACTGATTGCGCAGGCGATCCACAGCGGGGCGGCTGCCGAACGCTTTGGCAAGATGATTGCCGCGATGGGGGGGCCGGTGCATTTCGTCGAGAACCACGAACGGTTCTTGCCTGAGGCGACGGTGATCCGCGAGGTTGTGGCCCAAGGTGCGGGTCGGGTGCAGGCCATCGACGGCGAAGCCTTGGGGCGGATTGTCGTCGCTTTGGGCGGCGGCCGTGCGGTTGAAAGCGATGTGGTTGATCCGGCGGTGGGCCTGTCGGGCGTGCTGCGTCTGGGCGACGCGGTGGCCAAGGGCCAGCCGCTGGCGGTGATCCACGCATCGCGCCCCGATCAGGCCGACCGCGCCGAGGCCGCTGTGCGGGCGGCGTTCACATTGCGCGACGGGGCGGTAAAAGCCCCCGCGCTGATCCACGCGCAGGTGTCGTAATGGCACGCGCGTTTCTGGTGGTCATCGACAGCGTCGGCATTGGCGGCGCGCCCGATGCCGGTACGTTTTTCAATGGCGATGTTCCCGACACAGGCGCCAACACGCTGGGCCATATCATCACCGCCTGCGCTGCGGGACAGGCCGAAGACGGGCGATCCGGCCCCTTGCAGGTGCCGCACATGATGGCGCTGGGGCTGGGAGCGGCAGTGACACTGGCCAGCGGGCAGGTGGTCGATGCGCCCGCGCCGACGGGCATGTGGGGGGCCGCCACCGAGATTTCACGCGGCAAGGACACGCCGTCAGGGCATTGGGAACTGGCAGGGCTGCCGGTGCCGTGGGAATGGCATTACTTTCCCGACGAAACCCCGACCTTTCCCGACGATGTGGTGGCAGCTGTCTGCAAGGCGGCAGGCACGACGGGCATCTTGGGCAACTGCCATGCCTCGGGGACGACGGTGATCGCCGATCTGGGGGCTGAGCATCTGCGCACCGGCTGGCCGATTTGTTACACCAGCGCCGACAGCGTGTTCCAGATTGCGGCGCATGAAGAACACTTTGGTCTGGAGCGGTTGCTGCGCCTGTGTGCCGACGTCGCACCGCTGTTGCACCAGATGAAGGTGGGGCGGGTGATTGCGCGGCCCTTTACGGGCGAGGTCGGGCATTTCCAGCGCACCGGCAATCGCAAGGACTTTGCCATTTTGCCACCCGCGCCGGTGCTGACCAACCGGGTGCAGGACGCAGGCCGCGCGGTCTATGCCGTAGGCAAGATCGGTGACATCTTTTCGATGCAGGGCATAGACGAGGTGCGCAAAGGCGATGACCGTGCCCTGATGCGACATTTACACGATCTGGTGTGTGACGCGCAGGACGGATCGCTGACCTTTGCCAACTTCGTCGAGTTCGACAGCCTCTATGGCCACCGCCGCGATGTGTCGGGCTATGCCCGCCATCTGGAGTGGTTTGACGTCGAACTGGGCACGTTGCTGGGGCAATTGCGCACGGGCGATATGCTGGTGATCACCGCCGATCACGGCAATGATCCCACATGGACCGGCACCGATCACACCCGTGAACGGGTGCCGGTTCTTGTTGCGGGCATCGGTGCGGGCACGTTGGGGCAAATCGGCTTTACCGATGTGGCGGCGCTGGTTTTGCGGCACCTCGGGGTGGCCGGTTAAGCACGACACAGGTTGTCTCTGGCCCCCGTGCTTGGCACATAGGGGAAAGCAAATTTGGAGAGCGCCATGAGCGAGCATGTCACCGTCGTCGATCATCCCCTTGTCCAGCACAAGCTGACCATCATGCGCGACCGCGACACGCCGACGGCGGTGTTCCGGCAATTGCTGCGCGAAATCAGCCAGTTGCTGGCCTATGAGGTGACGCGCGGCCTGCCGATGACAACCAAGCGGATCGACACGCCGATGCAGCCGATGGATGCGCCCACGCTGGATGGCAAAAAGCTGGCGCTGATTTCGATTCTGCGGGCAGGCAACGGATTGTTGGACGGTGTGCTGGAACTGATCCCCTCGGCGCGGATCGGATTTGTCGGGCTGTATCGCGACGAAGAAACGCTGAAGCCTGTGCAATATTACTTCAAGGTGCCCGAAGGTTTGGATGACCGTCTGGTGATTGCCGTCGATCCGATGCTGGCAACCGGCAACTCTTCCGTGGCAGCGATTGATTTGCTGAAACAGGCGGGGGCCACCAACATCCGCTTTTTGTGTCTGCTGGCCGCACCAGAGGGCATTGCCACCATGCGCGCGGCCCACCCTGATGTGCCGATTGTCACAGCGGCGATTGACGAAAAGCTGAACGAACAGGGATATATCGTTCCGGGTCTGGGCGACGCGGGCGACCGCATGTTCGGCACGAAATAGCCGCACGCGCCCTTTCTGAACGCTTGCCTCGTCTCTAGTTCTCGGGCATCGTTGTGGACACTATATATAGTAACGACCAAACCTGTGGGGGCGCAGATGAAAGTTACCAAAGCAATTGCCATTGCTGTGATCGCGATGTCGGCAAATGTCGGTACGGTGGGCGCGCAAAGCCTGTCGCGTGGCGAAATTACACCGGCTGAATTTCCCTCTGCCAGCTACAAGGGCAAACAGTATGTCGACAGCAAAGGCTGTGTGTTTATCCGCGCGGGTATTGACGGCAACGTCACATGGGTGCCGCGCGTCAACCGCTCGCGCAAGATAATCTGCGGCCAGACCCCGACCCAAGGTGTGCAGACGGCTGCAAGCGCGCCTTCCGCACCACGGGCACCGGAACAGATCAAGATGGCGCCTGCGCCCAAACCTGCAACCCGTAAAGTGGCCAATGCGCCCGCGCCAAAGCCTGCGCCGCAAGCTGTTGTGCG
The DNA here is from genome assembly GCF_002222635.1 of Pseudosulfitobacter pseudonitzschiae. Classification (NCBI taxonomy): domain Bacteria; kingdom Pseudomonadati; phylum Pseudomonadota; class Alphaproteobacteria; order Rhodobacterales; family Roseobacteraceae; genus Pseudosulfitobacter; species Pseudosulfitobacter pseudonitzschiae. Next base: position 2,395,105 of record NZ_CP022415.1, on the reverse strand, counting down.
CCGTGCGCCTGCCGCAACACCCGCGCCCCGGCGGGTTGTGGTCGCAGCGCCGACACCTGCACCGCGTGCAGCGGCCCCAAAAACCGTTTACAAAACCAAACCGGCTGCCAAACCCGCAGCGCCTGCGCCGCGTGTCGCCGCCGCCACGCCACGCCAGCCTGCCTGTCAGGACGCGTCCCCGATCAGCGCACGTTATATCAACGCGGGCGAGCGCGGTGCGGTCCGTTGCGGACCGCAGGCCGAGCCGATCATTGGCAACAATGGCCCCGTCGCCGTAACCGGTGTGGTACAGGGGGCACCCATCACCGGCCAGACCCGCGTGGTGCCCAAGCATGTCTACACCAACCGTTTGAACACCACCAATGCAGTGGTGCCCGCAGGTTATCGCCACGCATGGGAAGACGACCGCCTGAACCCCTACCGCGCCGAACAGACGTTGAACGGCCATGCGCGGATGCTGCTGGTCTGGACATCGACTGTGCCCCGCCGTCTGATCAATCAAACCAACGGTGCCGACCTGACTGCGAAAGTGCCGCTGGTCTATCCCTACACCGACATCGCCACACAACAGCGCGAATTGGGCACTGTGACGTTTGAGCGTCGTGAGGGTGTGTTGGTCAAACGCATCAAGCGCAATCCCGGCACCTACCGCGCGCCAACCGTTTCGAGCCGTTCTGCCGCTGCGCCGGTGCCCGCCACGCCCAAAGCACAACAGGCCAAAGGCGAACAGATCACCGGCAAGGGCTATGTGCAACTGGGGTACTACCCCGGTGCCGACAGCGCCCAACAAGCGGCCCAACGCGCCATGCGTATGGGGCTGCCCGCGCGGATCGGCAAGTTTACCCGCAGCGGCCAACAAATGCGTATGGTGCTGGTCGGACCGTTCAGCACACCTGCAGCCCAGAAAATCGCGCTGGCCAAGATGCGCGGCGCCGGATTCCCGGGGGCTGTGCTGCGTTGATCTGATCGCGGCGGCTTGACGAAAGCCCTAGCCGCCGCAGATCGCCTGAAGCCGCAACCAATCAGCATCTTTCAGGACCGGCGCAGGGCTTTGTCCCGCCATCGGATCCCCTTCGATCAATGCCAGTGTGCTTTCACCCGAAATATCCTGCGCATAGGCATAGGGCGTGCTGCGCACCTGAGCGGCGGCAAAGGCGGCCAGCAATTCCTGATCCGACACATCGGGGCGCGTGCCTGCCACAACGGTTTCGGCATAGCGGTCCAAGGCACGTTCGGGCATCTCGCCTGTGGTCAACAGGGTGATGCTGGCGCGCAGACCTGCCGTCGACAGCAGATCGCGCATGGCAGACTGGTTGGCGCGGCGCACCTCTTCGGCCAGAATGTAACCTGCCACCACGTCCGGCTCTTCAAAGTCCTCGACCAGCGCACGGTTCAACAGCACCTTGCCACCCGGCAACGCAAGGCTGGTGCGCACGCCGTCACGCAGTACCGCGATGCCGCCTGTGGCGCCCGTGCGCGCCGCCAGTTGCGCCAGCGGGCGCACGGTCTCGGCGGTCTGGCAGGGCGGTCCTGCGACCCGCTCGATGCGTGTCAGAAGCTCGCGACCGATTTCGGTGCGTGTGACAGAGGGCACGACCTTCATTGCGTGGTTGATCAACGCACCGGGCAGCCAGAAGATCAGCAAGGCCGCCACCGCCGTGGTCGACAGCGTCGCCCCCAGCCAGCGCAGCCTGCCGGGGCGCGGGCGCGATCTGGTCACGGCACGGCGCAGCGTTTCGATGGCCTCGATCATCTGGACTTCGTCGGCTTGCAGTTGCAGCGTCTCGCCCGGATCGCCGTCGGGGTGGAAGGTGGCCGGATCATCGCCGGCGCCTGCGCGCTCGATGGCGGCCAGCGACCAGTGGGTCAGGGCAGTGTCATTCAGATTGGAGATGACAAGCGTCGCATCGCCGATCGAAACAACCACCTCGCGGCGTTGCTCGTCCGGCGTCTGGCGCCAAAGGCCCGTCGCTTCGAGACGGGCGTATTTCTTAAGGGCGGTCATGGTCTGCTCGGACGGCCTTGTGTATTTGTGGCAGCCTAGCACGTTGAAATGCGGGCGCAAAGCGACAGGAGAGGTGTGGAACCGGGGCCAGCCCCGGACCCCGGAGTTTTACGGGCAAGATGAAGGGGATCAATCGAGAGAGGCTGCCTGTGCGCGTAATTCGAATTTCTGGATTTTGCCTGTGGATGTTTTCGGCAACTCGCAAAACACGACACGTTTAGGGGTTTTGAAACCGGCCAGCTTGTCGCGGGCAAAGGCGATCATATCTTCGGCGGTGGGGTTGGCACCGGATTTCAGCTCGACAAAGGCGCAAGGCACCTCGCCCCATTTTTCGTCCGGTTTTGCCACCACGGCGGCAAGGTTCACATCCGGATGCGCCATCAGCACGCCCTCGACCTCGACCGACGAGATGTTTTCGCCACCCGATATGATGATATCCTTGGCGCGGTCGGCAATCTGGATATAGCCGTCGGGGTGCTGCACAGCCAGATCGCCCGAGTGGAAATAGCCGCCCTCGAACGCCTCTTGCGTGGCTTGGGGGTTTTTGAAGTACCCCTTCATTACCGAATTGCCGCGGATCATGATCTCGCCCTGCTGGGTGCCGTCCAGTGACACCTGCACCATCCGATCGGTCATCACCGTGATGTCCTCCATCATCGGCATGGCGATGCCCTGACGCGCCTTGATGGCAGAGCGCGCGTTCTGGTCCAGTGCGTCCCAATCTTCGGCACGCCACAGGCATTCGGTGACATGGCCATAGGTTTCGGTCAGCCCGTAGACCTGTGTGACGTTGAAGCCAAGCGTTTCCATCTTGGCAAGGGTGGTGGGGGCAGGGGGCGCGCCTGCAGTGAAAACCTGCACCTGATGGTCAAAGGCGCGCCGTTCGTCGGGGCCTGCGTTGACCATCATGTTCAGCACAATGGGTGCGCCGCCGAAATAGGTGACCTTTTCGTCGGCAATTGCGTCATAGATCGCCGCCGCTGTGATGTCACGACAGCACACCAGCGTGCCGCCCAGCAGGGGCATCATCCACGTGTGGTTCCAGCCGTTGCAGTGAAACAACGGAACAATGGCCATGAACACCGGCTGTAGGGTCATTTGCCAGCTGACCGGCGTGCCCATTGTCATCAGGTAAGCGCCGCGGTGATGGCACACAACGCCCTTGGGGCGGCCGGTGGTGCCCGAAGTATAGTTCAGCGCAAGGCTTTCCCATTCGTCCAGTGGCATGTGCCAGTCAAAGGCCGGATCGGCGCCTGCGAGCACGTCTTCGTACACCGGATGCCGCCCCGAGGCAGGCCAGCCGTGAGCGGCATCGGGCACTTCGATGATTTGCAAGTCCGAGCCGGACTGCGCCTTGGCCGCTTCGGCCAGTTCTATGAACTGGCTGTCAGCCAGAACCGCCCGCGCGCCGCCGTGATCAAAGATATAGGCAACCGTGTCCACATCCAGCCGCGTGTTGATGGTGTTCAGCACAGCGCCGCAGGCGGGTACACCGAAATGCGCTTCGGCCTGTGCGGGCAGGTTGGGGATCAGCGTGGCGACCACATCACCCGAAGCCACGCCCATCGCCGCCAAAGCCGAGGCCAGTCGCGTGCAGCGGTCGTGGTATTCGGCATAAGTCACGCGGTGATTGTCGTAGACCACAGCAGTGCGTCCGGCAAAGGCAGTGCGGGCGCGGCGCAAATGCGACAGCGGGGTCAGCGGCACATGGTTGGCGGCACATTTGTCCAGACCGGTTTCATCGCTCAGCCAACCCATTTCGCTATCTCCCTATTGCTGCGACCCACGCATTTGTGCGTTGTATGAAATCAACTATGGCAGAGGGCAGAGCGTTGCAAAAGAAAGATAACCGGGTAAAGGCAACCGCACCTCGTACCCTTCCTGCTGCAGGTGCGTCTGCCGGTCCGGTGACGCGCCCGTGGATGGCCGCCAGTTCCATGCTGATCGCAATGGTGTTGCTGGGGTTTGTCGACAATTTTGTTGCGCACATCGCCACCGAAATCAGCATCTGGCAATTCCTTGCCGTGCGATCGGTGATGGCGCTTGCGTTGGTGGCAGGATTGTCGATGGCGGGTCTTGGCACGCTCAGGCCGCAACGCCTGTGGGCCGTGGCGTTGCGCAGCCTGCTGATTGCGATCGGGATGATGTGCTACTTTGGCTCGCTTGCTTTCATGCCCATCGCGCAATCGTTGGCGGGGCTGTTTACCTCGCCGATCTTTGTGCTGCTGATGACGGTTCTGGTGCTGCGCCAGAAGATCGGCCCGTGGCGGGTGATCGCGGTGGTTGTGGGCTTTTCCGGTATTCTTGTTGTGCTGGGCGTGCAGGACGGGCTGCCTGGCTCCATTCTGCTGCTGCCGGTTGCAGGCGGGTTCTTTTATGCGATGGGGTCGCTGGTCACGCGCATTCTTTGCGCCGAGGAAAGCACCGTTTCGATGCTTGCGGGTATCATGGGCCTGCAGGGACTGATCGGGGTATGTGTCCTGACTGGTCTTGCCCTGATCGCCCCAACGGTCCCCGACGGTGCCGCAGGCTTTTTGCTGCGCGGCTGGGTCTGGCCGATCCCCACGATCTTTCCGCTGATCGTGTTGCAGGCTGTCGTATCTGTGGCGGGTGTGTTCTTTCTGATCCGCGCTTATCAATGGGGCGAAGCCAGTCAGGTCAGCGTGCTGGAATATACGATCATGATCTTCGGTCCGTTCTTCGGCTGGTTGCTGTTGGGGCAGGTGGTGACGTCGTCGATGATCGTTGGCATCGTGCTGATCATGATTGCGGGCCTTATCATCGCGGTCCGCTCGAAATAGGCGCGCATTCTTTTGGCATAAAATATCCCCGCCGGAGGCATAAAATCTTATGCTCATCGGCCCGATCCGATAGATACCGCATATGATCCTGTCCACCGGTCGCCAATATCTGTTCATCCATGCCCCCAAGACGGGCGGCACCTCTATGGCGCTGGCGCTGGAGGCGCGGGCGATGAAGGATGACGTGATGCTGGGCGACACCCCAAAGGCGGTCCGGCGCCGCCATCGGCTGAAAGACGTGCAAACGCGCGGGCGGCTGTGGAAACACGCGACGTTGGCCGATCTGGACGGGTTGGTCACGCCGCAGATGCTGGCGGAGTTGTTCGTCTTTACGCTGGTGCGCAATCCGTGGGACCGTGTGGTCAGCTATTACCACTGGCTGCGCGCGCAAAGCTTTGACCACACTGCTGTGCAACTGGCGCAAAATCTGAGCTTTCATGACTTTGTCCTGCACCCGCAGACCCGCGCCAGCCTGCGCGGCAGTCAGGCCCGCCATTACATCACCGATGCCTCGGGGGGCGAGCGTTGCAATCTGTTCATCCGGCTGGAGCATCTCGCCACCGACATCGCCCCGCTTGAGGCGCACTTGGGCTTTGCACTTGATCTGCCCCATGCGAACCGGTCCTCGCGCGATGTGGGTTATCGGGGATACTATACGCCAGACAGTCAAGCGGCAGTAGCCGAGGCTTGTACGGATGACATTGAACGGTTCCGCTACAGCTTCGATCCGGCCTGAAACGCCTCTTTTGCTCCCAGCACGCGGAAAAAAGCCTTCATGCTCGGGAACTTGCCGAAATTCGACACGCGATTGGCGAAATCGCGCAGCTTGTGACAGGCGCAGTTGAAAGCGGTGCTGACGGGTACACATATCAAGTGCCGGACCGCACAGCAGTTTCAGGCACGTGTTTCAAGGAGCGCACATTCCATGACCGATGTCATAACGGCAAACGCGCCAGTGATCGCGATTGTCATTCTTATCGGCCTGTTCATCGCCTTTGCGTTGGAAAAGTATCCCCCGGAGGTCACCGCCACGATCGCCGCCGCACTTTTTGTTGTGTTGGGGCTGGTGCCAGGTGATCAGGTGATGGCGGCCTTTTCCAACTCCGCCCCTATCACTATCGGCGCGATGTTCATTATTTCGGGAGCATTGGTGCGTACCGGTGTGCTGGATGCGATGGCCAGTCTGGTCATCGGTCGCGCTCAAAGCAGACCGATCCTTGCCATCGCGATCTTTATTGTGGCCACCGTCGCGGCCTCGGCCTTTATGAATAACACGCCCGTGGTGCTGGTGCTGATCCCCGTGGTGATCCGGCTGGCACACAGCTTGGGCTTTGCGCCGACGCGGCTGCTGATCCCGTTGTCTTACGCGGCCATTCTGGGCGGCACCTGTACGCTGATTGGCACCTCGACCAACATTCTGGTGGATGGCATCGCACGCGAAGGCGGGCTGGAACCTTTCTCGATTTTCGAGATCGCCCCCGTCGGCATTGCTGCGGCCATCGTTGGCGGTGTCGCGATGCTGTTTCTGGGGCGGTTCCTGCTGCCCGAACGCGGCCAGAAGGGCATCGAGGCCGAAAGCAGCGAAACTGTTTTCCTGTCGGAAATCACCGTTTTGCCCCATTTTCACGGTGTTGACGAAACAGTGGGTGAACTGGTCGAATTTCAACGTCCTGGTGTGCGGATCACCGGCGTGCGCAAGGCGGGTATCATTAGCCGCAACAATCTGGACGGGCATGTCTTGCAGAAAGGCGAGGTGGTGATTGTGCAGGCCACCACGTCCGAATTGCTGACGCTGGCCGAAATCAAGGGTCTGCGCGTGGGTCTGCGCCGTTCGGTCGAACTTGAACCGGACGCGGAAGTGCAGATTGTCGAGGCCATTCTGGCACCCTCACGCTGGCACACTGGTGTGCGAATCTCGGATCTGGCGCTTGGCCGTCGGGCAGGTGTGCGGGTGCTGGGCGCGTTTCGGCACGGCCATATCCCGGGCTCTGACCTGAGCAGCGTGCGTCTGCGCCCTTCGGATAAGTTGCTGCTGGAAGGCAACGCCGACGGTTTTGCCGAACTGGCGCGTTCGGGGGATGCGGTGTCGATCACCGAACCCAGCGCACGCGCATTCCGGCGCAGACAAGCGCCCGTTGCCATTGCAGCACTGGTGGCGATTGTGGCGCTTGCGGCGCTGGATGTGATGCCCATTGGCCTGCTGGCTCTGGTCGGGGTTGCAGGTATTCTGGCCTTGCGTTGCATTGACGGCGACGAGGCATGGGCGTCGATAGACGGTTCGATCCTTGTGCTGATTTTTGCGATGCTGATTATCGGGGCGGGTCTGGAATCGACAGGTGCGGTCGAGTTGATCGTATCGGTTCTGGAACCCTTCCTGTCCGGCTTGCCGCCACTGGCGACGCTATTTGCTGTTTATTTCATTGCCTCGATCCTGACCGAGACGGTGACGAACAACGCGGTGGCGGTGGTGTTCACCCCCATCGTGATCCCGCTGGCCACGCAACTGGGCATTGATCCTCGCCCCTTTGTCGTGGCCGTGATGTTCGCCGCCAGCGCCAGCTTTGCCACACCTATCGGCTATCAGACCAACACGCTGGTTTACGGGGCGGGCAATTACAAGTTCGTGGACTTTTTGAAGATTGGCGTGCCGATGAACCTGATCGTGGGCACCACATCGGTCATGGCCATCAGCGTTTTCTTCCCGCTTTAGGACCGTTTCGGGGCGCTGGCACCGGCGCGCCCCGAAATAGGGCTGATTTACACCCGTTTTCCGCTGGTTTGGGCCAAGCTTCGTTTGCAATTCGGCGGCGATGCTCTATGCAGGCAACCAACAATAAAAAGCAGGCACATGCCCGAACATTCAGATTTTTCTCAGCACCAAATTGAGCCACGCGCCGCACGGGAGTGGGTGAAAATCCTGTCCACCTACCGCGAACCCAGCGTCATGCGCAGCGTCTTCGAACTTGTCGTGACGGTGGGGCCGTTCCTGACTCTATGGGTTATGGCATGGTGGGCGATGTCGGTCAGCTATTGGCTGACGCTGACATTGTCATTGTGCAACGCGGCGTTCATATTGCGCCTGTTCGCTATCCAGCACGATTGCGGTCACGGCGCGTTCTTCAACAACCGCACGGCCAGCGACTGGCTGGGTCGTGTGCTGGGGGTGTTGACGCTCACGCCTTATGACGTCTGGCGGCGGACGCATTCCATTCACCACAGCTCGTCGGGCAATCTTGGCCGTCGCGGGATCGGTGATGTTCATACACTGACCGTGGAAGAATACGGCGCGCTCGGGCCGCTCATGCGCCTTCATTACCGTGTGTACCGGCACCCTGTGGTGCTGTTCGGTCTTGGGCCGGGATATCTGTTTTTCCTGCAGAACCGGCTGCCCTTGGGTCTGATGAACAAGGCGCGGTACTGGTTCAGCGCCATGTGCACCAATGCGGTGATCCTGATTGCCCTTGGCCTGATGCTGTATTTTGGCGGGCTGATGCCGATCCTGCTGATTTTCCTGCCCTCGACGCTGCTGGCGGCGACGGCGGGCGTGTGGCTGTTTTATGTACAGCACCAGTTCGAAACGACCCATTGGGCCGCCGAGGAAGATTGGCAATTGCATGACGCGGCGCTGCACGGCAGTTCGCATTATGTGCTGCCCGGCTGGTTGCAATGGCTGAGCGCCAATATCGGTATTCACCACGTCCACCACGTTCACAGTCGCATCCCGTTCTACCGATTGCCAGAGGTGCTGCGCGATCATGTGGAACTGGCGATCAGCAACCGCATGACCATCGGTGAAAGCTTCCGAAACGCGCGGTTGCACCTGTGGGACGAGCAAAGCAAACGCCTGCTGTCATTTGCGCAGTTCAGGGCATTGAAGCGGTAGCAAGCGCCTTTGCCATTGTTCGCAATCCGCGGGACAATATCCACGATCTGAAGGTGCTTTGCGTCACCATTGCGTGTTCTGCCGGTTTTGATAGGGCCATGAACGAAAAAGGGCACCCCGAGAGGTGCCCTTTGTTGTGTTATGCCAAGCTGGCCGTCAGGCCGCTGCGGCCTCTGCCTTGGGGCCAAAACGGCCATAGAACGACTGGTTCTTTTCGGCCATTTCGCGCAGCAGGGCAGGGCATTCGAACCGGTCGCCGAATTTTGCCTGCAACGTGTCGCAGCGCTCTGCCGCATAGGGCGTGCCGAGGATGTCGAGCCAGCTGAACGGGCCACCCGACCACGGCGCAAAGCCCCAACCCAGGATCGCGCCCACATCGCCCTCGCGGATGTCTTCCAGCACGCCCTCTTCCAGCGCACGGACCGCTTCGAGCACTTGCGCGAACATCAGACGTTCCTGCACTTCGATCAGGTCGGGCTGTTCTTCGGCCAGCGGATATTTGTCGTGGATGCCTTTCCAGTATCCCAGACGTTTTCCGTTTTCGTCATAGTTGAAATAGCCTGCCTTGGACTTGCGGCCCAGGCGGCCCTCTTCTTCCATCCACACGATCAGGTTGTCGGCTTCGGACCCCGGATAGGCATTGCCCATCGCGGCCTTGGTCGCTTTCATGATGCGTACCGCCAGATCGACAGAGGTTTCATCGCCCAACTGGATCGGTCCCACGGGGAACCCCAGCTGTTGGGCGGCGTGGTCGATCAGGACGGGGGCCACGCCCTCGGTGACCATCCGCGTGGCTTCGTTGCCATAGGGGATGATGCAGCGGTTGGCATAGAAGAACCGCGCGTCGTTGACGACGATGGGCGTCTTGCGGATCTGACGCACATAGTCCAGCGATTTGGCCACGGCACGGTCACCGGTTTCGGCACCTTTGATGATCTCGACCAGCGCCATGCGCTCGACGGGCGAGAAGAAGTGGATGCCGATGAACTGCTCGGGACGCACCGACGCCTTGGCCAGATCCGAGATCGGCAAGGTCGAGGTGTTCGAGGCAAAGATGCAATCCTCGGGAATGATCGCCTCGACCTTCTTGGTCATCTCGGCCTTGACGCCGGGGTCTTCGAATACGGCTTCGATGATCAGATCACAGCCCTTGAGCTGCTCCAGGTCGGCGGTGGCCGTGATTTTCGATAGCAGCGCCTCTTTCTTCTCTTCGGTGGCTTTCTTGCGCGCGATGCCCTTGTCCATATAGCTGGCGGAATAGGCTTTGCCCTTGTCCGCAGCCGCCTGGTCGCGGTCGATCAGCACCACTTCGATGCCCGCCTGCGCCGACACCAGTGCGATGCCCGCACCCATCATGCCGGCACCCAGAACGCCCAGTTTCCTGACCCGTTGGTCGGGCACGTCTTTGGGCCGCACAGCGCCTTTTTCCAATGCTTCCTTGTTCAGGAACAGCGACCGGATCATCGCGCCCGACGAGGGGTTCATCAGGATGTTGGTGAACCAGCGTGCCTCGATCTTCAGCGCGGTGTCAAAGGGCACCAGCGCGCCCTCGTAGACAGCCGACAGCATCGCCTTAGCCGCAGGGAATGCACCCTTGGTCTTGCCATGTACCATCGCGTTGGCGCCGACAAAGTTCATAAAGCCCGCAGGGTGATAGGGGGCACCACCGGGCATTTTATATCCCTTTGCGTCCCACGGTTTTACCAGATCCGGGTCCTTGGCGTTCAGCACCCAGTCGCGGGCGGCAGCGATCGGGTCGTCGACAACCTCGTCGATCACGCCCGCGCCCTTGGCCTTGTCGGGGCTCAGCATCTTGCCTTCCAGCAGCAGCGAAGATGCACCCATCAGCCCCAGTTTGCGTACCAGACGGGTGGTGCCACCCGCGCCGGGAAAGATACCGACGAGAATTTCGGGCAAACCGATCTTGGCCTTGGGGTTGTTGGCGACAAAAATGCGGTGCGTGGCCAGCGGCAGTTCCAGACCGATGCCTGCGGCGGTGCCGGGCACTGCGGCGGCGATGGGCTTGCCGCCCTTGTTGGTTTTGGCATCCATGCCCGCGCGTTCGATCTTGCGCAGCAGACCGTGCATTTGCATCGTGCCCTCGAACAGCCCCTTGGCAGGATCGTCGCCCGCGCTTTCTTTCATCTTGGCCAGCAGGTTCAGGTCCATGCCTCCTGCGAACGTGTCCTTGCCTGATGTGATCACGATGCCTTTGACCGCGTCATCTGCCAGCGCGTCGTCGACCAGATCGTTCAACTGGCCAAGACCTTCGATCGACATGACGTTCATCGTCTTGTCGGCCACGTCCCACGTGATGATCGCAACGCCGTCGGCGTCTTTTTTCATGGTGAAATCTGTCATTTCTGATCTCCCTTTTCTGGAGTGTAGTCCGGTGTGTTTTCCATGTCGGCGGGGCTGAGCGCCGACCAGTTCAAATGTCCCATGGCCCGCATCACCGTGGTGACGCGCCACAGGCCGTTTTCATTGCGCAGGGTCATCGAGGCGTCCCAAGGAGGCACCACATGGTTGGTGCCACGCATCATATGCATACGGTAGGTTCCGGTCATCTGGTCGCCGTCGATGATCTCGGCGGTTTTGGCCTGACGGATGATTGCGGTGACCCCATGTGTTTTAAAGTCCTGTTGATAGGCGTTGAAGTCCGCGACCACCTGCGCGCGGGTTTCAAAGGTTTCGACCCCCTGACGTGTGACCAGATGAAAGGGCAGGGATACGCAATTCAGCCAACCTTCGATGTCATTGCCGATAAAGGCGGCGCTGATCCGGTCAAGCATGGTCTGAAAGTTTTTCAGACGGTGTTCGGAATCGCGTTTTTCCTGTGCAGGGGCTTCAAATTCCTCCTGCCGTAAAAGTGGCCAGTCAACGGTGTGCAACGAGGAATCCGAAATGCCGACCTTCCATTTGGTGCCTTCACGAAACAGCAGCATATTGGTCAGATAGGGCGCTGCCACATCAACATTGTTCCGGCAAAGCCGTGTGGTGTGATAGCCGGAAATCTGCTGTTGCGAGACGAACTTTGCCGTGTCGCAACTGCGCAGGTAACCGTCGATCCCCTGTTCGGCCAGCAGGTCGCTGTATGCGGTCACGCGGTCGATGATCGAACGGGTGGAGCGGTGCGTGGTGCTGCCGTCCATCGTTTTCATAACAAACGGCAGGCGCGTAAGTGCGGCAAACCCTGCCGCATCCCTGTCGGTCACGGCTTGGGTAAGCTGTGCCAGCAGGTCTTGGTATATCTCACGCGCCGAAGCCATGCGTCAGACCCGTTCGATAATTGTGGCGGCACCCATACCGGACGCAACACACAGCGTTGCCAGACCGATCTGTTTGTCCTGGCGCTCAAGCTCGTCCAGCAGTGTGCCGATGATCATCGCACCCGTGGCACCCAGCGGGTGACCCATCGCGATAGAGCCGCCGTTTACGTTGACCTTTTCATGTTCGACGTTGAACGCTTCCATGAACAACATCACAACCGAGGCAAAGGCTTCGTTCACTTCGAACAGGTCGATGTCGCTGATCGACATGCCGCTTTCGGCAAGGATCTTCTTGGTGGCAGGCACAGGGCCGGTCAGCATGATGGTCGGATCGGTGCCGATCTTGGTGGTGGCACGGATGCGGGCGCGCGGTTTCAGGCCGTATTTCTCACCGAACTCCTTATTGCCGATCAACACAGCGGCCGAGCCGTCCACGATACCGGACGAGTTGCCCGCGTGGTGGATGTGGTTGATTTTTTCCAGATGCGGATATTTCAGCAACGCGACAGCATCGAAACCGGGCATGACCTCGCCCATCGCCTGAAACGCGGGGTTCAGCGCACCAAGGCTTTGCATGTCGGTCTGCGGGCGCATGTATTCATCGTAATCCAGAATGGCCAGACCGTTCTGGTCGCGCACGGTGATCACCGATTTGGCAAACCGCTTTTCGTCCCACGCCTGTTTGGCCCGCTGCTGCGAGGCCACGGCCAATGCGTCGGCATCGTCACGGCTGTGACCGTATTGGGTGGCGATGATGTCGGCGCTGATGCCTTGGGGCACGAAATAGGTGTCCATCGCAACCGAAGGGTCTGCGGCAATCGCGGCACCGTCGCTGCCCATCGGCACGCGGCCCATCATTTCCACGCCACCGGCGATATAGGCCATGCCGGCCCCGCCTTTGACTTGATTGGCCGCAAGGTTCACGGCCTCCATGCCGCTGGCACAGAACCGGTTGATCGCCAGACCGGGGATCGACTGGTCAAGATCGGACGCCAGTACGGCAGAGCGGGCAAGGCAGCCGCCCTGTTCCATCACTTGGGTCACATTGCCCCATATCACATCCTCGACGGCGTGCCCGTCCAGATTGTTACGCTCTTTCAGCGCGTTCAGCGTCAGCGCGGACAGGCGCAGCGCGGTGACTTCGTGCAATGCGCCGTCCTTGCGGCCTTTGCCGCGCGGGGTGCGCAGGGCGTCGTAGATATAAGCTTCGGTCATCAAGATGTCCTTTCGAGTTCAGGATCGGTCAGGCGCGGTCAGCAGGGCTGCCGGGCATCAGGTCATAGGGATGTTTCCAGCCGGGCAAGCTTTCGATGTTGGCCAGCCAGCGGTTGATGTTGTCATGGGCCTTGCGGTTGAAACCGAAGGGCTCGGGGTAAAACAGGTAGCCGCAGCAAGAAAAGTCGGCGTTGGTCACACCGTCGCCCACGATCCAGTCGCGCGTGGCCAGATGATCGTCGAGCGTTTTGTAAGCAGCCTGCAAACGACCGAGGTTGAAATCGATCACCACTTGGGGGCGTTTGTCCTCGGGCAGGAAGTTCATCAGAAAACGGGTCATACCCGCCATCGAACTGAGCTTGTGGTTGTCGAACAGCACCCAGCGTAGCACGTCATATTTATCGGCCTCTGTGCCGCCGAACTTGCCGGTTTTGTCGGTGATGTACTGCTGGATCGCACCGGATTGGCTGATGTGCATGTCGCCGTCGATCAGCAGCGGTGCTTCGCCCATCGGGTTCAGGCTGCGAAATTCCTGTCCGCGGGTGGCACCGCCGAAAAAGTCGACCTTCACCGGTGTCCAGTCCAGACCGGACAGTTCCAGCGGCAACGCGGCCTTGTAGGAATTGCCGGATTCGCCAAAGCAATGAAGTTGCATCGTCATGTATTCAGGCCCCTCCCAAGGCGCGTACGTCCAAAGTCGGACCGGGGGGTTCACACCCCCGGACCCCCGTGGAGTTTGATCTGCAAGATGAAGATGGGAACGATTCAGACATTGTTAACCCCGATGGCCGCAAAGTGATCCCGCGCGGCAGACTGGAGAGTTGCGCCGCGCGCAAGGTGAAGCCCCGCTGGCCGGCCGCATGGGTCAATCCCGAATTGGTCCCGGGCGGCGGGGTGATCCCAAGATGTGGCAGCGTCTTCATCTTGCCCGATAAACTCCCGCCGGAGGCTCCCGCAGGAACCGCGCAGTGCAAGTGGTTTTGTGTCATGCCTTCCTCCCCAAGAATTCCGCTCTAGCGCTTGCGCGTGTCGAGGTCGGCATTGAACAGGCGCAGCCGATGGCCCAGATTTTCCTGATCCGTGACGCTGTCGAAATTCTCGAAAAGAAATGACAGCGCCTCGCCCTCGTCCAACCCCGCCTCGGCGGCGAACTTCTTGAGGCGGCGATAGCCGTCTTCTGTCATGGCGACAGGAAAGCGGCGGGTCAGGCGAAAGCGTTTGGGCATTTGGGCTCCGGTGACAGACCGGACGCACCGTGGCGCATCCGGCGGGTGTTTTTCGCAGGGTTAAAAGTTGGCCGCATCCAGTGCCATGACCGTGTCCGCACCGGATTGGATGCGTGTCAGGTGCAAGGCGGTCGCGGGCAACTGGCGTGCCATATAGTAGCGACCGGTGGCCAACTTCGTCTCGTAGAATGCGGCGTCGGATGCGCCTTCGGTCAGTGCGTCCATCGACGCCTTGCCCATGCGGGCCCACATCAGGCCAAGGCAGACGTGCCCGAACATGTGCATGAAGTCGTTGGAACCCGACAGCGCGTGGTTGGGGTTTTTCATGCCGTTTTGCATGAAGTACATGCCTGCGGCCTGCAAATCCTTGGACGCAGCCTTCAACGGGTCGAGGAAATCCTTGTCAAAGGCTTCATCTTGCCCTGCATTATCCTTGATGAAGTTTTTCACCATCTCGAAGAAGGCCATGACGTGTTTGCCGCCGTCTTGCGCCAGCTTGCGACCGACCAGATCCAGCGCCTGCACGCCGTTCGCACCCTCGTAAATCTGGGCGATGCGGGCATCTCGGGTGAACTGGGACATGCCCCATTCCTCGATATAGCCGTGGCCGCCATAGACCTGTTGGGCCTTGATCGTCATGTCATAGCCCTGATCGGTCAGAAAGCCTTTGATCACCGGGGTCAGCAGCGACACCAGCCCATCGGCTGCCTTGTCGTCTGCGCGGTGCGCCGCATCAATCAGCGAAGCCCCCCAAAGGATGAAGGCACGCGCCCCTTCGACAAAGCTCTTCTGGTCCATCAGGCTGCGACGGATGTCGGGGTGTACGATCAGTGGATCGGCGGGGCCATCGGGGTTTTCGGCACCTGTGACGGCACGTCCTTGTAGGCGGTCCTTGGCATAGTCCAGCGCGTTCTGATAGGCGACATCGGCCTGTGCAAGACCCTGCATGCCGACGCCGAGGCGCGCTTCGTTCATCATGGTGAACATGGCGCGCATGCCCTTGTGCTCTTCGCCCAACAAAAAGCCGGTCGCACCGTCATAGTTCATCACGCAGGTCGAGTTTCCGTGAATGCCCATCTTTTCTTCGATCTTTCCAACGGTGACGCCGTTGCGGTCGCCAAGGCTGCCGTCGTCATTGACCAAGAATTTGGGCACGATGAACAACGACACGCCTTTGATACCTTCCGGTCCGCCGGTGATTTTGGCCAGCACCAGATGGATGATGTTGCCGGCCATGTCGTGTTCGCCCGACGAGATAAAGATTTTCTGGCCGGTGATTTTATAGCTGCCGTCATCTTGCGGTTCGGCTTTTGTACGCATCATGCCCAAATCTGTACCACAATGCGGTTCGGTCAGGTTCATGGTGCCGGTCCACTCGCAGCTGACCATGTTGGGCAGATAGGTATCTTTTTGCGCATCGGTACCGTGCGCCAGAATGGCCGAGGCCGCGCCGTGGGTCAGACCCTGATACATGGTGAACGCTTGGTTCGAGGCAGAGAACATTTCGCCTACAGCCGACCCCATGACGGCGGGCATATTCTGGCCACCGTATTGTTCGGGCATGTCCAGACCGGTCCAACCACCCTCTTTGACCTGTTCAAAGGCCTCTTTGAAACCTGTGGGCGTATAGACAACGCCGTTTTCCAGACGGCACCCTTCCTTGTCGCCCACGGCATTCAGCGGCGCCAGAACCGACGAGGTCAGCTTGCCAGCTTCTTCCAGAATTGCGGATGTGAAATCGGGTTCAAGCTCATCATATCCCGGAATGTCGCTTTTGGTGACGTTCAGCAGGTTGTGCAGGACAAATTGCAGATCCTTGGTGGGGGCGGTGTAGCTGGGCATATCTGGTCTCTCTACTTGTCTTTACTGGGCGGCTTTTGGGGCGCTGTTCATCGAGGCAAGCATTTTCTCGCCCCATTTGATCTGGCTTTTCAGGTCTTCGATTGCTTCGTTCAGTTCGTCGCGTTGCGCGACCATGTCGGCCAGACGCTGCTTGGCAATCTCGTAGGTGCTGGCCAGTTGCGTGTGCTGCTGGTCGCCCATGTCATAAAGGTCGAGAAGCTGGCGAATCTCTTCAAGGCTGAAGCCAAAGCGCTTGCCGCGCAGGATCAGCTTCAAACGGGCGCGGTCGCGTTTGGTGAACAGCCGCTTCTGGCCTTCACGGATCGGGAACAACAGTTCCTTGGCTTCGTAGAATCGCAGAGTGCGCGGGGTCACCTCATAGGTGTCGCACATCTCGCGGATGGTCATTGTTTTATGGTCCATTACATCATCTCGCATCAGTTTTTGTCTGTCATATCTTGACAGCAAATGGGCCGGTCTTGCGGATCATACAATGGTGGTTGACGTTTACGTAAGCTGGACGTTGCGTCACAAAATGGCTTTACGCAGGTTGATGTTGCGTCAACCTGTTGGCCTGCGGCCAAAATTCGCTTTTCAGCTGAATTTCAGTGATTTTAGTGATATTTGACGCGGTCAGGCGTCGCTGGTTCGTGTGGCCGGGCGGCCCAGCTCTTGGCCGATGTCGCGGCGCAACTGCTTCAGCTCGGTCAGCGCGTCGTCAAGTTGCGCGCGCTGTTCGGTCAGTTCCTTGATCTGCCCGTCTGCCATATCGATCCACTTGTTCCATTGGGCGTGGGTGCCCTCGCGTTCATAGATCAGCAGCCATTGGCGGATCTCTTCCAATTGGAAGCCGAATTTGCGTCCCTTGAGAATCAGCTTCATCCGGGCGCGTTCGCGCGGACCGTAGTAGCGCGCGCGCCCTTCGCGGTCGGGTTGAAGCAATTCGATATATTCGTAGTAACGCAACGTGCGAGGGGTTACGTCGAATTCGGCACACATCTGCTTGAATGTCAGGCGGTCGTCACTCATTTGGGGTCTTCCTCGCGCGTCGGAATTGCAAATTAAGACGGGGAATCAAGAAGCGCAACAGGCTGTCTTGTGGTTTGACGCATGGGGCGCGCTAACCTTATGAAGTCCCAATGATAGCGGAGAGCATATAATGGACAAGGTCAAGATCGCGCGGCAATTCATCGAAGCGATACCCCATGCCCGCGATCTGGGCATGAAGCTGCTCAAGCTGGAAGGCGGTGTCGCGGTGATTTCGATGCCCTATGATAAAAAGCTGGCGGGGAATCCGGTGACTGGGGTGATTCACGGCGGTGCTGTCTCGGCGCTGATGGACACTTGCAGCGGGGCGGCGGTGATGAGCCATCCCAGCGCGCCAGCGGGCACCGCAACGATTGACCTGCGCATCGACTATATGCGCTCGGCCAAGCCGGGCGATACGATTACGGCAACCGCCACCTGCTATCACATCACCCGCTCGGTGGCCTTTGTGCGTGTTACGGCCATCGATAGCGATGTCGACAATCCGGTTGCCGCGGCCACTGGCACATTTACTGTAGAGGACTGCAGATGACCGACACAGAACCAAAGACCCCGGCCAGGTCCAAGCTATCGGTCAAGGAGAAACAGGCTCTGCACAAACGATGGGACGCGGCACTGGGCGCGCTGACCCAAAGCGTGCCCTACAATGTCTATCTGGGGGTGGAGTTCGACCGTCGCGGAGACGAGCTGACTGCAATCCTGCCCTTTCAGGACAAGCTGATCGGCAACCCGTTTTTACCCGCAATCCACGGTGGCGTCACGGCGGCCTTTCTGGAGATCACTGCCGTTACGACCCTGTCGCGGCTTTATATTTGGGAACGGCTGGCCTCGGGTCAGATTGATCTGGAGCGGTTGGAAAGGGGCGAAGTGCCAAGCCTGCCCAAGACCATCGACTTTACCGTCGATTACCTGCGTTCGGGTTTGCCGCGCGAATCCTATGCGCGGGCGCGGATCAGCAGGGCAGGGCGGCGTTATGCCTCGGTTCATGTCGAGGCATGGCAGGACGACCACACGCGGCTGTTTGCCCAAGCCACCGGGCATTTTCTGATGCCGCAAAAACGTGACTGACACCGCGCTCAGGACCGATGTTGCGGATGTGCCTCAGGCACCGATCACGCACCGTCGCGTACTGGCTGTGGCCCTTCCCATCGTTCTGAGCAATTCTACCGTGCCGATCCTGGGCGCGGTGGACGTGGGCGTTGTGGGGCAACTGGGCGAAGCGGCCCCGATTGGCGCCGTGGCGCTGGGCGCGGTTATTATAACCACACTTTACTGGGTGTTCGGATTTCTGCGCATGGGCACCGTCGGCATGGTGGGCCAAGCCGAAGGGGCGGGCGACAGCGCCGAAGTTTCGGCGCTGCTGACCCGTGCGTTGATGATTGCAGGCGCTGGCGGGTTGGTGTTGATCCTGCTTCAACCGTTGCTGTTCTGGGGGGCCTTTGCACTGGCCCCCGCCTCGGACGAGGTGGAGGGGCTGACACGAACCTATATGACCATCCGGATCTGGTCGGCACCCTGCGCAATTGCGGTCTTTGCGATCACCGGCTGGCTGGTGGCGATGGAGCGCACAGCAGGTGTGTTCTGGATCCAGCTGGTGATGAATGGCGTAAACATTCTGCTGGACCTGTGGTTTGTGCTGGGGCTTGGCTGGGGCGTCGGGGGGGTGGCCTTTGCCACAGTAATCGCCGAAACGCTGGGCGTGGGTATGGGACTTTATCTATGCCGAGATGCGTTTATGCGACCCGACTGGCGGGACTGGCCACGGATCTTTAACCGCGTCGTGCTGATCCGCATGGCGTTGATCAATACCGACATTCTGATCCGCTCGGCGTTGCTGATGACGATCTTTACCTCTTTCGTGTTTATGGGGGCGGGGTTTGGCGATGTGACGCTGGCCGCAAACGAGGTGCTGGTGCAATTCATGTATGTCACGGCGCACGCAATGGACGGCTTTGCCTTTGCTGCTGAAACGCTGATTGCACGCGCTTACGGACGGCGCGCACCAGAGCGCGTGCGCCGCTCGGCGTTGCTGACGTCGGGCTGGGGGGCCGGGTCGTGTATCGTGCTGGCGCTGGGCTTTGCGCTGGCGGGGCCGTGGCTGATCGACGTGATGGCCAAGGATGAAGCGGTGCGCGAGGTGGCGCGCATTTATTTGCCGTGGATGGTGGCGGCACCCGTGGTGGGCTGTGCGGCGTGGATGCTGGATGGCATTTTCATCGGAGCCACGCGCGGCGCGGATATGCGCAACATGATGTTGGTCAGCTTTGCGGTATACGTGGCCTGCGCTGCGGTTGCCGTTCCGCTTTTGGGCAATCACGGGCTGTGGTTGTCGCTGCTGGTCAGCTTTGCGGCGCGTGGGGTGACGCTGGGCCTGCGGTATCCGGCGTTGGAGCGCGGCGCGGCCTGAGGCATCGGCGGGGGGCAGCCCCCGGGATATTTACCGCCAAAAGAAGCGGTCTGTCAGAGCCAGTCTTTGGTGTTGGTGCCCACTGCGTCCGCGACCGAGCCAAAGCCGTCTTGTTGCAGCAACACGTCCAGCCCCTGCGCGATGCGCGCAGCAAGGCTGAGGCCGCCATAGACAAGGCCGGTGTAAAGTTGCACCGCCGAGGCACCTGCGCGGATCTTGGAATAAGCGTCGCGGGCCGAGCCGATGCCGCCAACACCGATCAGAGGTATGTCGGTCAAGCTGTGCAATTTGGCCAGCGTGCGGGTTGATTTTTCGAACAGGGGCGCGCCGGACAGCCCGCCTGCCTCGCCCGCATGGATGCTGCGCAACCCGATGCGGTCAAGCGTGGTATTGGTCGCGATGATGGCAGCGACACGGGCATCTTCGGCGACTTTGGCGATGTCGGCCAGATCCTGATCGGTCAGGTCGGGTGCGATTTTCAGGAACACCGGCACGCTGCCGCGCACCTGCATTACCCCGTCCAAAAGGGCCGCCAATGCCATCGGCCCTTGCAGGTCGCGCAGCTTTTCGGTGTTGGGTGACGACACGTTGACGGTGGCAAAGTCGATGTGGTCTCTGGCGGCTTGCAGCACGCGGGCGAAATCTTCGGCGCGGTTGGCGCTGTCCTTGTTGGCACCCAGATTCAGGCCCACGGGTATTGTCCGGTGGGCACGGGCCAGCCGCGCCACGATGGCGTCGGCCCCGTCGTTGTTAAAGCCGAAACGGTTGATCGCGGCGGCGTCTTCCGTCAGCCGGAACAGACGCGGTTTAGTGTTGCCCGACTGCGGCAGGGGCGTGGCGGCGCCCACCTCGATAAAGCCGAAACCTGCGCGGATCAGCGGACGGATGGCCGTGGCGTTCTTGTCAAAGCCCGCCGCCAGCCCCACGGGGTTGGCCAGCGTCATCCCTGCAATGCGGGTGGTCAGTCGCGCCGATTTCACTGGCCCGGGCAGCGCAACCAAGGGCGAATGCAGCGCCTTGAGCGCCAGACCATGCGCCAGTTCCGGATCGATCCGGCGCAGAGCCACAAGCCCCAGTTTTTCGATGCCGCGTCTCATCCGAAGGTTGCGCCCCCTTCGGCGGGCGACGTGCGGATCAAACGCGACGTCAGCACCGCAGCTTGGCGGTGGATCACCGCCTTTTTGTAGTCGGGGTCGGTGACCATTGCCAGAAACGCCTTGGCGTCGGGATAGCGCGCGATAAAGCAGGCGTCCCAAATCTCGTCCTTGGGGCCGATCAGCGTGGCCTGAAACGTGCCGCGCCACAGGATGCTGCCGCCCAGACGTGTCACCACGGGCCCGGAATCACGCCCGTAGTTGGCATAGGCCTGTGCGCCGGTCAGGTTCCGGGCCGCCAGCGGGTGATCGTCCGGATAGACGGCCTTTTCACGAAAACGCACAAGGTTCAGCATTTCGATCGGGCGATCGCGCGGCAGATCCTTGAAGGCGTCGAACTGCGCGCGCTCGGGGTCGATGTATGTATCTGTCATAGGACACCTGCGGGAAATTGATGGGTGCCGTTTTGCACCGGCAGTGGTTGCGCCCATGCCACGTCTTCCAGCCGGAGCGGGCGGTAGAGATGGGGGAACAACGCACCACCGCGCGACGGCTCCCACACCAGTTCGTCGCCCAGATCATCGGCTTCAAGGCCCAACAACCACAGGTTTTCTTCGCCAGCGAAATGTTTGGCCGCAGTCTCGGCGGCCTGCTCGGGCGTCGAAAAATGTACATAACCATCGGTCACGTCGATGGGCGCGCCCAACGTCTCGCCTTTGGCGCGCAGGTCTTGCCATTCATCGGCACGGAATATTTTCAAAATCAGCATGGGTCACTGATGCCGTGTGCCCAAGGTATGGTCAAGCGGACATGGGTGCCGATACGTCAAATCGCCTGCCGCGCACAACGCTTTTGACTCTTAATCAGAGCAGCGCCAGAGTGTTCTCAATGCCAACACACCTTTTGGGGGGACACCTGACATGCTTTTGCGTCTGACACAGACAGCGGCGGCCATTGCGCTGACCGCAGGTACGGCGATGGCCGATTATTCGCTGACCATTCTGCACACCAACGATTTCCATGCGCGGTTTGAACCAATCAGCAAATACGACAGCGGTTGCAGCGCCGAAGACAACACAGCGGGCGAATGCTTTGGCGGCACCGCGCGGCTGGTGAATGCGATCAAGGATGCCAAGGCGCGATCGAACAACGCGATCCTTGTGGATGGCGGCGACCAGTTTCAGGGCACGTTGTTCTACACCTATTACAAAGGCAAGCTGGCCGCCGAGATGATGAACAAGCTGGGCTATGACGCGATGACCGTGGGTAACCACGAATTCGACGATGGCCCGGAAGTGCTGGCTGGCTTTATCGACGCGATCAACTTTCCGATCCTGATGTCCAATGCGGACGTCTCGGGTGAACCGCTGCTGGCCGACAAGCTGGCAAAGTCCACTGTGATCGAACGCGGTGGCGAAAAGATCGGGCTGATCGGTTTGACGCCGCAGGACACGCATGAACTGGCCAGCCCTGGCAAGAATATCATCTTCACCGACCCGTCCGACGCGGTGCAGGGCGAAGTCGACAAGCTGACCGAAGCAGGGGTGACCAAGATCATCGTGCTGTCGCATTCGGGCTATGGGGTCGACCAGCGCGTTGCGGAAAACACCACCGGTGTTGACGTGATCGTGGGCGGCCACTCGAACACATTGCTCAGCAACACTGACGAGCGGGCTGAAGGGCCATATCCCACGATGGTTGGCAGCACGGCGATCGTGCAGGCCTATGCCTATGGCAAGTATCTGGGCGAGCTGAACGTGACATTTGACGACGCGGGCAACGTCACCGAAGCCACAGGCGATCCGATCCTGATCGATGCCTCGGTGGCCGAAGATGAAGAAACCGTGGCCCGCATCGCCGAAGCCGCTGCACCACTTGAGGAAATCCGCAACCGTGTTGTGGCCGAGACGTCCGCGCCCATCGGTGGGGATCGTGACGTCTGCCGTGCGATGGAATGTTCGATGGGCTCGCTGATCGCTGATGCGATGCTGGCGCGGGTCAAGGATCAGGGTGTGCAAATCGCCATCCAGAACGGCGGCGGTATTCGCGCGTCGATCGACGCAGGCCCCATCACAATGGGCGAGGTGCTGACCGTGCTGCCGTTCCAGAACACACTGTCTACGTTTCAGGTGACCGGCGCCACCGTTGTCGAAGCGCTGGAAAACGGTGTCAGTCAGGTGGAAGAGGGCGCAGGCCGTTTCGCCCAGGTGGCGGGCATGACCTATGCCTTTGACGCATCCAAGCCAGCGGGCGAAAGGGTGTCCGACGTGATGGTCGATGGTGCGCCGATTGATCTGGAAAAGACCTATGGCGTCGTGTCCAACAACTACGTCCGCAACGGTGGTGACGGCTACAAGATGTTCATCAACGCCGAGAATGCTTATGATTTCGGGCCAGATGTGGCGGATGTGACAGCCGAGTATCTCGCGGCCCAAGGGCCGTTCACTCCGGTCACGGACGGACGTATCACCGTCAAGTAACGCCAGTTACTGCTGAACGAACAAGGGCGCGCAAATATCGGTTTGCGCGCCCTTGTTCGTGGCCCGGATGGGGTGGATGCTAAAGGTTGGCGGCGGTGTCGGCTTCGGCCTGCACTTCGGCATCCGACGCGCCAAGCGCTGCGGTTTGGGGCGTGCTGCTGCGCCCGCCCGGTGCCGCTTGGAATGCGGTCTTGTCGGCATCGTCCACAGCTTCACGGCGAGAGATACGCCAAAGCGTGTAGACAATCACCAACACGTGCGCCCCTGCCGTGACCATGAACAAAGCGCGGTCGGCAAAGGCGGTCATCGCCCAGCCCGCCATCAGCGGTCCGATGATCCCGCCCGCACCGTAGAGCAGAAGCAAACCGCCCGAAATCTGGATCGACGTGCCGGGGGCTGCGTGGTCGTTGGCGTGGGCAACGATCACCGGATACATGGCAAAGATCGACCCGCCAAGGATCGCGGCAAGGACAAAGTTGGGGATGCGCCCTTCAGGGGCAAGGGTGATGAACAGAGCATCGGCGATCAGAGCGGCCAGTGCGATGCCGACCAAAACCTTGCGTCGGTCCATCCGGTCGCTGAGGATACCCACAGGGATCTGCGCCAGTGCCCCCGCAAGGATCGGCAGCGACGTAAAGAACGCAATCGCGGCCAGCACCAGCCCGGTACGCTCGGCATAGACCGGCGCCAGTGTGCCAAAGGCCGAATTGCTGACGCCCACCCAGAATACCGCAAAAACCGCCACGGGCGAATTACGCCACAGGGCCTTCATGTCCAGCCGCGCAGCCACCAGCGGCGCGGGGTTGGAACTGGATGACAGCGCCGTGGGGACCAGTGCGAGACAGTAGAAAATTGCCCCCACTGCAAAGAACAAAAAGCCGGAGGTGTCGCCCAGCGTCAGGGTCATCTGGCCTGCGGTCACAGCCCCAAGGTTCACCATCGTATAGACGCCAAAGATGCGTCCGCGCTGATCGGGTGCAGCCTGATCGCTCAGCCAGCTTTCGACGATCATGGCCGCTCCGGCAAAGCAAAACCCGCACACCCCACGCAGCGCGATCCACGCCCATGGCGTCAATATGATTGCCGACCCCAGCATTGACACCGCCGCAATCGCCGCCATTGCCCCAAAGGCCCGCACATGGCCCACATTCGCCACCAGACGCGGCGTTAGCACGCAACCTGCCATATAGCCAATGGCCCAGCCGGTTCCGAGCAGACCCAGCGAAAACGCCGAGAACCCTTCCGCGCTGCCCCGCACAGGCAAGATCAGCCCGTTGATTCCCCCCGCAAACAGCAGAAACGAAGACCCCAGCAACAAGGCAAAGACGGGCAGGAAATGACGGATCATGAGAGCAGATTCCAATGGGTCAGGGCTGGCAACAGTCTGCGCAGCTTTCGGTCAGGTTGCAAACGGGTGCCTGCGCAAAGCCGGGCAAAAGATCGCAGGGCAGGGACTCCTGGCAGGTCGATTGTGCGGGCAAGGGGCTATGGTGCGGGTAGGTCCGTCGCCTGCGCATTCTGCCGTTTGGCGCGCAGACTGCCGCCGGCCAATACTGGCAGGTCAGAATTTGGATCGGGGATCATTTCAAGGGCTTGGTCATGTGCGTCAGGTGGCCTTGGTTGCGCACCGTGTGTGGACGTTTGGCCGTGACCTTTCCAACTGATGCGATCGCGATGCGTTGGGGGTTCATTCCGCATTGGTATAAAAACCCCACCACGGCCCGCTTTTGATCAATGCGCGCGCCGAAACTATTGCCGACAAACCCGCCTTTCGCTGAGTCTGTCGTGGTACATCACCCGACAGGATGGCACACCGCTGACCTTTGCCGCGATCTGACAGGATTGGGACTGGGGCGAGACGTAGCGCACTTGTGCCATCGTCATCACGGGGGCGAATGACGCTATGTCGACCATCCACCACAGGATGCCCGTGGTGTTGGAGCCGCAATGGCTGTGGCTGGGCGAAGAAGACAAGGGCGCGGCGCGTCTGAGGCAACCCGCACCCGAAGATACCCTGCAAATGCACCGCTTAAACACCGCGGTGAATTCCAACCGCGCCGCTGGGCCCGAGTTGATCGCCCCCTATGACTGAAACGCCGAACGGCCCGCTTGCGCAGGTGGCAAGCAGGCCGGAAACCGCGCCGCACTTGGCGCAGATCAATTGCTGAGAGGAGGTTCGCTAAAGCTGATGGCACCTGCCGGGTTCACGACTTCCTCAGTTTCCTCTGCGCCTTCGACAGCTTCACCCGTTTCCGGGCTGAGGATCAGGTAAAAGTCGTTCTTCATTCCGGCAAAAACAGTAAAGACCTGTTCGCCTTGCGCCGCGATCGGACCAACGGACCAGTTGTCGTCTTTCGCAACGATCGACTGCTCCGAGTCGGATGCGTTGACAAAACGGACAGTATCACCGGGTGCGGCATAGGTTACTTTGGGAAAGAAAGACTCTTCCAGAACCATAACGGTATGTTCGTGGGCGGAATCGCCATCTGCAAAGGCAGCAGGGGCTAGTACCGTGCCAAAAGCAGCGGCGATGGCCAGTTTTTGAATTGAATGCAGCATAAATGCTCCTGTTTGGTCCGGCCCCACCCGAAAACACTGTCGCAGCCATAATGAGGGAATACGGCGAAAATGCGACCGGCCTGCATCATGCCCGGGGCATTGGTTCAGGGCTGTTGCGGGTCTGTTCGGTCAGCCAGCTTCGAAACGAGCGCAGGGGCGCTTGGGTGGCACGCTCGGACGGCCAGACAAGATAATAGGTGCCGATACTTTCGGAGGTCTGCACCGAGGCCAGCGCCAGCTGCCCGCTGTCCAGATAGGGCTGCGCCACAAAGGTCGGCAACAGCGCCACGCCCATGCCGTGGATTGCCGCCTGTGCCATGGTCGAAAACTGGTCGAACTGCATCCCCGGTGGCAGATCACCCGTCCAGCCCTGCGCCGCCAGCCAGCGGGCCCACCCCTTGGGCCGCGTTTCCAGATGCAACAGCGGTTGGGCCGCAATCTGCGCGGTTGACGCCTGTTGCAACAGGTCCGGCGCGCAGACCGGAACCACGGTTTCGGGCATCAACGACAGGTGGTCGGCGCCCGGCCAGTCCTCGCGGCCAAAGTGGATGGCGGCGTCAAAGCGGCTGGCGCGAAAATCGAATGGGGCCAGACGGGTGGACAGGTTCACGGTAACTTCGGGGTGGGTGCGTGCAAAATCCTGCAAGCGCGGGGCCAGCCAGTGCATCCCGAAAGCGGGCAGAATTGCAAGGTTCAGCGTGCCACCATCCGGATTGGTGCGCGCCGCCACCGACGCTGCCGCCAGCCGGTGCAGGATTTCGCGCACCGAACGGGCGTATTCGCGTCCCACCGGCGTCAGCACCAATGCGCGCCCCTCGCGCTGGACCAAAGCCGCCCCGATCTGCGTCTCAAGGCTGCGCAACTGGCGGCTGACCCCGCTTTGGGTCAACGATAGCTCTTGCGCGGCAGCCGTGGCCGACCCCAGCCGTGCGACGGCTTCAAAGGCCATCAGCGCACCGGTCGAGGGCAGGAAACGGCGGGGGGCGATCATCTATGACTAATCCTCATGTATCACAGGACGGATGATTGTTAGAACTTGCCGCGTTTCTTTGCAATACTGGGCGAAATTCAACAGATTCGAGAAAGAGGCCCTTCATGAATGCAGAAACCCCGATCCTGAAAGCCAAAGACGCCCCCGATCTGGGCAGCTTTGACTGGGCCGACCCCTTCCGGTTGTCGCAACAGCTGACAGAAGATGAACGCATGATTCAGGACAGCGCTGCGGCCTATGCCCGCGAAAAGCTGGCCCCGCGCATCATCGACGCTTTTGCCAACGAGACTGCGGATAAATCCATCTTTGCCGAAATGGGCGACATGGGCCTGCTGGGCGTGACCCTGCCTGAGGAATATGGCGGCTTGGGCGGCTCGTACGTGTCTTACGGTCTGGTCGCCCGCGAAGTCGAGCGGATCGACAGCGGCTATCGGTCAATGATGTCGGTGCAATCCAGCCTGGTGATCTACCCCATCTACGCCTACGGCTCGGAAGAGCAGCGCAAGAAATACCTGCCCAAACTCGCAAGCGGCGAATGGGTCGGCTGCTTTGGCCTGACCGAGCCCGATGCGGGTTCCGATCCCGCAGGCATGAAAACCCGCGCGGTGAAAACCGCCAATGGGTACAAGATTTCCGGCTCGAAGATGTGGATCTCGAACGCGCCCTTCGCGGATGTCTTCGTGGTCTGGGCCAAGTCGGACGAGCACGACGGCAAGATCCGCGGCTTTGTCCTTGAAAAGGGCATGAAGGGTCTGAGCGCCCCCAAGATCGAAAACAAGCTGTCCCTGCGGGCCTCGATCACAGGCGAGATCGTCATGGACGGTGTCGAAGTGGGCGATGACGCGCTGTTGCCAAACGTCCAGGGACTGAAAGGTCCGTTCGGCTGTTTGAACCGCGCCCGCTACGGCATCAGCTGGGGTGCGCTGGGCGCTGCCGAGTTCTGCTGGCACGCCGCACGTCAGTACGGTCTGGACCGCAAACAGTTCAACAAGCCGCTGGCCGGCACGCAGTTGTTTCAGAAGAAACTGGCCGACATGCAGACCGAAATTGCACTGGGCTTGCAGGCCTCGCTGCAAGTGGGTCGGCTGATGGACGCCGCCCAAGCTGCGCCTGAAATGATTTCAATCGTCAAACGCAACAACTGCGGCAAGGCGCTGGATATCGCGCGCATCTCGCGCGATATGCACGGCGGCAACGGCATCTCGGGCGAATTTCAGGTCATGCGCCATGTGATGAACCTTGAGACGGTGAACACCTACGAGGGCACCCACGACGTTCACGCACTGATCTTGGGCCGTGCCCAGACCGGCATTCAGGCGTTCTTTTAAACCCGGCTGTCGTCACAGCAAAAATCACCGGATGCGGGGGCCACTGTGCCCCCGCTTCTTTTGGCTATAAATATCCATGCCGACGCTTTCAGATAACCGCTGGCTCTGGTGAAACGCGCGTCATCCGCTAAGCTGCCCCCGCAACAAGCGAGGCGACAGATGGCGATAACATACCTCAAACGCGGCAAGGCAGAGACCGAGCGCGCCGCAGACGATGCCAAGACAAGGGCGATCGTCGAAGACACGCTGGCCCAGATCACCGCTGAGGGCGACGCGGCGGTGCGCCGTCTGTCGCAGCAGTTCGACAGCTACACCCCCGATAGCTTTCGGTTGAGCGCGGACGACATCGACGCGCTGATTGCGCAACTAGACCCGCAAGAACTGGCCGACATCGAATTTGCGCAGGCACAGGTTGTGGCCTTTGCCCGCGCGCAGCGCGCCTCGATGACCGACATCGAGATCGAAACGATGCCGGGGGTGATCCTTGGCCACAAGAATATTCCGGTGCAATCGGTGGGCTGCTATGTTCCGGGCGGGAAATTTCCGATGGTCGCCTCGGCCCATATGTCTGTGGCGACAGCGGCAGTGGCGGGCGTGCCGCGCATCATCGCATGCACCCCGCCGTTCAGGGGAAAACCCAATCCGGCCGTGATCGCCGCCATGCATCTGGGCGGCGCGCATGAAATTTATGTGCTGGGTGGCATTCAGGCCGTGGGCGCAATGGCGTTAGGCACCCAGAGCATTGACCCCGTTCACATGCTTGTGGGGCCCGGTAACGCCTTTGTCGCCGAGGCCAAGCGCCAGTTGTTCGGGCGCGTGGGCATCGACCTGTTCGCAGGCCCGACCGAGACGATGGTGATTGCCGACGATACGGTGGACGCCGAGTTGTGCGCCACTGATCTGCTAGGACAGGCCGAGCATGGCTATAACTCGCCCGCCGTTCTGCTGACCAACAGCAGGAAACTGGCCGAGGCTACGCTGGCCCAGATCGACCGATTGTTGAAGATATTGCCCACTGCCGATACGGCAGGGGTCAGTTGGGAGGACTACGGTGAGGTGATCTTGTGCGACACTCATGACGAGATGCTGGCAATTGCGGACGAGATTGCGTCCGAGCATGTGCAGGTGATGACAGACCGCGATGACTGGTATCTGGAGAACATGACCTGCTATGGCGCGCTGTTTCTGGGCCCGCGCACCAATGTGGCCAATGGCGACAAGGTGATAGGGACGAACCACACCCTGCCCACCCGTAAGGCGGGGCGCTATACTGGCGGGCTTTGGATAGGCAAGTTTCTCAAGACGCACAGCTATCAAAAGATCACCACCGATGCGGCGGCGGCGCAGGTCGGTGCCTATGGGTCGCGGTTGTGCATGCTTGAGGGTTTTGTTGGCCACGCCGAGCAATGCAACCTGCGGGTCAGGCGGTATGGCGGGGTGAATGTGCCATATGGGGCTGCGGCCCCGGTGGTGCAGGACTAGGTTTCGTTGCCCACGGGTTTTGCAGATGCTGGAAATGGAATAATAGGGGAGATGCCGCGATGATGGATTTGCCGCGAACGCCGTCGTTTGGATTGTCGGGCCGCCGCGCCTTGGTCACGGGGGCATCTTCGGGGATCGGTCTGGGCTGCGCCGTGGCGCTGGCCGAGGCAGGCGCCCATGTGGTCTGTGCCGCGCGGCGTGCCGATGTGCTGGAAAGCAGCGTCGCCGCGATGCGCCACGCAGGCTATTCCGCCGAGGTGCTGGTGTTGGATCAATCCGACCTCATTGCCTTGGCCGGTGCGTTTTCCGAACCTTTTGACGTGGTTTTGAACTCTGCCGGTCTGGCGCGACATTCGGCGGCGGTGGACACTGATGCGTCAGATTACGACGCGGTGATGGATGTGAACGTGAAGGGCGCCTATTTCCTGTCATCCTTTGCCGCCAAGGCGCTGATGGAGGCGGGGCGCACGGGGTCGATCATTCACATCAGCAGCCAGATGGGCCATGTCGGCGGTCCTGAACGCGCGGTCTATTGCGCGTCGAAACACGCAGTCGAAGGCATGGTCAAAGCGATGGCCATCGAATGGGGCAAGGCGGGCATCCGCATCAACACGATCTGTCCTACTTTCATCCGTACCCCGCTGACCGAGCCCACGTTCAGCGATCCCGACAAGAGAGAGTGGATTATGGACAAGATCAAACTGCCCCGCGTGGGCGAGGTGGGCGATATCATGGGCGCGGCGCTGTATCTGGCGTCAGATGCGTCGGCGATGGTCACCGGCACCGCGATGATGGTGGATGGCGGATGGACGGCAGATTGATGGCAGAGCACATGATATTCGACGGTCACAATGATGTCTTGTCCCGCTTGTGGAAGCATCCAGGCGATCCCGTGGCGCATTTTGCCAGTGATGCGGGGCACGTGAACGCAGCCGCCTGTCGCGCGGGTGGTATGGCGGGCGGGTTCTTTGCGATTTATTGTCCGGCCAGCCGCACGCCGCCGCCGCGCGATGCGTTCGCGCGTGGCATTGAGTTCGAACCGCTGGCCGAACCCTTGGACCAAGGCTGGGCCTTGCAGGCGGCGATGGGACAGGCAGGGATTGTCCTGCAACTGGCCGCAGCGGGCCAGATCGAGATTGTCACGCAGGCCAGCCAGTTGGCCCGCGCTTTCATGGGCGATGCGGTGGCTTGTGTCTTGCATCTGGAGGGAGCCGAGTGCCTTGACGCCGACCTGTTGGCGCTGGACGTGTTGCACGGCGTCGGGCTGCGGTCCTTGGGGCCGGTCTGGTCGCGCAACACTATATTTGGTCACGGCGTGCCCTTTGCCCATTTCCGCGATCCCGATCTGGGGCCGGGTTTGACGGCAGACGGCAAGCGGTTGGCCACACGGTGTACCGAGTTGGGCATTATGCTGGACGTCAGTCACATCACCCTTAAGGGGTTCGAGGACATCGCCGACATGGGCCAGCCTGTCGTGGCCACCCACTCCAACGCGTGGTCGCTTTGCCCGTCGTCGCGCAACCTGACCGATGCCCAACTGCAGGTGATCGCCCAAAGTGGCGGCATCGCGGGTTTGAACTTTGCCCCCGATTTTCTAAGCGATGCGGGCTGGAAAACGGGACGGGTGGGGCTGGATGCCTGCATCCGCCAATTGGACTATCTGCTCGAAAAGCTAGGCGAAGACCAAGTTGCATTGGGCAGCGATTTCGACGGTGCGGGGATGCCTGATGGCATCGCTTCGGCGGCTGATCTGCCCACGCTGGTTCATGCTATGCAGGACGCCGGATACGGCGCGCATCTAATTGCCAAGATCTGCCATGAAAACTGGCTGGATTTCCTTGGCCGGCATCTGGAACAGGGCGCGGGATGAAGCTGGACCCGAAATGGGAGTATGTCGCAGACAGCGTCATGGGTGGCGTGTCGCGCGGTCAGGTCGAACAGGCACAGGTGGCCGGTCGTGCAGCGATGCGTTTGACCGGGGCAGTCAGCACCGACAACGGTGGCGGCTTTATCCAGATGGCCTTTGACCTGACCCAAGACGCTGGTGGAAAGACGGGCATCGCATTTGACGTTTGCGGCAATGGCGAGCGGTACGATTTGCGCCTGCGCACCACGCGGCTGACCCGTGCGTGGCAATCGTTTCGTATCGGGTTCGTGGCCCCGTCAGACTGGACCACGGTTCAGGTGCCCTTCGCTGCGCTCGAAGCCTACCGTACCGATGCAACCTTCGCCCCGTCCGAGCTGCGCCGCGTCGGGGTTGTCGCTGTGGGCCGCGAGTTTGCGGTCGATGTGGCGGTCAGTGACGTGCGGTTGTTCTAACCCTTCGGCGCAGGCGCGCCGCCCTCGAACGCGTTGCCGTTCACATAGTCGCAGGGCGCTTCCTGCATCTCCAGATGCAGACCCGTGCCCGTATAGGGATTGGCCCGCGCCAGTGCCTCGTCCACTTCGATCCCCAGTCCGGGGGCGTCTGTTGGCGTGACAAAACCGTCCTCGACGCGGATGCTGCCCTTGATCAGTGCATCATGAAACGGTGTCTCGATGGTCTCGCACATCAGCAGGTTGGGGACAGAGGCTGCAAGCTGGATGTTCGCGGCCCACTCGATTGGCCCTGCATAGAGATGCGGTGCGATCTGCGCGTTGTAAACTTCGGCCATTGCCGCGATCTTCTTGACCTCCCAGATGCCGCCGGCACGCCCCAAGGCCGGCTGCAGGATGCTGGCCGCACCGCTGCGCAGGATCGGTGCAAACTCGGCCTTGGTGGTCAACCGCTCGCCGGTGGCGACGGGTATACCCACGGCGCTGGCCACAGCGGCCATCTGCGCGGGGTTGTCCGGCGGGATCGGCTCTTCGTACCACAGCGGATCATAGGGTGCGATTGCGCGGCCCAGCCGGATCGCACCTGCGGTGGTGAACTGCCCGTGGGTGCCAAACAGCAGATCGGCGCGGTCGCCGACCGCTTCGCGGATCGCTTTGCAGAACGCGACCGACTGGCTGATGTCGCTCATCGCGGGCATGTGGCCCCCGCGCAGGGTATAGGGGCCAGCGGGATCAAACTTTACCGCCGTATAGCCCCGCGCCACGCAATCGGCCGCCGCCTCGGCTGCCATTTCGGGCGATGTCCAGAAGGCCGGAAGATCATGTCGGGGCAGGGGGTACAGATAGGTATAGGCGCGAATGCGGTCGTTCATCCGCCCGCCGATCAGCGCGTGCACAGGGCGGTCGCGGTCCTTGCCCAGAATGTCCCAGCAGGCGATCTCCAGCCCCGAAAACGCCCCCATGACCGTCAGATCAGGCCGCTGGGTGAAACCGGCGGAATAGGCGCGGCGGAACATCAGCTCGATATTCTCGGGGTTCTCGCCCTGCATGTGACGCGCGAACACATCCTCGATCACCGCCTGCATCGCTTTCGGCCCGACCGACGCGGCATAGCACTCGCCCCAGCCCACCAGCCCTGTGTCCGTTGTCAGTTTGACCAGAATCCAGTACCGCCCGCCCCAGCCGGGTGCTGGCGGCGCAGTGATGATAATATCGAGGTCTTGCAGTTTCATGCGGGTTGCACCTTTATCTTGCCAAGTAAACTCCGGGGGCGAAGTATAAGTCATGGGACAACGCCCCGGCGGTCAGTGCTCAAAAACAATCACGTTGCGCCGCGCACTGCCACTCTTGGTGTCGGCAATGGCCTCGTTTATCTGCTCTAGCGACCAGCGCCCCGAGATCAACTCGTCCAGTTTTAGCCGCCCCTGTTCATAAAGGTCCAGCATCCACGGAATGTCACGCTGGATCACCACATCGCCCATCTTGGACCCGATCATGCCCTGACCCGCAGCGGCCAGATTGACCGGCTCATAGGTGGCCTTGCCGCCCACATGGGGCATGCCGACCATGATGACCTTGCCGCCTGTCGCCAGATAATTTGGCGCCTGATCATAGGCGGGGATCGCACCGACCGTGACAATCACCGCATCGGCGCCGCGTCCGCCCAAAGCTTTGCGCGCCGCCAGCCAAGGTGCCTTGTGCGTGGCCAGTACACCGTGGGTCGCGCCAAAGTCCTTTGCGATCTCCAGCTTTTGCGCACTTGTATCTACGGCGACGATGCGCCGCGCACCAGCAATCCGCGCGCCCTGTACAGCGTTCAGACCAACGCCGCCCGCGCCGATCACCACCACGTCCTGACCCGGACGCAAGCGGGCCGAGTTCACCACAGCCCCCACGCCCGTGATCACACCGCAGGCCACCAGCGAGGCTACGTCCTTGGGAATTTTGTCTGAAATACGTACTACTTGCCGTTGGTCCACCACCACTTTTTCGGCAAAGCCACCCGTGGCCATCGCCTGATGCAGTTTGCTGCCATCGGTCAGGGTGATTGGCCCCGTATCACCGTTATATGGTGTCTCGCAGGATACAGGACTGCCGCTTGCACAGGGCGCGCATGATCCGCAGGACCGGATCAGCGTGACGACAACACTGTCGCCTTCCGACAGGCCAGTAACCCCTGCGCCCACGGCGCTGATGCGCCCCGCAGCCTCATGTCCGTAGACCGCAGGCAGGCTGCCGCCCCAAGCGCCTTCGGCAAATGAAATGTCGGAATGGCAGATCGCCACGGCATCCACGGTCACTTCGACTTCGCCCATTTCGGGCGCGCGCAGGTGGATGTTCTCGACGTGCAAGGGCTCGCCAAATGTATGGCAGACGGCGGCTTTGATGGTTTGCATGGGCAGTCCTGATGGCAGTTTGGGTTAGGTTCCGGTCAAGGTGCTGGGCGCAAGTCAGCCAAGCATGTCGAAAACCGACGCATTACCGGTCTGTCAGCGCCAGTTTTCGCGGTGACGTCAGGTGACCCGCCCAGCCGCCAGGGGGCGCAGGTAGATCACCAGCGCCAAACCGGCCAGCAGCGCCGACAGTACGAAGGGTGCGCCGGGGAAATAGGTGGAGGCAGTGACGGCGGTGAAGCTGTAGAACACCGATGTCATCACCATTGGCGACAGGATCATTGCCAGTGCGTTGACCGACACCATAGCCCCTTGCAATTCGCCTTGTTGATCGTCACCTGTGGCCTTTGACATGGTCCCTTGCAGTGCGGGTGCAATCACCCCGCCCAGTGCCGCCAGCGGCGTCAGGATCAGCGCGACGGTGCCCGAAGTGACCAGCGCAATCGCCAGATAGCTAACAATGCTGAAGAGCAGGCCATAGACAATTGTCCCGCGTTCCCCGAACCGACGCAGGGCGATGCGGATCAGCCCGCCCTGAACCACCGCCATCGCGATACCGAACAGCCCAAGGCTGAGGCCGATCATGGCAGGTGACCAGTCAAACCGCGCATGCCCGAAATAGGCCCAGACCGTCGGATAGACGATAAAAGCGAACTGGTAGATGAAATAGACCAGCAACAGGCGGCGGATTTGCGGCAGTTTCCCCAGTGCGCGCAGGGTGCCCAGCGGGTTTGCCCGTCGCCACGAAAACGCGCGCCGGATGCGATCGGTAACCGTTTCACCCAACACCAGCCAGCCGAACAGTGCATTCAGCCCCGACAGGAATGCCGCCGCCCAGAACGGGGCGCGGGTGCCATATTCGGCCAGCAGCCCGCCGATCAGCGGCCCCAGCACAAAGCCTATGCCAAAGGCCACACCGATCAGCCCGAAGTTGGCGCTTTTGTTTTCGGGGGCGGACAGGTCTGCCATACAGGCATTGGCGGTGGATTGCGTCGAGGCAGCCACCCCGCCAATGATCCGCCCCGCCAGCAGCAACCAGATGCTGCCCGCCAGAGCCATCAGCACATAGTCCAGACACATGACCACCAGTGAAACCAGCAGCACTGGCCTGCGACCAAAGCGATCGGACATCCCGCCGATGACCGGCCCGAACAGGAATTGCATCACCGCAAAGGACGTGGACAGCACGCCACCCCACAGGGCGGCCTGTGCCAATGTCCCGCCCTGAACTTCGCGGATCAGGTCGGGCATGATCGGCAGGATCAGCCCGATGCCCATTGCGTCCAGCAGGACGGTGAACAGCAAGAACAGGATCGCAGGGTTCACCCTGCGCCTACACGGCGGTGGCGCTGCGTGCGCGGGTGGCAAAACTGCGGGCGTCGTCCGCTGCGGTGCCCATTTGGGATGCGGCTTCGAACAGACCTTGGGGCAGGTCGGGGAATCTGCGGGCCGCCAGATCGGGCAGGGGGGCCTGCGTGTCCATGACCTCTTTGCACAGCGCCTTGGTCGCGGCCTGCGCCTCGGGGCGGGACATCTGGTCGGCCAGCGCAAAGCTGAGCGCTTCGGCGTGTATCAGGCCCAGACCGTCTTCAAGTGCGGCGTGCATCCGCGCCGGCACAGGATTGATGCCTTCTGACAGTTTCAGTGCATGGGCCAGCGCGCTGGCATTGGTCAGGACCACCTGCGGCAGAACCATCCATTCGGCAAACCACGCGGCACCATCGCGCTGGTGTTGGTGCGTTGCGGCAGCCTGCAACGATGCACGCAGACCAGCCATCTGGATGTTTAAAGCCACCAGCGCCGACGGCCCCACGGGGTTCTGTTTCTGAGGCATGGTCGATGACCCGCCCGCGCCGGACAATGTGACCTCGCCGATACCGGACATGGTCAGGCCCACCAGCGTGTCGCCCATCGCCGCCAAAGTCGCGGTGACGCGCGCCATCCAGTCGGCAATGCGCAACACGGGGCCGCGGTCGGTGTGCCAGCTGCGGCCCGGATCCTTCAGCCCCAGTGCTGCGGCCAAGGCAGCACGGGTCTTGGCGGCTTTGGGGCCAAGCGCCGAGGACGTGCCCGCCGCCCCCGACAACGACACCCACAGGCTGGTGTCGCGCAGCGCGGGCAACTGGTCCAGCGCATCAATCAATGGCATGCCCCATTGTGCCAGAACCGCGCCCCAACTGGTCGGCGTGGCAACCTGACCGTAAGTGCGTGCGGGCATCGGCGTGGTGGCGTGATCTTCGGCAGCCTGCGCCAGCACTTGCAGCAATGCGCGGATGTCGGCCTCTGCCAGTGCCAGAGCCTGTCGCAACCGCAGCATCAGCGCGGTGTCCAGAATGTCCTGACTGGTGGCACCCCAATGGGCGTATTGCGCGTGCTCGGGAGCCTCCATCGCGGTGCGAAAGGCCGCGACAAGACCGGGGACCGGCACGCCGTTCTGCCCAGTGGGGCCACCCAAAGCCCCCGGATCTATCGCAATTTCAAGACTGGCCCGATGGATCGCTGCCCCGCTGATTTCGGGGATCACGCCCAGCCCGCCCTGAACCTTGGCCAAGGCACCTTCGACCAGCAGCATGGCGCGAACCTCGGCGCTGTCGGTGAACAGACGCCCGGTTTCACCCGTGGCAAACAACTGCCCATAGAGCGGGCTGGCAAAAACACTGGCCGCCATGTCAGATATGCCCCGTGTCGCGCATGAATTTGGTCAGCACTTGCGCATACTCCTCGGGGTTTTCAACGCAAGGCAGGTGGGCTGTGCGCCGGATCACGTGGAACTGGCTGCCGGGGATCAGGTCTATGGTTTCGCGTACCAGATCAGGCGGGGTTGATCCATCTTCCGAGCCTGCAATGCCAAGCGCGGGCAGGCGCAGTGACGCGGTGGTGGCGTAGAAATCTGTCCCCGAGATGGCGGCAGAGCAACCGGCATAGCCCTCGACCTCTTGGCGGACCACCATGTTGCGCCACAGCTCCAGTTCGGGCGTGGCGCGAAAATCAGGTGCAAACCAGCGTTCCATCACAGCATCTGCCAGACTTTCTATGCCATTCTTTTGTACCGCGGCAATGCGATCGGCCCACATATCGGCATTGCCGATCTTGGCACCGGTGTTCGACAGCACCAGCGCACGCACCAGATCCAGACGTTTGACCGCAAGCCCCTGCGCAATCATTCCGCCAATCGACAGCCCGACAAACAGCGCGTCTTTGAACCCGTGCATGTCCATCAGTTTCTCAACATCCGTCACCAGCGCCCCCATCGGATAGGGCGATGGCGGACACGACGACAGCCCGTGCCCGCGCTTGTCAAAGCGCAAGATACGCAGCCCTTCTGGCAGCAGCGGCAGGATAGGATCCCACAGCCGCAAATCGGTGCCCAAAGAGTTGGCGAATACCACAGGTGCGCCGTCTTCCGGGCCGTCGATGCGGTAATGCAGGCGCACGTCGCCCAAGTCTGCCAGTTTCATCCTGTCTCTCCTTGTCCCAGCGCGATATGCGCCATGATCTGCCCGTGGTCCGAGGCCAGCTTGTTATACGGTGCTTCGGCGTGGCTGCCATCGGTCAGATGGTCGTTCAATACGCTGAAGTATTGCATTTCGCCAATGCTGTCCGGTGTTTCGGGCAGGAAATGCCGCGACAAATAAATTTGGTCAATGCTCTCGTACACACCACCAAAGGCCGCTGTATAGACCATGTCACGCAAGGATTTGCGCACAAACTGCTTTTCGGCAGAGTGCAGGCGCATTGCCTCGACTTGTTCGGTGATCACCTCGTTTTCCTCGTGGGAATAACGGTCGTTCGGGCCGCGCGCGTCATGGCGCAGCATCCATGCGTAGTTTTTGAAGGGCACCTCACCCGAGATGATTTCGGAGCTGACTGCGTTTTCACCATCGTTAAAGTCACCTGTGACCATGACAGGGCGGCCCTGTTTCAATTCGTCCACAATGGCGCGGCGCAGCACCCATGCTTCGGTCATGCGGCGCAGGGCAGCGCGCAGCGATCCCATTGCGCGCCCTACGGGATCGTACTGAACAAGGTTCTGCTCGGGCGCAAACTCTGCACCCGGCGGCGTGATGAATTCACCCAGTTTCGATTTCAGGTGGCAATTGAACAGGGTAATGACGTGCTCGCCCACGGGAATGCGCACCTTCAGGATCGGGCGGCTAAGCCGCTTGACGGTGTAATGCCCCGCGTCATTGCCACCGCCAAGGCTTTGCAGGGGAATACGGACGGGTTCAGACAACTCCTGAATGGTCTCGGGCGCGCCGACGAACCCCAGACGCGACAGCACCGCCACGCCGGGGCGGCGCTGGCCTGCGGGGCCGTCGTTCAGATTTGGCGCAAAGGCAAGTGCCGCGTCCGCATAGGGCGTATAGGCCAGTTTGCGAAAGATCGCCTTTTTGCGATAGGGCTTGTCCGATCCGGGAATGGACGCGGTGTTGGCGGCCTGCCCCTCGGTGTCGGCGGCGGTGATCACATCGCGCAGCGCTTCCTCTTCGAAAATCTCCTGAAAGCCGATCACATCCGCATTCAGCGATTGTATCTGCTCAGACAGCCAGTCGTGTTTCCACGCGTATTCCTCGGGTGTGTAGCGCTGGAATTCATAGTATTCCTTGTCTGGCCCGATCAGGTTTTTCACGTTGAAACTGGCGACTGTGAAGCGGGTCATACCAACCCCGCCAATGCCCGCGCAAAGATCGGCGCATCGACGTTCCCGCCAGAGATCACAACGATCACATCGTCGCCTTCGATTTCATCCTTGCGCGACAGCGCTGCGGCCAGCGCCACCGCCCCACCGGGTTCTGCCACCAGCTTCAGCCGTAAAAACGCCTGTGCCACGGCCTGCAACGCTTCGTCCTCTGAGACCGCAAGACCGGGGCCGCACAGACGGTGCATGATGGGAAAGGTCAACTGACCGGGGGCAGGGGTGATGATCGCGTCGCAGATGTTGCCCGATGTCCGGTCGTTGCGCTGGATCGTTCCCACAGCCAGCGAACGTTTCACATCGTCAAAGCCTTCGGGCTCTGCAGGACGTGCGCGCAGTCCCGGCGCGTCAGCCTCAAGCGCCAGTGCGATGCCAGAAGTCAGCCCGCCGCCACCACAGCACACCAGCACATCGGCGGTCTTGATTCCTTGCGCCTTGGCGTCTGCTGCGATTTCAAGCCCGACGGTGCCTTGGCCGGCAATCACCTGTGGCTCGTCAAAGGGTTTGATCAACGTCAGCCCTCGCTCTGCCGCCAGCCGGTCACCGATGGCATCGCGGTCCTCGGTCGCGCGGTCATAGGTGATGACTTCGGCCCCCAGCGCGCGGGTGTTCGCCAGCTTCAGCGCAGGTGCATCCGCAGGCATGATGATGACAGAGGGCACGTCATGCTGCGCTGCGGCCAGCGCCACACCCTGCGCATGATTGCCCGAGGAAAACGCAATGACCCCCTTGGCGCGGGTGTCTGCATCCAGCGCCGACAGGGCAGACCACGCGCCGCGATATTTGAAACTTCCGGTGTGTTGCAGGCATTCAGGTTTGATCCAGACGCGGCGGCCCGCGATGTCGTCAATAAAGGGCGAATTCAGCAGCGGCGTGCGCCGCGCGTGACCGTTCAACCGCGCTGCCGCGGCGCGGATCATGTCGATGTTCATTGGATCAGGTCCAGCCATTGTTTCAGCGCGGTCACAGCCGCAGGTTCATCCAGAAACGGAATGTGTCCGCGATCTGGCAGGTTGGTGTAAATCATGTCGGGCCGCCGCCGGCGCATTTGCTGTGCCGTCTTGTCGTTCAGAATGTCGCTGCCCGCTGCGTGGATCAGGCACAAAGGTTTGCCCGCGAGGTCGTCAAAGAACGCCCAGAAATCGGGGCTTTCCGTTTCGTTCGCCACCGCGTCGCGCAGGTGCGCGTCATAGGTCAGGTTCAGACCGCCTTTGCCGTCATCCACAAAATGCGTCTCGGCCTCTTCCATCCAGCGAGCGGGGGGCACACCGATAAATCCACCCAGCAGGTCGGGCAGGATGGCCGCGGCTTCGGCGTGGGTGCGAATACTGGGTTTGACGCCCAGATAGGCCATGATGTCCTTGATGCCTTCGGGATCAATCTCGGGGCCAACGTCGTTGAAAGCCACGCCAAGAATGCGCTCGGGCACGATCTGGCCCAGCATCATCGCATTCAGCCCCCCGCGCGAGGTGCCAATGATCGCGGCGCGGTCGATGTCAAGATGGTCCAGCAGTTCCACCGCATCGCGGCTTTCAATTGCCAGCGTGTAGTTGCGCCAGTCCTTGTCAAAATCCGACTGACCCCGCCCGCGATAATCCATCGTGATCACGCGGTAATCATCCAGATAGGGCGCGACATAGCGAAAATCGGCGCCCGTCCGGCCAAGACCAGAGAGACACAGGATCGGCAGACCACTGCCCGAGTCGGTATAATGCAGGCTCAGCCCGTCGGATGTGGTGAACTTGGCCATGTCAAACTCCAGCAAGGGCAGGGATTCCGGTTAGATCGGAAAGGATGGTATCGGGTGCGGCGGGAAGTCGGTCCACCGGATCACCTGCGCGGTTCACCCACGCGGTGTGAAACCCGTAATGCGCAGCGGCTGCCGCGTCCCAGCCATTCGAGGATACGAACAACACCTCGTCACGGGTACAGCCGAACCGCGCCCCGACAAGGTCGTAAATACGCGCATCGGGTTTGAAGATGCCGACGGCTTCTACTGACAGGCAATCATCCAGAACATCGCCAATGCCTGCCGATTGCACAGCGCCATCCAGCATTGCAGGCGAGCCGTTCGATAGAATCGCTGTGTGCAAGCCGGCGTCTTTGAGAGACTTTAACATGGCAGGCACCTCGGCAAAGGCCTGCAACTCCCAATAGAGATCCAGCAGCCGCTGGCGCAGGGCCGGATCGCCGTCCAGACCGGTCTTTTCCAGCGCCCAGTCCAGCCCATCCTGTGTCACGGTCCAGAAATCGGTGTGCGCGCCCATAACGGCACGCAGCCACGAATAATTCAGCTGTTTGGCTCTCCAATAGTCCGCCAATTGCGGCCAAGCCGTTGCCAATGCGGGAAATTCCGGCTGCTCTGCCGCCACGCGCGCGGCAGCGGCCACATCAAACAGCGTGCCATAAGCATCGAATACGCAAGTGGTAACGGGCATGGGTTTCTCCGGTGGCTGTCCGCACAGACTGTCACGCAGGGCGGCGGGGGAAAAGACGCAAAATCGCCGCCCGGATTACTGCGCTGTGGACGGGGTTTACACTCTTGTCCCGCTATGTTCACATTGTGCCAACCCTCGGAGCACCCGCGCAGACACGCGGCCTCCGCCAATTCCCCCCCCCAAACATTCGGAGAGTTTTATGACCCAAGTCAAATCGGGCGACACTGTACGCATTCACTACACCGGCACCTTGCTGGATGGCAGCACCTTTGACAGCTCGCAAGGGCGCGACCCGCTGGAATTTCAGGTCGGCAGCGGCCAGATCATTCCCGGGCTGGACAACGCCCTGCCAGGCATGGCCGTCGGTGAAAAGAAAGAAGTCCAGGTCGTCGCCGAAGAAGCCTATGGCGCGGTGAACCCCGAGATGCTTCAGTCGGTTCCGCGCGAAGGTATCCCTGCCGACATCCCGCTGGACCCCGGCACACAGTTGCAAATGCAGACACCCGACGGTCAGGCGCTGCCTGTGACCGTGGTTGAAGTGGACGAAAGCACCGTCACACTGGACGCCAACCACCCGCTGGCAGGCAAAGACCTGAAGTTCGACATCGAAGTCGTCTCGGTCAACTAAAGACCGTGATGCGGGGGGCGGTTGCGCCCTCCGCACCTCCATCTGCACAGGCTCTGGCCGCTGTCGCGATTTGCGCGTATGACGCAGGCCATGAGCACCCCTGACCCCTTTGAAATTTTCCTCGTCTGCCCTCCCGGGCTGGAACATGTCCTTGCCACCGAAGTGGCCGAGGCCGGTTTTGACGCCCCCGTGGTCTCTTCTGGCGGGGTCACAATACAGGGCGGCTGGTCCGAGGTCTGGCGGGCGAACCTGTGTCTGCGTGGTGCTGTGCGTGTGCTGGTGCGCATCGGCAATTTTATGGCCTTCCATCTGGCGCAACTGGACAAACGCGCGCGTAAGTTCCCGTGGGGCGACATCCTGCGCGCCGATGTGCCGGTGCGGGTGCAAGTCACATGCAAGCGGTCCAAAATTTATCACGCAGGGGCCGCCACCCAGCGCATTGAAACCGCCCTGCGTGACAGCCACGGGCTGACCCTCTCACCCGAGGCAGAAATTGTTATCAAGGTCCGCATCGACGACAACGCGGTGACCATCAGCCTCGACACCTCGGGCGAGGCGCTGCACAAGCGCGGCCATAAGGAAGCCGTGGGCAAGGCCCCCATGCGCGAAAACCTTGCCGCGATGTTCTTGCGCCAGTGTGGCTATGATTGCGTGGAACCCGTGGTTGACCCGATGTGCGGCTCGGGCACCTTTCTGATCGAAGCGGCGGAAATCACCAGCAACCTGCAACCGGGCCGCTCGCGCGATTTTGCCTTTCAGAAGCTGGCCTCTTACGATGCTGCTGCTTTTGACACGCTGCGTACGGACAGGCCCGAAATCACCGGTCCGGCCCGATTTTTCGGATCAGACCGCGACCAAGGTGCCATCCGCATGAGCACGCAGAACGCCGAGCGGGCAGGAGTCGCGCCCCTGTGCCGGTTCGACGTGCATGGTGCTGGCGAAGTCACGCCGCCCGACGGACCGCCGGGGCTGGTTATCGTCAACCCGCCCTATGGTGCGCGCATCGGCAATAAAAATCTGCTCTATCCGCTTTACGGCACCTTGGGGGAAACCCTGAAAACCCGATTCAAGGGCTGGCGCGTCGGCCTTGTCACCTCCGAGCCCGGCCTTGCCAAAGCCTGCGCCTTGCCGTGGAAACCTCAAGAGGCCCCCGTCGCCCATGGCGGTCTGAAAATCTGGCTTTGGCGCACTGACGCCCTGCGCTGACCAGCCGCTTCTTCTGGCAAAAAATATCCCGGGGGAGCGCCAGAGGCGCGGGGGGCAGCGCCTCCGGACTTTACAGATGTTCCGCTTGCGGCATACCCAGCACATGAAACCCGCCATCGACGCGAATGATCTCGCCTGTGGTGCAGGCGCCTGCATCTGATGCCAGATAAACAGCCGTGCCCCCTACCGCTTCCAATGTGGCGTTCGATCGCAGGGGCGCGTTCTGGTCGGT
This sequence comes from Pseudosulfitobacter pseudonitzschiae, assembly GCF_002222635.1. NCBI lineage: Bacteria > Pseudomonadati > Pseudomonadota > Alphaproteobacteria > Rhodobacterales > Roseobacteraceae > Pseudosulfitobacter > Pseudosulfitobacter pseudonitzschiae. The sequence goes on along the minus strand of NZ_CP022415.1, from coordinate 2,351,567 downwards.
GTGCTTGTAGGTCTTGCGCGCCCCGCCAATCGCGGCGCCGGCCAGTGTTTTCATCGGACCGGGCGAGATGGCGTTGACGCGGATGCCTTCGGGGCCAAGGTCATTGGCCAGATAGCGCGTGGCGCTTTCCAGTGCAGCCTTGGCCACGCCCATGACGTTATAATTCGGCACCACGCGGTTTGACCCCTGATAGGTCAGCGTCATCAGCGTGCCGCCGTTCGCGACCATCAGCGGGTGCGCACGGCGCGCTACGTCAATGAACGAATAGGCCGAGATATCCATCGAATTCTTGAAGTTGGTGCGGCTGGTGTTCAAAAACCGCCCCGTCAGTTCGGATTTGTCCGAAAATGCAATCGCATGAACCACAAAATCAATTGTGGCCCAACGGGCGCCCAACTGTTCAAACGCGCCATCAAGGCTGGCGTCGTCGGTCACGTCGACGTCCACCATGAAATCCGACCCGACCGAGGCCGCCAGCGGCTCCAGACGCTTGCCAAAGGCTTCGCCCTGATAGGTAAAGGCCAGTTCGGCACCGGCGGCGTGCATCGCCTTGGCAATGCCCCACGCGATGGAACGATCATTTGCCACGCCCATAATCAGGCCGCGTTTTCCTGCAAGCAAATCCGACATTTTTGCAATCACTCTTTATACTTGGAAAGGATCATAGACCCGTTTGTACCGCCAAACCCGAATGAGTTGGTCATAACAGAATCCAGCCCTGCGTTTTCCACCAGCTTGGTGGCAATCTCAGCGGGGCCCAGATTTTCGTCCAGCGTCTCGACGTTGATCGAGGGCGTGATGAAGTCGTGCTTTAACATCAGCAGACAAAAGATCGTTTCCAGCGCGCCAGCCGCCCCTTGGGCGTGGCCGGTCATCGATTTGGTCGAAGACACAGGCGGTGTGCTGCCTTTGCCGAACACACGGCGGACCGCCTCGATCTCGCCGACGTCGCCCACGGGCGTCGATGTGCCATGCGCATTGATATATCCGACCTTGCGGCCTTCGGGCAGGGTTTGCAGCGCCAGACGCATCGCGCGCTCGCCGCCCTCGCCCGAAGGGGCGACCATGTCATGGCCATCGGATGTGGCGGCAAAGCCGGTGACTTCGGCGTATATTTCAGCGCCGCGGGCCAATGCGTGGTCCAGATCTTCCAGCACGACGATGCCGCCGCCGCCGGAGATCACGAAACCGTCGCGGTTGGTGTCAAAGGCGCGCGATGCCTTTTCGGGCGTGTCGTTGAATTTCGACGACATGGCACCCATCGCGTCGAACAGGCACGACAGGGTCCAGTCCAGCTCTTCGCCGCCCCCGGCGAACATCACGTCCTGTTTGCCCATCATGATCTGCTCCGCTGCATTGCCGATGCAGTGCAGCGAGGTCGAGCAGGCAGATGTGATCGAATAGTTAATGCCCTTGATCTTATAGGCGGTCGCAAGGTTGGCGCTGATCGTGGACGACATGCATTTGGGCACAGCAAAGGGGCCGATGCGTTTGGTGGCGCCGCTTTTCAGAACAGTCTGGTGCGCTTGCAGCATAGCCGATGTGGACGGCCCGCCCGATCCGGCAACAAGGCCGGTGCGCGGGTTGACGATGTGGTCTTCGGTCAGGCCCGCGTCGGCAATGGCTTCGGCCATGGCAATATGGGCATAAGCGGCCCCTGGACCCATGAAACGCAGCGTGCGTTTGTCGACCATTTCAGAGACGTCGATTTTCAACGCGCCTGCAATCCGGCTGCGGAAACCGTGTTCCGCCATTTCTTCGGATGCAACGATGCCGGATTTGCCCGCCTTCAGTGCGGCCAGAACCTCGGTTGCGTTGTTGCCGATGGATGACACAATCCCCAGCCCTGTCACGACGACTCGGCGCATGGTTTACTCCTTCAGACCTTTGACCCTTCCGGTTCAGCTCTCGGACAGAGCGACCTTCATGTCGGTAACTTGATAAATGGTTTCTCCGTCTGCTTCCACCCGTCCGTTTGCCACGCCCATCGTCAGGCGTCGTGTCTGGATCGCTTTGGTGAAATCGACGTAATAGGTCAGCATTTTGCGGTCGGGCCGGACCATACCGGTCAGTTTGACCTCGCCCACGCCCAACGCATAGCCGCGCCCCTGCCAGCCACGCCAGCCAAGGTTGAAACCTGTCAGCTGCCACAGCCCATCCAAACCCAGACAGCCAGGCATGATCGGGTTTCCCGGAAAGTGGCAGTCGAAAAACCACAGGTCGGGTTTGATGTCGAACTCGGCGACAACGTGGCCTTTTTCGTGCAGGCCGCGATCGCCCGAAATATCCGTGATCCGATCCATCATCAGCATCGGCGGTTCGGGCAACTGTGCGTTGCCGTGGCCGAAAAGCACTCCACGCGCGCACTTTAACAGATCGTCGCGGTCGAAACTGGTGGGATAGTCGGACATACTGGGGAATTCCCTTCGCATCACTGGCAGTTAAACCCCTCTAGCACCCGTGTGGCCCCGTTGCCAAGGGCGCAGCACCAGAGGTGGCATGTGCCCTTGGGTCGCGCGCGGTCCAGCCGTGGCGGCGTCATGGCTGTGTCCGGATGCTCTTGCTGCGATGCAACTGTGTTGCCGATCTGGTGCCCTGATGCCACGCGCCGTTGATTTCTGTTTGAAAACTGCCCCCTGCGGCCTCTATATAGGGAAAGCATTGAAACGAGGGCAGGCATGGCGCAGTCGCAACATGACATCGGAACCGAATGGCTGGCGGGGGCAGGATTGCGCCCGACGCGGCAACGCGTGACTTTGGCTGCGCTGTTGATCGGTGACGGACAGCACCGCCATGTCACCGCCGAAAGCCTGTTCGAGGCTGCCAAGACCGAAGGCGAAGCCGTGTCTTTGGCCACTGTCTACAACACGCTGCGCACGTTCTGCGATGCCGGACTGGTCCAAGAGGTCACGGTTGATGGTTCGAAAAGCTATTTCGACACCAACACCCACGATCACCCGCATTTCTTCTGGGAAGACGAAGCGCGGTTGAGCGATGCGCCCTCGGACGAACTGGTGATCTCGCGGTTGCCCAATGCGCCTGCCGGTGCCGAAATCTCGTCGGTGGACGTGGTGATTCGGTTGCGGAAGAAGCCATAAGGCGGCACCAAGGTGCAGGATATTACCGGATTGTCGTGCCCATGACCCAAAGTTCCACCCAGGCCCCACTTGTTACGCAAGAGCATATCGACACCTATCGCCGCGACGGCGTGGTGCTGGTGCGCGGGCTTTTTGCCGACCATGTTGAAACCCTGCGTGCCGGTGTTGCACGGAACATGGAGGATCCCGGCCCTTACGCGTCCGAGAACAAGCGTGACGGCGAACAGGGGCGGTTTTTTGATGACTATTGCAACTGGCAGCGTATCCCCGAATTCGAAGAGGTTATCCGCACATCCCAAGCGGCAGAAGCGGCCAGCGCCCTGATGGGATCAGAGCGGGTGCAATTGTTTCACGACCACGTTCTGGTGAAAGAGCCTGGAACCTCGATGGCGACGCCGTGGCATTCGGACGGACCTTATTATTTTGTCGAAGGACAGCAGGTGGTCAGCTTCTGGTCACCGCTCGACCCTGTCACCACCGCCAGCCTGCGTTGTGTCGCAGGTCGCACCTGTGGGAAAAGGACGTGCTGCCGACCCGCTGGGCCAAGGGCGATGCGTTTTTCGACCCTGCGCCCTATATGCAGGTGCCCGATCCTGACGCCGAAGGTATGACCGTGGTTGAATACCAGATGCAGCCGGGCGATGCGGTGGCATTTCATTACCGTACGCTGCACGGCGCACGCGGTAATACCAGCGACAGCCGCCGCCGCGCATTTTCGCTTCGGCTGGTGGGCGAGGATGCCCGCTATGTCGCGCGCCCCGGTCCCACGTCGCCACCCTTTCCGGGGCATGACATGCAGCCCGGTCAACGGCTGCGCGAAGACTGGTTTCCGGTCCTGCGCGGCTAACGCGGCCCTAAAACCACTGCCCCGGCTCCATCAGGCCCAGATCCAGCAATTGTCGGGAATGCCATTCAAAGGGCGCCGAGTTGTGCCATTTGAACGTCTGAATATCAAAGGTGCTGCCCGGATTGCGTTTCAGCGCCTTGGCGGTGCGAAATGATGCAATGGCGGCCGTGATGTTGTGATGCCACGGGCAGGCGAATGTATTGTATTCCTGATCGTTGAACGTGTGGTCATCGCGCAGCCGCAGTTTGGGCGCTGCCTTGAACAAGGCGATCCTGTCGATCTTGCGGCGCGCTGCGGGTACATGCTCTTCATAGCGCCAGCGCAGGCCACCGAAAAAATCCAGTTGTCGTTCACGCGGATGGCCGGTGACCGGATCCTTGCGGGCCAGAGCGTAATAGCCCGAGCGGTCCAGATGTGCATGGTCCAGAGAGACTGCATCGGGGTTGGTGTGCAGGTCGTCAGCATAAAGATCGACCACATAGGTCAACATCGACCCGCGCCGCTCTTCGGAATGAAAGGCCAGCATCTCGCCGACGCTGCGGGTCTCGCAAAAGGGATAGAACAGGTATTCGGCGTTGTAACAATAATACAGCCATTTGCCGATGGCCGCGTCATTGATCCGATTCACCGCTTTGGCGACCGCCCCTTCGGTCGTCACGTCATAGGTGATGCGGGTAACGGATTCCTCAAGATCGCGGGGCAGTTCAAAGTCTTCGGGCATGAACGCCAGAACCGCCGCAAATCCCGCCTGCTGGTGGTGGCGCAATGTGGTCGCCACTTCGACGTTGTCCTCGACCATGATCATGGCGATCGGCCCTTTGGCCAGAACTTGCGTTCCGGTTTTCAAGAACGCATCAAAAGAGGAGTACATCATTGGCTGGCCTGTTCGTTTCGCGCAAAGTCCGACAAACTGGCTCTCATTGCAAGATGTGCGGCATACTGATAGCACCGCAAACCTGACCCCAGATGCCCGGATGCCCGTCATGACCCAGACAAAAACCGCACCCAAAAAGCTGTTTATCAAGACCTATGGCTGTCAGATGAACGTCTATGACAGTGAACGCATGGCCGAGGCGCTGGGCGGCCAGGGCTATGTCGAGACAAAGACGGCAGCCGATGCCGACATGATCTTGCTCAACACCTGTCACATTCGTGAAAAAGCAGCTGAAAAGATTTACTCCGAACTGGGCCGTTATCGTGATCTGAAAGATGACAAACCCGATCTGATGATCGGGGTTGCTGGTTGCGTGGCACAAGCCGAAGGGGCCGAGATCATGCGCCGTCAGCCTCTGGTCGATCTGGTCGTGGGCCCACAAAGCTATCACCGTCTGCCCGAGATGGAGGCCAAGGCGCGCAGGGGCGAGAAAACACTGGACACGGATTTTCCCGAAGAGGACAAATTCGAACAGTTGAAATCGCGCCCCAAGGCCGCACGCGGCCCCACCGCGTTTCTGACCGTGCAGGAAGGCTGTGACAAATTCTGCGCCTTTTGTGTGGTGCCCTATACCCGTGGCGCAGAAGTCAGCCGCCCCGCCGCCCGTATCATCGACGAGGCCAAGGAGCTGGTAGATCGTGGCGTGCGCGAAATCACCCTGCTGGGCCAGAACGTAAACGCCTATCACGGGGCGGGGCCGGACGGGTCGGATTACACATTGGCCAAGCTGATCTGGGATCTGGACAAGATCGACGGGCTGAAGCGCATCCGCTTTACCACCAGTCACCCCAATGACATGACCGATGACCTGATCGAGGCGCATGGCACCTGTGCCAAGCTGATGCCCTATCTGCATTTGCCGGTGCAGTCGGGCAGCGACCGCATCCTCAAACGGATGAACCGCAGCCATACCGCCGAAAGCTATCTGCGGCTGATCGAACGCATCCGCGCCGCGCGGCCCGATATTGTGATGTCGGGCGACTTTATCGTCGGCTTTCCCGAAGAGACGGAAGCCGATTTTCAGGCCACGCTGGATTTGATCGAAGAGGTCAAATACGGCTATGCCTATTCGTTCAAATACTCGACCCGCCCCGGCACACCCGCAGCCGAGCGCCCGCAGGTCGATGCCGCCGAAGGCGACGCCCGTTTGCAACGCATTCAGGGCCTTATCACCCGCCACCAGCGCGAGATCCAAGAGGCCATGGTCGGCCGCACCGTCGATGTCCTGTTTGAAAAGCCGGGACGTCAGGCGGACCAGATGGTCGGCAAATCCGATTATTTGCACGCGGTGCACGTCACTGGCGGCAACGTGACCCAAGGCGAGGTCCGCCCCGTCAGAATCGTGTCATCAGGTACCAATTCGCTGGGTGGTGTCGTGCTGGACTGACATGCGGGGCTGTGTCCAATTTTGGCCCAAATTGCCACCTTACCCTGTAAGTGTCGTGAAAATAGCCACAATATCTGGTTAATGCGGCTTCACAGAAGGTTAAAATTTTCCTACTCTGAAACAATAGTAGCAGAGGTCCGAGCTGCCAATTTTATTTCCGGGGCTCTGCGGGGGAACAATTTATAAGGGATAGAGCTGTGGGTAACACACTTTCCAAAGTCACAAGCGCGATTACGCGCGTGGCTGCTGCAATGGCCGTCGCGCTTGCGACTGTTGTTGTTTCGGCGGCGGACGTCGATGCGCAGACAAGTTCGCAAGGAGGCCGTGACCGTGGCCAGTACATTCCAACCATCTGGGTCGACCCGGACGGATGTGAACACTGGGTCATGGATGATGGCGCCGAAGGCTATATGACACCGCATGTGTCTCGCCAGGGCATTCCGGTCTGTCGTCGGGGCAATGTCTGCGGTGTGATGGAAACCGACCAGTTCTTTGCCACCGACAGCTACCGTATTTCTGCGGGTGGCAAACAGCGTCTGGCGCAGTTTTTCCAAAGCACCGGTGCCACCAGCTATATCATCACCGGTCACACCGACAGCCGCGCCTCTGACGCATATAACATGCGTTTGTCGCTGAACCGCGCAAATGCGGTTGCCTCGGTGGCGCAAGCCACCGGTGCGCGTATTGCTGATGTGCGTGGCTACGGCGAACGTATGCCCGCTGCGTCAAACGGGACTGTGGCCGGTATGGCCAAGAACCGCCGCGTTGAAATTATCTGTATCCGTTGAAGGGACCATTATTGTGAAACGCATTGCACTTTCGCTTAGCTTGTGTGCCTTCGGCCTTGCCGCTTGCGGCACCGGGTATTCACCTGACAAAACCGTTGACCGTGGCTTTGACAGCAAGGATCTGAGCCAACTGAAAGCGGGTATCTGGGTCGATCCCAACGGCTGCGACCATTGGATCATCGACGATGGCCTCGAAGGCTATCTGTCCGCGCGTCTTGATAAATACGGCAAACCGGTCTGCTCCGGTGTGGCCGCGCCCACACAAACCGTGGGCAATTTCAAACGCGGGTCCAGCGTGGTCGACCCGAACTAAGGCAACTTACCGCCTATGACAGAACATCAAAGGGCCAAGGCACAAGACGCTTTGGCCCTTTTTCCATCGGTGGCGTGAATTTCTTGTGAAATCCGGCAAAAACCCGATCGTGCCAGTTGCACAGCCCGTACAAACTTGCGACGCTACATCAGACCCCTGATGCAGGAGCAGGCATTGGCCACAGGCGCGCCCCTTACCCCGATCGACACCGTCCCCCCCGCAGAAACGTTGGTGGACTTTCCCGACAACCGATTGCTGATCGACCTGTGTGGTCCGTATGATCGCAACCTCACCGCGATTGAATCCGCGCTTGAGGTGCAGATCGTGCGCCGCGGCAATCATCTGGCCATTCTGGGCACACAGGATGCCCGCGCCCGCGCACTCGAGATTATGAACGCGCTGTATTTACGACTCGAATCCGGTCGCGACGTTGAGCCCGGCGACATCGACCGCGAGTTGCGCATGGGCGGCGGCAGCGACGATGCCCGCAGACCGATGCGGGGCGACCAGATGGAAATGCCCGTCGGTCACAAGGTCGAGATCAAGACCCGCAAAAAGCCGGTCGAGCCGCGTACCGAGGCTCAAAAGGCCTATGTGCAATCGCTGTTCGAAAATGAACTGGCCTTTGGCATCGGCCCTGCCGGTACTGGCAAGACCTATCTTGCCGTGGCTGTGGGCGTGTCGATGTTCATCGGTGGCCATGTCGACAAGATCATCCTCAGCCGCCCCGCCGTCGAGGCTGGCGAGAAACTGGGGTATCTGCCCGGTGACATGAAGGACAAGGTCGATCCTTATATGCAGCCGCTCTATGACGCGCTGAACGACTTTCTGCCTGGCAAACAATTGGCCAAACTGGTTGAAGAAAAGCAGATCGAAATCGCACCGCTTGCCTTTATGCGCGGGCGCACGCTGGCCCGCGCCTTTGTGGTGCTGGACGAGGCGCAAAACGCGACCACCATGCAGATGAAGATGTTCCTGACCCGTCTTGGCGAAGGCTCGCGCATGGTCATCACCGGTGACCGCACCCAGATCGACCTGCCACGCGGACAGCCTTCGGGCCTGCAAGACGCCGAACGGCTGCTCAAGGACATCCCCAAGATCAGCTTCAACTACTTCACCTCGAAAGACGTGGTACGCCACCCCCTTGTGGCTGCGATCATCGAAGCCTACGAGGCAGATACACAATCAGGCTGACCCTTCTTTTGGCTTGAAATATCCCGGGGGTCCGGGGGCTTGGCCCCCGGTGCACAACGTGAACCACACGATAGACATCGCATTCGAAGACCCCCGCTGGGAACAGGCGGGCCTTGCCGCGCTGGCCGACCGCGCAGCCGGGGCAACGCTGGCCCATCTGGGCATAGCTGGCGCCGAAATCGCCATTCTGGCCTGCGATGATGCGCGCATCGCCGAGTTGAACGGCGATTTCCGCGCCAAGCCCACCCCTACCAATGTGCTCAGTTGGCCCTCGGACGAGCGCGGCGCACACATTGAAGGTGCCACACCGCTGCCCCCCGAAGCTGATCCTGACGGCGCGCTTGAACTGGGAGACATCGCCATTTCCTATGACACCTGTGCCACCGAAGCCTCTGCGGCAGGCAAATCCCTGCCGGATCACGCCACCCATCTGATCGTGCATGGTATTCTGCATCTATTAGGGTATGACCACGTGCGTGACGGCGATGCCACGGTGATGGAACAGCTGGAAATCGAAATACTTGGCAAGTTGGGTCTTGATGACCCATACTTGACGGACTTGGCAGACCCCTCTGCTTGAACTGGATAAGGACCCGATGGGCGACAACGACGAAGGATCGTCTGAGGCGGCGCAGAGCGCGCAGTCTGGGACAGACACAGAAGGCCAGCTGAACGACACCCCGAAGTCGGGCGGTTTTTTGTTCCGCGTGTTCGAGGCGCTCAGCCCCTCCGACAGCGATGAAATCGGGACTGACAAGGTGTCCGATCCCGCACCCAGCCGCAGTGGACATGGTATGATCAACCTGCGCCGTATGCGTGTAGAAGACGTGGCTATCCCCAAGGCAGACATCGTCGCGGTGCCTGCCACGATCTCGCTGGACGAGCTGGTCGAGGTTTTCAAGGAAAGCGGCATGACCCGTTTGCCCGTTTTCGAGGGCACGCTGGACACGCCCATGGGTTTTGCCCACCTCAAGGATCTGGCGTTGCTGTACGGGTTCAACGGCGACCGCGGTAAGGATTTCACCCTTGAAGAAATGATTCGCCCGCTGCTTTTTGTGCCGCCGTCGATGACCATCGGCGTGTTGCTGACCAAGATGCAGACCGAACGGCGGCACATGGCGCTGGTGATTGATGAATATGGTGGCGTTGACGGGCTTGTAACGATCGAGGATCTGATCGAACAGGTCATCGGCGAGATCGAGGACGAACATGATGTGGACGAGGGGCAGTTTTTTAATCTCGACGCTTCGGGTGACGGTTATCTGGCACTTGCCAAGACGCCGCTGGAAGATTTCGAGACCGAGATCGGCCAGTCGCTGACCGACCACGAAGACGTGGACGCCGAAGAGATCGACACGCTGGGCGGGCTGGTCTTTATGCTGGCAGGTCGCGTGCCTGCGCGCGGCGAAGTCGTCGTGCATCCCGAAGGCCCCGAGTTCGAAGTGATCGACGCAGACCCGCGCCGGATCAAGCGTCTGCGGGTGCGGCTGCCAGGGCAGGATGACACAGCAGGATGATAGTCGCTTGGCTTGCGGCACGCACGCTGTGGCAGTGGCTTTTGATCGCACTGGGCTGCGGGGCGGTGATGGCTTTGGGGCAGGCGCCGGTCGATATGCCGGTGCCGATGCTGATCGCTTTTTTGGTCAGTTTTGAGTTCTATCGCGGGGCCGCACGCGCCGGACGGGCAGGGCTGGTGGGCTTTGCAATCGGCTTTGCCTATTTTGTGTTATCGCTGTCGTGGCTAACAGAACCCTTTCAGATTGATGCGGACCGCCACGCCTGGATGGCGCCATTTGCGCTGGCGGGCATGTCGGCCTTGTTGGCGGCATTCTGGGGGCTGGCCTTTTCGTTGGCACGGCGGTTGCGGGCGGGCGTGCTGGGCCTTGCGGTGCTGTGGCCTCTGGCGGAACTGGCGCGGGGCTATCTGTTTACCGGATTCCCGTGGGGGATGCTGCCCCAAGGATTGCTGGACACACCCGCCGCGCAAGCTCTGGCATGGGTTGGCCCATATGGCATGATGCTGGTGCTGTGCGCTGGCGCGGCTGTGTTGGTGCAGTTGATGGACCGCCCGCTGCTGGTGCTGCCACCAGCCGCACTCGCACTGGCATCGGTGCTGTGGCCCATGTCTTTGCCAGCGCCCGAGTTGACCCCCCACGTGGTGCGTCTGGTCCAACCCAACGCACCGCAACAGGAAAAATTCGATCCCGAAAAACTGCCCGTTTTCATGAACCGGCTTCTGAATGCCACGGCGGCAGAGCCCCGGCCCGATCTGCTGGTCTGGCCGGAAACCGCTGTGCCCTATCTGCTGGAATACGCCCAGCCGGTGTTTGACCAGATCGCCATCTCGGCGCGCGGGGCTCCTGTGGTTTTGGGCATCCAGCGGCGGGACGAGGACTGGTATTACAACTCGCTTGTGGTGGTGGATGGAAACGCGCAGGTCACGGATATTTATGACAAATACCATTTGGTGCCCTTTGGCGAATATATGCCGCTGAGCGATCTGGCCTCGAGCATCGGGCTGCGTGGGCTGGCCGAGGCCGTGGGCGGCTATGGTCGTGGTCCCGGTCCGCGCATGGTGGATCTGGGTGACTTGGGCCAGGCGCTGCCGTTGATTTGCTACGAGGCCGTCTTTGCCCAGGACGTCGGGGCGGCCCCTGTGCGTCCCGCTTTTCTGATCCAGATTACAAATGACGCATGGTTTGGCCAGCACGCAGGTCCGCAACAACATCTGGCGCAGGCAAGGATGCGCGCGATCGAACAGGGGCTGCCGCTGGCGCGTGCGGCCAATACGGGCATTTCGGCGATGATTGGCCCGCGCGGGCAGGTGCTGGATAGCCTGCCGCTGGGTGTTGCGGGCCATGTGGATGCAGTCCTGCCTGCGGCTTTGCCGCCCACGCTCTATGCGCGTACCGGTGACTTGCCACTGTTGGTGCTGTTGTTGCTGGGGGGGAGCGTCCTTTTGGCACGCCGCATTTCGATTGACGCCCCACGCCGCCACCCATAAACCGGACTGAACGTGTCACAACGGCTTCCTGGCGTGACACATGAACTTCAATGGAGCACTTCATGTCCCGGAACAATTACATCTTCACCTCGGAATCCGTTTCCGAGGGGCACCCTGATAAGGTCTGCGACCGCATTTCCGACGCAGTGCTTGACGCCCTGCTGGCACAAGAGCCTGAAGCGCGTGTCGCCTGCGAGACCTTTGCCACCACCAACCGTGTCATCATTGGCGGTGAGATCGGCCTGTCGGATCAGGAAAAGCTGCATGAATACATGGTGCGGATCGAAGATATCGCCCGCGATTGTATCCGTGACATCGGCTACGAGCAGGAAAAATTCCACTGGAAGACCTGTGAGATCACCAACCTGCTGCATGAACAGTCCGCGCATATCGCCCAAGGCGTGAATGCGGCCACGGACAAGGAAGAAGGCGCAGGCGACCAAGGCATCATGTTCGGCTTTGCCACCAACGAAACCAAAGCGTTGATGCCCGCACCGATCCTGTATGCCCACGCGATCCTGCAACGCCTGGCCGAGGTGCGCAAAAACGGCACCGAGCCGGCGCTTGGCCCCGATGCCAAGAGCCAGCTTTCGGTGCGCTATGAAAATGGCAAGCCGGTTGGCGTGTCGTCGCTGGTGCTGTCTACCCAGCATATGGACCCCGACCTGACCAGCGCCGACATTCGCGCCATCGTCGAGCCCTATATCATCGAAGTGCTGCCCGAAGGCTGGCTGACCGATGATACCAAATGGCACGTAAACCCCACAGGCAAGTTCGTGATCGGCGGCCCCGACGGCGACGCGGGCCTGACAGGGCGCAAGATCATCGTGGACACTTACGGCGGTGCCGCCCCGCACGGCGGCGGCGCGTTCTCGGGCAAGGATCCGACCAAAGTGGACCGCTCGGCGGCCTATGCGGCGCGCTATCTGGCCAAGAACGTCGTGGCGGCGGGGCTGGCTGAAAAATGCACGATCCAGCTCAGCTATGCCATCGGCGTCAGCAAGCCACTGTCGATTTATTGCGATACCTTCGGCACAGGCGCTGTCGCACCTGTGGCGATCGAGGCGGCAATCGACAAGGTCATGGATCTGACCCCGCGCGGCATCCGCGAACATCTGAGCCTGAACAAGCCGATCTATCAGCGCACAGCGGCCTATGGCCACTTTGGCCGCGCACCGGAAGCGGATGGCGGGTTCAGCTGGGAAAACACCAATCTGGTCGAGGCGCTGAAAGCGGCCGTCTAGGGGCGCGCTGCCCCCCGGCAGCGCATTCACGCCACTCCCCCGGGATGTTTAGGGCTAAAAGAAACAGGGCGGTGCCAGCGGTGGCGTCGCCCTGTTTTGGTTCAGGCGGGGCTGAGAACGTGGATTTTGCGGTCTGCGATCATGTCTTTGGTCGCTTTGCCATAGGCTTTCATGTGGGGCGCGACCGCATGGGCCATCAGCGCATCAAGGCTGGCCCATTCTTCGATCACCATAAAAGTGTCTTCGCCAATGGGTGTCTGGAACGGGCCGACACCGGCTGTGTCGGTGACGGCGCGGTAGCTGATGCAGCCGTCTTCGGCGTGGACGGCGGGCACGTTGGCGTTGAATTTCGCCAGAAGCTCGGCGCGCTGGCCGGGGGTGGCGGTGATGATGGCGATGACGTGGACGTGACTCATGAAGGTCTCCTGTTCGACTGGGACGAACGCTAGCAGGGGACGCGGCTCAGGGAAGCGATACGTTGCGTTGCGCATCGACAAACTTGGCGCTAAACCGCCGCCATGAACACACCCACACGCCCCCACCGCAACTTTTATGGCCGCCGCAAGGGCAAGCACCTGAAGGCCAGCCAGGAAGGTTATCTTGACCAAGACCTGACTGCCCTGTCGCCGGGGCCTGTGGATTGGGACGTGAACCCCGACCGCGTGCCGCTGGATTTGCAGGCGCTGTTCGGGGGCAAACCCGTCTGGCTGGAAATCGGTTTTGGCGGTGGCGAGCATATGGTGCATCAGGCGGCGGCCAATCCAGATGTGGGTATCATCGGCTGCGAACCGTATATAAACGGTGTGGCGATGCTGTTGGGCAAGATTCGCAAGGCCAAGGTCGAGAATCTTGCGGTCTATCCCGGCGATGTGCGCGATATGTTCGACGTGCTGCCCGAGGCGTCGATTGACCGTGCGTTCCTGCTCTATCCCGATCCGTGGCCCAAGGCGCGGCATCACCGGCGGCGGTTCGTGACGCCGGAACATCTGGCCCCGCTGGTGCGGGTGCTAAAGCCCGGAGCGATTTTTCGGGTGGCGACGGATATTCCCGATTATGTACGTCAGACGCTGGAACAGGTACCGGACCACGGGTTTGAATGGCTGGCCGAGAGGCCAGGCGATTGGCGCGTGGCGTGGGATGACTGGATTTCGACGCGATACGAGAAAAAGGCACTGCGCGAGGGGCGCGTGCCGCATTATCTGACGTTTCGTAAAAAATAAGTTTCGGGGGGCCATCGCCCCCCGAGGATACTTTTTGGCCAAAAGAACGGGTTATTCGGCCATGATCTGGACAGCTTTGGCGTTGGTGAATTCCAGCATGCCAAAGCCGCCGTGTTCGCGCCCGTAACCTGAATTTTTCACGCCGCCGAACGGCATCTCGGGTGTGGCAAGGCCAAAGCCGTTGATGAACACCATGCCGGTGTCGAATTCGACTTCTGCCAGTTCTTGCGCGCGTTCCACATCTCGCGAAATGATGCCACCGCCCAGACCGAATTTGCTGTCATTGGCGATGCGCATGGCATCCTCGTCATCCTTGGCGCGGATCAGGGCCGCGACGGGGCCGAACAATTCGTCATCATAGGCGGGCTGACCCGGTTGCACGTTGCCCAGAACGGTCGCGGGATAGAAATATCCGTCGCCATCGGGGATTTCGCCGCCACAGAGGATTTCCGCACCCTTGGCGACTGATTGTTCAACCTGTTCGTGCAGATCGTCGCGCAGGTCTTTGCGGGCCATCGGGCCGATCTTGGAGTTATCGCTGGTGGGATCACCCAAGGTCACAACCTTCATCGCTTCTACAAAGGCGTCGCGGAAGTTGTCATAGACCGCATCGGCCACCACAAAACGCTTGGCCGCCACGCAGGTTTCGCCGTTGTTATAAATCCGGCCAATGGTGCAGATTTGTGCAGCCTTTTCCACGTCGGCATCGGACATGACAATATAGGCGTCGTTCGATCCCAGTTCGAGCACGGATTTCTTCAACGCCTTGCCTGCTTTGGCCCCGATGTGACGGCCTGCGGCGGGGCTGCCTGTCAGGGTGATACCGCACACCAACTCGTGATCAATAATGTCGTCTGACTGGTCGTGGCTGATGATCAGCGCCGAGAACAGACCGGAGGGCAGGCCCGCGTCCGCGTAAATTTCGTCCAGCATCTGGCCCGAGCCTGCGACGTTCGAGGCATGTTTCAGCAGCACACCGTTACCTGCCATCAGGTTGGCGATTGAATAGCGCACGACCTGATAGGCGGGAAAGTTCCACGGTTGGATGCCGTAGATAATGCCGATAGGCGCGTGTACCACCCGGCCACGGCTGCCGCTTTGAATGTCGCGGTCTTCGCTGGCCAGAACGGTAGGGCCCTGTTCGGCGGTGTAATCGCAAATTGCGGCACATAGGTCGATCTCTTGCTTGGACTGGCTGAGCAGTTTGCCCATCTCTTGGGTCATCAGGGCGGCCAGTTCGTCCTTGCGGTCGCGCAGACCCTGACCGATGGCCTTGATCACCTTGCCGCGTTCTTTGTGCGATTTCAGGCGCCAGTCGCGAAATGCGGCGTGGCAGGCGCGAATGCGCGATTCCACCTCTGCCTGATCCAGATAGCTGTGGGTGGTAATCTTGGCGCCGGTGGCGGGGTTGATCGTATCAAAAGTCGTGGTCATGAAGGGCTCCTTCTTGTTGGAAGGTCAACGCGAAGGGGTGGGGCATGTTCCGTGCATGGACGTCACGGAACCGAGAGGCTAAGACGTAGACCAGACACAGACCAAGGAATTGCCATGTCCAGCCACGGTGCACCCATCCCCATGACCTCTCGCGCCTGTGGTGCGTTGACCGGAACGGCGCAGGTGCCGGGCGACAAGTCGATCTCGCATCGCGCGCTGATTCTGGGCGCGATGTGCGTGGGCGAGACCACGATCACCGGTCTGCTGGAAGGTCAGGATGTGCTGGACACGGCCAGGGCGATGCGTGCCTTCGGGGCCGAGGTGACGGATCACGGGGGTGGTAGTTGGTCAGTGCATGGTGTCGGGGTTGGCGGATTTGCCGAACCGGATCAGGTGATTGATTGCGGCAACTCGGGCACCGGTGTGCGGTTGATCATGGGCTGCATGGCGACATCGCCGATCACTGCGACGTTTACGGGCGATGCCAGTCTGAACAGCCGCCCGATGGCGCGGGTGACCGATCCGCTGGCCTTGTTCGGTACGCAATCGGTCGGTCGCGCGGGCGGACGTCTGCCCATGACGATTGTGGGCGCGGCTGAACCGGTGCCGGCCCGCTATGTGGTGCCGGTGCCGTCGGCGCAGGTAAAGTCGGCGGTTTTGCTGGCGGGGTTGAACGCCCCCGGTCAGACCGTAGTGATCGAGGCCGAGGCCACCCGCGATCACACCGAGCGGATGCTGGCAGGCTTTGGTGCCAAAATCACCACCGAAATGACTGCGGAAGGGCGCGTGATCACCCTGACAGGACAACCCGAGTTGACAGCGCAGCATATCGACGTGCCGCGCGATCCGTCGTCCGCGGCCTTTCCTGTCTGTGCGGCGCTGATCGTGCCCGGCTCGGACGTGCTGGTGCCCAATATCGGGCTGAACCCGACGCGGGCGGGGCTGTTCACCACCCTGCGCGAAATGGGCGCGGACCTTACCTATGAAAATGAGCGTGAAGAGGGCGGCGAACCTGTGGCCGACCTGCGGGCGCGATTCTCGCCCGATCTGAAGGGCATTGAAGTGCCCGCCGAACGTGCCGCCAGCATGATCGACGAATATCCGGTGCTGTCGGTTGTCGCAGCCTTTGCCAATGGCAGGACGCATATGCCGGGCGTAAAGGAACTGCGCGTCAAGGAAAGCGACCGGATCGACGCGATGAAAGTGGGTCTTGAGGCCAATGGCATTACGGTCGAGGATGGTCCGGACTGGTGGACCGTTACCGGTCTGGGGCACGGCAATGTGCCGGGGGGCGCGACCTGCGCCAGCCATCTGGATCACCGTATTGCAATGTCTTTTCTGGTGCTGGGTATGGCCACGCAAAAGCCTGTTTCAGTGGATGACGGCGGTCCGATTGCAACGTCCTTTCCGATATTCGAGCCATTAATGGGGGCGTTGGGCGCTGCCATCACGCGCAACAATGGCTAAGCCGCTGCCCCGTTGGTTCGGCGCACTTTTGTGGGCCACGATGCTGCTGTTCGCGGCGATGGTCTGGACGTCGATGCAGGCATTGACGCCTGCGCCCGAATGGTCGGTGTTTGACGCGCGGGTGCTGGGTTATGATTTGGACTATGCGCGGGGTTACCTGGCTGCACTGCGTGAAACGGATGGAATCGACGTTTATCTGGGCCGTCAGAGGATGCTGGATACGGTGTTTCCCGCGCTGCTGACGGCGATGCTGTTGGTGGTGTTTCGGGTGCGGTTCAGCGGCGTGGCGCAAATGGCGCTGGGGGCGCTGGCGTTGATTTATCTGGGCGCGGATTATCTCGAAAATGCACGGGTGGCCGGTTTGTTGCGCACCGCGCCCGATGCGCTGACAAAGCAGGCGGTGGCCGCGGCCAGCTTTGCCACCATTGCGAAATACGCAGCATTGGTGCCGTGCCTGATCGCCGCAGGTGCGGTTTATGTCCAAGGACGCATCGCACAATCGGAGTGATTACAATGACCGAACCGTTCACAATCGCTATCGACGGGCCTGCGGCAGCAGGCAAGGGCACGATTTCGCGGGCGATTGCCGCACATTTCGATATGGCGCATCTGGACACGGGATTGCTGTACCGCGCAGTGGGCGCGCGGATGTTGCTGGGCGAAGACGCCGCGACCGCTGCGCGCACACTGGTGGCCTCTGATCTGGACAATGACAGTTTGCGCACGCAGGCGGTGGCACAGGCCGCCAGTCAGGTGGCCGTGATTGCGGATGTGCGTGCCGCGTTGCTGGATTTCCAACGTGCCTTTGCCCGCAGGGCAGGGGGGGCGGTGCTGGATGGGCGGGACATCGGAACGGTGATCTGCCCGCAAGCCGAAGTGAAATTGTTCGTCACCGCCAGCGCCGAGGTGCGCGCCAAGCGGCGCTTTGACGAGTTGGTGCAGCGTGGCCAGCCCGCTGATCTGGACGCGGTTACCGCTGATGTAAAAGCCCGCGACGCCCGCGACATGGACCGCGCCGAAGCTCCTTTGAAACCTGCGGATGACGCTGTTCTGATCGACACATCCAACCAAACCATCGACGAGGCCGTGGCATCGGCCATCGAAGTTGTGACTGCCAAAAAGGGGTGATCCGATGAAGTTGCGCAAACTGGGCTCTCGCGGCCCCGAAATTTCCGCCCTTGGCTATGGCGCGATGTCTTTCGCCAACTTTTACGGCGAGGCGACCGAGGCCGGCAGTCATGCGATCCTGAATATGGCGCGCGATCTGGGCGTGACCCATATCGACACATCGAACGTCTATGGCATGGGGCAATCCGAAGACTTTATCGGCAGCTATCTTGCCGCCAATTCCGGTGCACGGGATGAATTCCACATCGCTACCAAGGCTGCAATCACGCGCGATGCCGATGGCAATCGCCGCTTCGACAACAGCGCCGCCCACTTCGAGGCCGAACTGGATAAAAGCCTGAAACGCATGGGCGTGGATCATGTGGACCTGTTCTATTGCCACCGCCGTCAGGCCGATATCCCGATTGAAGAGGTCACCGGCACGCTGGACGCGCTGCGCCAGAAGGGCAAGATCAAGGCCATCGGCTTTTCCGAAATCGCCCCCTCGTCGCTGCGGCGCGCCGCTGCGGTGGCGCACGTGGATGCGGTGCAATCTGAATATTCGCTGCAAACCCGCGCACCCGAACTGGGGCTGGTCCAGACCTGCGCCGAACTTGGCACGGCCTTGGTGGCATTCTCGCCCGTCGGGCGCGGGCTGTTGACCGATACGCCCCGAACGCTGGAGCAGGTGGCGGACATGCCGTTCCTGAAGGGAAACCCGCGTTTCCAGCCCCCCAACCTTGAGGCCAATTTGAACATCCTCAAAGGCTTTCGCGCCTTGGCGTCCGACATGGGCGAGCCGACGGCGGCACTGTCGATTGCGTGGCTTCTGGCGCAGGGCGAGCATATCATTCCCATCCCCGGCACCCGCCACACCGCATTCTTTCGCGATCTGGTGCGCGGCTGCGAACTGATCCTTAGCCCGCAGGATCTGGCGCGCATCGATGCCGTGCTGCCGGTCGGCTGGTGCCACGGCGATCGCTACAGCGCCGAGCAATGGAACGGGCCGGAACGCTATTCCTAGGGTTGAATTGCCCTTGGTCCTTGCGCACAAGGGCCAAGCCCGCTATACGCGCGCCTGTCAGCAAGGTGAACACACCGCAAGACATCGAGATGAGCAGGGTCGGAACTATCCGGCCCTCTTTGTTTTGCCGCTCGCCCGACCAATGAAACCCGCAAGACCGGCGGAGACAACCGCACGGCCCGAAAACAAACGTAGATTAGGAAACCAGAGACCACATGGCTCAATCAACATCGATGGAGGAATTCGAAGCCCTCCTGAACGAAAGCTTCGAAATGGACACTCCCGAAGAAGGGACTGTCGTAAAAGGCAAAGTCATCGCAATTGAAGCGGGACAAGCCATCATCGACGTCGGCTATAAGATGGAAGGCCGCGTTGACATCAAAGAATTTGCAGATCCCGGTGAACAGCCCAAAATCGCCCCCGGCGACGAGGTCGAAGTGTTCCTGCGTCAGGTCGAAAACGCGCGTGGCGAAGCCGTCATCAGCCGCGAAATGGCCCGTCGTGAAGAAGCATGGGATCGTCTGGAAAAAGCCTATGCCGACGACGCCCGCGTCGAAGGTGCGATCTTTGGCCGTGTCAAAGGCGGCTTTACCGTTGATCTGGGCGGCGCCGTTGCGTTCCTGCCCGGTTCGCAGGTCGATGTGCGCCCCGTGCGTGACGCAGGCCCGTTGATGGGTCTGAAGCAACCCTTCCAGATCCTGAAAATGGACCGTCGTCGCGGCAACATCGTTGTATCGCGTCGCGCCATTCTGGAAGA
This sequence comes from Pseudosulfitobacter pseudonitzschiae, assembly GCF_002222635.1. Lineage (NCBI taxonomy): Bacteria > Pseudomonadati > Pseudomonadota > Alphaproteobacteria > Rhodobacterales > Roseobacteraceae > Pseudosulfitobacter > Pseudosulfitobacter pseudonitzschiae. The sequence continues at coordinate 2,331,749 of NZ_CP022415.1, read as the reverse complement.
ATCGCGTGCCGAACAGCGCGCCGAAGTCATCGGCAACCTGACCGAAGGTCAGACCGTCGAGGGCGTGGTCAAGAACATCACCGAATACGGTGCATTCGTTGATCTGGGCGGCGTTGACGGCCTGCTGCACGTGACTGACATGGCATGGCGTCGGGTCAACCACCCGTCCGAAATCCTGTCGATCGGTGAAGCGATCAACGTTCAGGTCATCAAGATCAACAAAGAAACCCACCGCATTTCGCTGGGCATGAAGCAACTGCAAGAAGATCCGTGGGATCTGGTGGCTGCCAAGTATCCGCTGGAATCGGCGCACACCGGCCGCGTGACCAACATCACCGATTACGGTGCATTTGTTGAGCTTGAGCCCGGTGTCGAAGGTCTGGTTCACGTGTCCGAGATGTCCTGGACCAAGAAAAACGTGCACCCCGGTAAAATCGTGTCCACCTCGCAAGAGGTTGAAGTCATGGTTCTGGAAATCGACGGCGCCAAGCGTCGCGTTTCGCTGGGTCTGAAACAGACCATGCGCAACCCGTGGGAAGTGTTCGCAGAAACACACCCCGAGGGCACCGAAGTCGAAGGCGAAGTCAAGAACATCACCGAATTCGGTCTGTTCGTTGGTCTTCCCGGCGACATCGACGGTATGGTTCACCTGTCCGACCTGTCGTGGGACGAACGTGGCGAAGACGCCATCCAGAACTACCGCAAGGGCGATATGGTTCAGGCCGTTGTGTCCGAAGTTGACGTCGAGAAAGAGCGTATCTCGCTCTCGATCAAAGGCGTTGGTGGCGACAAGTTCGCAGAAGCGGTTGGCGGCGTGAAGCGCGGCTCGATCGTGACCGTGAACGTGACCGCGATCGAAGAAGGCGGCATCGAAGTGGAATACGAAGGTATGAAGTCCTTCATCCGCCGCTCTGATCTGTCGCGTGACCGTGCCGAGCAACGCCCCGAGCGCTTTAGCGTTGGCGACAAGGTTGATGTGCGCATCACCAACGTCGACAACAAATCGCGTCGTCTGGGCGTGTCGATCAAGGCACGCGAGATCGCAGAAGAGAAAGAGGCCGTCGAACAGTATGGCTCTTCCGACTCGGGCGCATCGCTGGGCGACATTCTGGGCGCCGCGCTGAAAGGCGACGACGACTGATCCAGCCCTGCCTTCGGGCAAGTGCTATAAACTATGACATAGGGCCCCGCATCTTCGGACGCGGGGCTTTTTGCTGGCCGAATCAATACCTGCGGTTGTGCCTATGTTTTCATCACGGTTCTGATTTTCTGGCAGGCAGTGATGCCAAAACATGATTTTCGCCCCCGAAACAGCGCCTTCGCAGTGCGAAATCTTGCCTGCGGCACGCGCTACCTGTTTCCGCATCGGATTTTTGTTCCTATAGTTATGTCTTGTGACACGTTCGATAAATGCCCGGGGGGGACACATATGATCCGGTCTGAACTTATTCAGAAAATCGCCGACGAGAACCCACACCTCTACCAGCGTGATGTCGAGCGGATCGTGAATACGATTTTCGAAGAGATCACCGGCGCCATGTCGCGCGGTGACAGAGTCGAGTTGCGCGGCTTTGGCGCATTTTCGGTCAAACAGCGCGATGCGCGGGTGGGACGGAACCCACGGACGGGTGAAACCGTTCATGTAGAAGAGAAACACGTGCCCTTTTTCAAAACGGGCAAACTGCTTCGAGACCGCCTGAACGGAAACGACTGAATGCGTTATATACGTTATGCTTGTATCGCGATCTTCGCGATCGCATTGATTGCCATCGCCCTTGCCAACCGCGAGTTGGTGATGCTGAAGGTTCTGCCGCAGGAAGCGGCAGGCTATTTTGCTATGAACCCCACGATCCAGTTGCCGCTGTTTGTCGTGATCTTTCTGGGAATTATTGTCGGCCTGCTGGTCGGCTTTGTCTGGGAATGGATGCGCGAACATGCCGTGCGTGCCGAGGCGTCGCGCAAAGCCCGCGAGATCCGCAAGCTGGAACGCGAAGTCAAACGCCTGAAAGGCGAAAAGCACGAAGGCAAGGACGAGGTTCTGGCCCTTCTGGACGAAGCGGGCTAACGCACCCTTATGTCACCTGACATTGCTGTAAAAATCTGCGGGCTGGCGACACCAGCCGACGTTGCCGCAACTGCGGCGGCGGGCGCGGTCTATTGCGGTTTTGTGTTTTTTGCGAAATCACCGCGAAACATCTCGTTCGACGCTGCTGCCGCTTTGGCGGTGGATGCCCCCGTGGGGCTGGCCAAGGTGGCGCTGACCGTGAACGCGGACGATGCGTTTCTGGATGCGTTGGTGGCAAAGGTGCCGCTGGATATGTTGCAATTGCATGGCTCGGAAAGTCCCGCGCGGGTGACCGAGGTCAAGGCGCGTTATGGTCTGCCGGTGATGAAAGCTGTGGGCGTGGCCGATGCTGCCGATCTGGTGGTGCTGGACAGCTATCTGACCGTTGCAGATCAAATTCTGGTCGATGCCAAGCCGCCGCGCACCGCCGAGCTGCCGGGCGGCAACGGGCTGTCATTTGACTGGCGTCTGATCGCGGGCCGCCGCTGGCCGGTGCCGTGGATGCTGGCGGGTGGTCTAACCCCCGACAATGTGGCCGAAGCGATCCGTGTGACGGGTGCGCGTCAGGTCGATGTATCGTCGGGTGTCGAATCCGCGCCGGGCATCAAGGACGCGCACAAGATCGCGACCTTTTGCCGTGCGGCTGCGGGCGCTGGGGTGCGGCGCTAGGCTGTGATGCAGTGCAGTGATGTCGCAGGCATTGGCTGTACATCCGCATCTGCCGCGACAAAAACGGCTAGTCCTTTACACGCAGGGCCCTGAAAGCTAGGTCCAAGGCAACATCAGACAGGAGCAGCCCGATGGCGAACGATCTCTTCAATTCCTTCATGACCGGTCCCGACGAACAGGGCCGCTTTGGCGACTTCGGCGGGCGCTTTGTCTCCGAGACGTTGATGCCGCTGATCCTGAGCCTTGAGGAAGAATACGAAAAGGCCAAGACCGACGACGAGTTCTGGGCCGAGATGAACGATCTGTGGACGCATTATGTGGGGCGCCCGTCGCCGCTGTATTTTGCCGAGCGTTTGACCGATCACTTGGGCGGTGCCAAGGTCTATATGAAGCGCGACGAGCTGAACCACACCGGCGCGCACAAGATCAACAACGTGCTGGGGCAGATCATTCTGGCGCGCCGTATGGGCAAAACGCGGATCATCGCGGAAACCGGCGCGGGCCAGCACGGAGTGGCCACGGCGACGGTCTGCGCCAAGTTCGGGCTGAAATGTGTGGTCTATATGGGCGCGCATGACGTCGAGCGGCAGGCGCCCAACGTGTTCCGCATGCGTCTGCTGGGTGCCGAAGTGGTGCCGGTGACGAGCGGTAGAGGCACGCTGAAAGACGCGATGAACGACGCGCTGCGCGACTGGGTGACCAACGTGCGCGACACGTTCTATTGCATCGGCACCGTGGCGGGCCCGCATCCCTATCCCGCGATGGTGCGTGATTTTCAGGCCATCATCGGCAAGGAAGTCCGCGAACAGATGGACGCCGCCGAAGGCCGCTTGCCCGACACGCTGATCGCTGCCATCGGTGGCGGATCGAATGCGATGGGGCTGTTCTATCCGTTCCTCGACGACAAAGAGGTGAACATCATCGGGGTCGAGGCCGGTGGCAAGGGTGTGAACGCCAAGATGGAGCACTGCGCTTCGCTGACCGGCGGTCGCCCCGGCGTGCTGCACGGCAACCGCACCTACCTGTTGCAGGACGACGATGGCCAGATCCTAGAAGGGTTCTCGATCTCGGCAGGTCTGGATTACCCCGGCATCGGCCCTGAACATGCATGGCTGCACGAGATCGGGCGCGCGAAATATGTCAGCATCACCGATGTCGAGGCGCTGGAAGCGTTCCAGCTGTGCTGCACGCTGGAAGGCATCATTCCGGCACTGGAGCCCAGCCACGCGCTGGCCCACGTGATGAAACTGGCACCGACCCTGCCCAAGGATCACATCATCTGCATGAACATGTGCGGGCGTGGCGACAAGGACATCTTTACCGTGGCCAAGGCGCTTGGCTTCGAGATGGGGAACTTTGGCTGACGGACCAGCGGGTTGGGGGCTCTGCCCCCGGCCTGCGGCCTCCCCTCGAGTTTATTTTGCAAGATGAAGAAGAGGCCGGCGGTTGGTTTAACCAGCGTGGGCCTTTAGGACGTCCAGCGGCACGATGTCGAGGGCGCGTATGTGGGTCGAGGCAAGCGCGACCTTGGGAGCGCAGCCTTCGTCGTGGGCTTGCAGGAACCGCGCGGCGCACAGGCACCAACTGTCGCCGGGATGCAGGCCGTCAAATCCGAACTCGGGGCGCGGTGTGCTTAAATCGTTGCCGACGTATTTGGAATAGGCGAGGAATTCGGCGGTCATCACCGCGCATACTGTATGGCTGCCCTGATCGGCGGTGCAGGTGTTGCAATGGCCGTCGCGGAAAAAGCCGGTCATGGGGGTGGTGCTGCACGAAGCAAGGGGCTGCCCCAGCACGTTGATCGGGTCATCAGGTTCCATCTGTTGTCTCCGTTGCCTTTGTGATGATGCGCAGCATGTCGATGTTGGACGTGATCATGCCATCTTCGTTGAACTGGCGGTCTGCGGCGGTGACAACGATGACCACACCGGCGGCCTTGTTGATATAAAGATACTGACCGTAGATGCCCAAGCCCGTCACCTCCTGTCCCGGAGTGGCGCCCACGGGAACCCACCATTGGTAGCCATAGCCGATCTTGCCCGCCGCGGTTTTGGCCGAGGGACGGATCGCGGTGTCGATCCAGTCTGCGGGCACGATCTGCTGGTCCTGCGACTGGCCGTCCTGCGCGATCATCTGGCCAAAGCGGGCATAGTCGCGGGTGCGCAGGTTCAGCCCACCCAATACAAAGGCGGCACCGACACCATCTGTCAGGTAGTAGGGGGTCGCTTCGAAGCCCAGCGGCGCGATGATCTTTTCCGACATCAACGATGCAATATCGCGGCCCGTAGCTCTGCGGATCACCATGCCCAGCACATGGGTGTCGATCGACGTATATTTCATTTGTGCGCCGGGGGCGGAAAAGGTTTCCGTCAGGCTTGCAGCAAAGTCGTCCATCTTGCCGCCGAGTGCCAGCACGCGACCCATGCGGTTGATGTCGCTGTCGTAGTCCAGATAATCCTCGTCAAAGGTCACTCCCGACGACATCTGCAGCACGTCGAGGATGGTGGCCCCGTCATAGGCGCCGCCTTTCAGTTGCGCCACGTAATCGGTGACCGGATTGTCTAGCGACGCGATGGCCCCTTCTTGGACGAGGACGCCCATAAGTGCCGACAGAAAGCTTTTGGCGACGGACCAGCTGATGCGTAAATCGTCTTCTGTGGTGCCGAGATAGTAGTCTTCATAGACGATCTGGCCATTCTTGAGAACCACAAGTGAGGTCAGCGCGCGGTCTTTGATCCACGCGTCGGTACCTGCGGGCAGGGCCATGGGTGGACCATAGGGCAGGGGCGAAATTGGCCCGTCCCCGCGCGGGATTTCACGCGACAGGAAGGCGTCGTTCATGTGGCTGAAGTTGTTAACGATCTTTTCTTCGGCAAACAGGCTGTTCACCGCCAGAAGACGGGTGATTTCCTCGCGTTTCCAAAAGCCTATGACAACTGCGGCCAGCACGGCCATCAGCAGGATGCGAAGTGCCCATTTCAGTAATGTGCGCATGAATTTCCCCTTGGTGTTGCTGTGCAGTCAACCACGCGGTGCAAGGAGGGGCAAACCCTATGTGGGGCCGGTCCAGTTGATCCAGCGCCCGTGAAAGTCGGCACGGCCAAGGGGCAAGTGCAGATCGCCGGGCCACAAGCGCAAGGTCAGGGCGGCTCCTACTGCGCCGGTGACGTCACCATCGGTTTCCATCGCCAACCACGCCAGCGGGCGCGTCGCAGTGGCCCGTTTGCCCGCGGCTTCGATCAGGGCGGTGCCGCGGGCCTGTGCGGGGGCAGGAAAATACTGCCATGCAACGGTGTGCTGGATCAGGTGCATCTGGCCGTCGGGCTGGGTGTCCAGCCGGTGTTCAAGCCAGTCGATGGCATCGCCGCGTGTGATTTGCGCGGCAAAGACGGCGGCAGCAGCGCGCGTGCGGGCGAGACGCGCGGGTTGATCTGCCCACAGATAGGCAGTCAGACGCAAAAGGTCGTCTGCCTCGCGCGGGTTAAGCGGGTTCAGATCCACGCCCGCGCGGCTGGCGATCTGCGGTGTTGTGGCAGGCGGCAGCGGGCCGGTCCAGTCGGGGGCAAGTGTCAGGGCAGGTTTTGCGGGGCCAAAGGTGCAACCGCCCACATCAAGCGCAAAGTGATCCCACATCAGGTTCAGCCCGCCCGACGCGCCCAGCTCGCTGAGCATCACCGGAAGGTCAAAGTGCAGGCAAGCCACACGAGCGCCCGCAATCAGCGCAGCCGCGCGGCGGACTTCGTTGGTTTGGGGTGGGCTGTCGGTCCAGTCCAGCAGGAATTGTTCGTGGCCGGTCAGTGCGGCGCGCACGGCATCGCGCAGGGTGGTATCATCTGTGGTATTGGGTGGATAGCTTGCGGCCAGTTGCGGGCTGCGCCCCGACAGGACCAGCGCGTGCAGACCACCACAAACGCGCAACGGCAGGGAGTGACCCGAGGGTCCGATGTCGCCGGTGAAACCTGCCAGCTTGCGCCACAAGGCACCGTCGTTGAGACATTCCACCGCCAGAATCGTCAGCAGCCGCTGCATGAAGGGCGAGTCGAGCCGCGCGCAGGATTGCGCCTGATTGCGAAACGCTTCGGTCAGGCTCATTTGAAGCGTTCGATCAGTTTTTGCAGGGCCGAGCGGGGTGCTTCCTGCTCTGGTGCGGGTTGTGGGGCAGGTTTGGGTTCGGGGGCGGGTTTGCCCTTTGGTCCCTTTTCGCCGGTGCCCGAGCGCGGTGGCGAGACGCGCAGTGCCACTGCATTCATGAACTTCGCCGCATCGCCCTGCGCCAGATCTGCGGCTCCGTCCGACACGCCGCGCAGTACGTCGTCCAGCCAGACCTGATCGGCCTTGGCAAAATCATGCAGCACATATCCCGGCACGCGGTCTTTGTGACCGGGATGGCCGACACCCAGACGCACGCGGCCATATTCATCGCCAAGATGCGCATGGATCGAACGCAGACCGTTGTGGCCTGCATGTCCGCCGCCTTGTTTGAAACGTACCTTGCCGGGGGCGAGGTCGATCTCGTCGTGCAGCACAATCACATCGGCAGGATCGATTTTGTAAAATTGCGCAGCGGCAATCACCGATTGGCCCGAGTTGTTCATAAATGTTTCGGGCTTGAGCAGCACAACGCGGTCGCTGCCAAAGCGGCCTTCGATCACCTGTCCCTGAAACTTGGATTTCCACGGGCCAAATCCGTGATCCTTGGCGATCCGGTCCAGACACATGAACCCGATGTTGTGGCGGTGACCTGCGTATTTTGCGCCCGGATTGCCCAGACCGACGATCAGTTTCATCAACGGCTCCTTTGGATGTTGCGGCGCAGCATATGCGCAGAGCGGCGGCGGGTCCAGTCAGGGTCTGCCCGGCAACTGCGGGTCGGTGGTCTGCACCAGTGGTGTGTGTTGCATCCGGCCCCACCAACGCTCCAGCGCCGGACAGGAGGCCACCGCCGTCTGCCCCTGCGGTGCGCGGGTGAAATAGTCGATGATCGGGATCAGGTGGCAATCGGCCAGCGTCAGGGTTTTGCCATCCAGAATGTGCCCCTCTTGCGCGAACTGGTCCAGAACGTTCAGCACCGGGCCAGCGGCCGCCAGCCCTTTGGCGATTTGTTGCGCGTCCGCTGTCTCGCCTTCAAGCGGGCGGAACACAGCGTGGGCAAAGACCTGACGGATCAGCGGCCAATAGGCATAGTTGTCGATCACCGCGATGCACTGGTCCATCCGTGCGGCGGGTTGTACAGCCAATGGGCTTAGCGCCGGTCCGTCAAAGGCGCGGTCGATGTGGCGGGTGATGGCACCGGTTTCAAACAGGCGAAAGCCATCGTCGTCCAGCACCGGAACGCGGCCAAAGGGGTGAGGGGGCGTCCCTTCGGACAAAAAGGGGTTCACTTCGACCCAGTCAAACACCACCTTTTTGGCCCGCAGCGCCAGATGGGCCATGCGGGTGTAAACGCTGTAGCGATAGCCGTGCAGGGTAACGGTGCGGGTCATGGGTATCTCTGGTCAGGTTACCCTAGCTTAAAGCGAAGTGAGCTCCGATGCCAAACCGCAAAAGCAAAACGGGGCCCCGAAGGACCCCGTTTCAAATGACTGCGATCGCTCGACTTATTCGTCGGCGCCCGCGTCCATTTCGGTGGCAGGCACTTCGTCTGCTGCAACTTCATCTTCGTCGTCGTCCGACTGTGATGCCAGACCTGAAGGTGCGGCGATTTGTGCGATGACAAAATCACGGTCGATTGTGGGCTTTGCCCCTTCGGGCAATTTCACCGAAGAAATGGTCAGGCTGTCGCCGATTTCCAGTTCCGACACGTCGATCGTGATGTGATCGGGAATATCGCCCGCAGTCACAACCAGTTCGACCTCGGGACGGATCATCGACAGAACGCCGCCGTGTTTCAGGCCGGGCGATGTTTCTTCGCCAACCACTTCAACCGGAATGAACAGGTTGATTTGTGTGGTGCGACGCAGACGCATGAAATCGACGTGTGTCGGCAGGTCTTTGACCACGTGGCGTTGAACATCGCGGCAGATGACGCGCACGTCGTCATGACCTTCGACTTTCATGTTGAACAGCGTTGCCTTGAAGCGGCCCGCTTTCAGCATTTTCAGCAGTTTGTTGAACGGGATGTTGATCGGAAGCGGGTCAACGTCGCCACCAAAAACAATGCCCGGAACCATGCCGGCACGACGTGCCTGACGAGCGGCGCCCTTGCCTGTCCCCGTCCGTTCCAGAGCTTCGAGATCAGGAATCTCTCCAGCCATAGTAATTCTCCAATAAATAAGGGCAGGGTGCCTCCAAGGCTGCCACCCCGCGTGAAGTCGCGCGTATAGACCGGATCGGGTGCCGTGAAAAGAGGGTTTTTACACAGCTTTGCTTTGCCCCCTCTTGTGCTGGTCTGCGGGTCGTGGCACCGCACCAGCCATGAGCATTTTCAACGACCTTTGGATCAGCCGCAAGCCGCTTGCCGGGTTTGTGGTAATCGGCATCGGGTGGGCCGCCTATTTCGCGCAGATGCCGGTGATCAAGGCAGGGGTTGGCGCGTCTGACGGGGCTTATGGCAGCGTTGTATTGCTGGCCGCGTTGGGCGCGGTTGCTGCGATGTGGCTGGCACCACTGGCCGACCGACTGGCCGGAAGCTGGGCCTTGCCCATCGGCGCGGGCGCTGTGGCGGTGGGATTTTTGTGCGCAGGGGCTGCGGGCGGTTTGCTGGGGTTGATGCTGGCGCTGATGCTAAGTTCGGTCGGCTCCGGTGTGGTCGATGTGCTGGTCAATGCGCGTCTGTCCGAAAAAGAGGCGCGGCATGGCAGGCAGCTGATGAACCTCAATCACGGTATATATTCGTTTACCTATGCGGGCACGGCTCTAATCGTCGGCTGGGCGCGCGAGGCGGGCTGGTCGCCGGTCGAGGTGTTTTTGGTGATGTTCGTGCTGATTGCACTGCTGTGTCTGGTGATGTTGGGCAATGATACCGCACCACCCATCCCGGACATGGACGAAGCGCCTGCGGCTTTCCCGCATATGCTGGTCTGGCTGATGGGGCTGCTGGTGCTGACCGGATTTCTGGCCGAGGCGGGAACCGAAGGGTGGTCCGCTCTGCATCTGGAGCGCACGTTGGGCGGTGGCCCGGCCCAGGGCGCGCTGGGGCCTGCGATATTGGGATTGACGATGGGCATCGGACGGCTGGGCGGTCATGCGCTGGCACGGTTTCTGCCAGAGATGATCTTGTTGGTGTGTGCCTGTTTGCTGTCCGCCTTCGGGATCGTTCTGGCGGGGGCCGCTTCCAGCCTGATGATGGCCTACTTTGGCTTTGCGTTGGGTGGGTTGGGTATATCCGTGGTTGTGCCGATGGTTATCGCGCTGGCTGGTCGCGTCGTCGAACCCGCTGCCCGTCTGACCGCAATCAGCCGCGTTTCGGTGCTGGGCTATGGCGCGTTTTTTCTGGGTCCGCCACTGATGGGACTGGTCAGCGAAGGTTGGGGCTTGCGCGTGTCATTCTATATGATCGGGGCACTGCTGGTTCTGGCCGCAGCGGTACTGGTCCCCGTGATCGCGGCGCAGGTCAGCCGACGGGCGTGACCAGATGACCGCCCGCCGCGGTGATCCGGTCATACAGCGCGAATTCCTCGGCGCGCGCCTTGCGCAGTTTGGCCTCGACCGGCGCCGAGAGCGGTGCATTGGCAGGGGGCGAGACATTCTTTTGTTTCAACACGATCTCTTCGCCAAAGGCCTGCGCCAGAAAGGTATGAAAGACCGGTTGGTTTTCATAGGCAAACAGATGCGTCACCAGCACCTTTCCCTTGCCCGATGTTACAAAGTTGAACTGGCTGCCAATGCCCGCAAAGGGCGGCGGGTCGTCGGAAATCACGGCCTGCACAAAGTCGTCAAAACTGCATCCGTTGGTGCTGGCCTGTGTGCCCTTTTGCCGTGGCCCGCTGCGATAGCGATACCAACTGCGGATTTGTTCGACGGGGTCGCGCATCACTGCCATCGTTTCCACCGTCAGATCAAAGGTATCGGCCAGAAACGGCGCCACCTTGTTGTGAAACCGCGTTGCGGTCAGATGTTTGCGCCGTTTCGTCAGAATGATATCGGCACGCGGGCGCAACGCCATTTCGAAGGCGGTTGTGCCGGTTTTGGGAACGGCAAGAAAGGCAAGGTTCTGTTTGGAAAAAACCAACATGATCCCAGCCTTACCCTGTCAGTGACCGTCTTGCCAGCGGCCTTCGAAGTCCTGCGGGATCAGCAGGTTGTGACGTCCCAGATTTGCAACATTGGTCTCGCCACACAGTGCCATCGTCAGGTCCAACTCGCGGTGGATCACCTCTAACGCGCGGGTGACACCCTGTTGGCCCATCGCGCCCAGACCATAGACGAACGCTCGCCCGATAAACGTGCCAGTGGCCCCCATCGCCAGCGCTTTCAGGACATCCTGACCCGACCGGATGCCGCTGTCGAGGTGTACCTCGACCTGATCGCCCACCGCATCCAGAATGGAAGGCAGCGCGCGGATCGACGACAGTGCACCGTCCAACTGCCGCCCGCCGTGGTTGCTAACCACAATCGCGTCGGCCCCGACCTTGAGCGCCATCTTGGCATCCTCGGCGTCAAGGATCCCTTTCAGGATCACCTTGCCGCCCCATTCTTCTTTTAGCTTGGCAACCTTGCTCCAGTCCAGTGACGGATCGAACTGTTCCGCCGTCCACGACCCAAGGCTGGAGGCATCGCTGATGCCTTTGACATGGCCCACGATATTGCCGAATTCACGCCGTTTGGCGCGCAGCATCTCGATACCCCACGCCCATTTGGTTGCCAGATTGGCAATCGTTTTGGGCGTCAGTTTGGGTGGGGCGGACAGGCCGTTTTTCAGGTCTTTGTGCCGTTGTCCCAGAATTTGCAGGTCCAGTGTGATGACCAGCGCCGAACATTTTGCATCTTTGGCGCGCTGGATCAGACGGCTGACATAGTCCGCGTCGCGCATGGTATAAAGTTGGAACCAGAAAGGGGCGGTCGTTGCCTCGGCCACATCCTCGATCGAATTGATCGACATGGTGGACAGGGTAAAAGGCACCCCAAAGGCCTCTGCCGCGCGTGCCGCTTTTATCTCGCCGTCGGCGTGCTGCATGCCGGTCAGGCCAACGGGGGCAAGAGCCACAGGCATCGCCACATCCTGCCCGATCATCTGGCCCTTGGTGCTGCGCCCCGACATATCCACCGCGACGCGCTGGCGCAGGCGGATGTCATCAAAGTCGGAAGAGTTGTCGCGAAAGGTTTGCTCGGTCCACGACCCGCTTTCGCAATAATCATAGAACATGCGCGGCACGCGACGCTCGTAAATGCGTTTGAGATCGGCGATTTCGGTGATGACTGGCATGTTGCAAGCTCCAAAGCGCGGGTATTGGTCAAGTTTTCTTACCGATAACCGCGCGTTGGATCAATCCCGCATCAAACCTCGTTACATTTCACGCGCTGTGCGCGCCGTCGGCCAGAGTTTTCACAAAGGCCAGAATGTTCGCAACGCTGTCACCCGCCGCAATTCTGGCAACGATGGCAGACCCCACAACTGCACCGTCGGCCACAGAGGCAATCGCGCGGCTTTTCTCGGGGGTGTTGATGCCAAAGCCCACGATAATCGGCAGATCGGTCTGCGATTTGATCCGCGCAACTTCGGGGCCGACGTCGGTTGCTTCGGCTTCGGCCGAGCCGGTGATGCCGGTAATTGACACATAATAAACAAAGCCCGAGGTGTTTTGCAGCACGCGGGGCAGGCGTTTGTCGTCTGTGGTTGGTGTGGCCAGACGGATAAAGTTCAGGCCAGCGGCCTGCGCCGGAATGCACAGTTCGCTGTCTTCTTCGGGGGGCAGGTCGACGACGATCAGACCGTCGATGCCCGCCTCTTTGGCGTCCACCAGAAATTTATCGACGCCGCGCGAATAGATCGGGTTGTAATATCCCATCAGCACAATTGGCGTGGTGTCGTCGGTTTCACGAAAGGCGCGTGCCAGATCCAGCGTGCGTTGCAGGGTCATGCCACCCTCAAGGCTGCGCTGACCGGCAAGCTGAATGGTCGGGCCATCGGCCATCGGATCGGTAAAGGGCAGGCCCAGTTCGATGACGTCCACACCCGCCCCTGGCAACCCTTTGACGATCTCAAGCGAGGTGTCGAAATCGGGGTCACCCGCCATCACATAAGAAACGAATGCCTTTTTACCGGCAGCTTTGAGATCAGCGAATTTTGCGTCGATGCGGGTCATTGGGTGGCCTTTTTGTATGTCATTACCGCAATGCCGAAACTGGCGCAGGAAATCAATGCGTCGCGGGCAGGGGGCACGGCAAATTGCCCGATCCGTCGGGCGCGACGATGGATTGTGCGATTTGCAGTGCTTAATGTTGACAGCGCGCTAGCGTATGTACACAAACCAATGACGTTTTTACGACATTTTTTTGACATTTTATTTCAGGTTTACTGAATACCCGTGACGCCAGCCAAAGACGCACATCTTCGAACATCACGCTGGTCACTCTGGACAATGCTGTCTTTTCCTCTGATTGCCTTTCCGGCACTTGTGGCAATATTCCTGATTGTGCGTGCATTTGTTGACGCAAATGTATCCGACATAAACTACGCGCTTGGGCTGTTGGCGATTTTTGCTGTGGTCACGCTAGTGACACATGCGCCACGTTTTACTGACGGACGTGCACGCCGGCAGTTCCTGCGCAGGCTTGCGGTTGTTGGTGTGCCGGTTTTGCTGATCTTTCCCCTGTGCGTTGTGGTGTTGATCTTTGGTGAACTGGATATGGCTGCCTTTGTGTTCCATCTGGTGTTTTCAATGGATGGCACGCCGCTTGGGCATGTTGTTCCCTATATTCTGACGGTCGCAATTTACTGGGCGGTGATATTGGCCTCGTTGTACCGGCTGCATCATGCGCTGGCCTTTCTTCCGCTGTGGTGGGTGGCGGCGGCAGGGCTGATCCTGTGGTGCAATCCGCTGGTACACGATCTGGCGATGAACCGGTTGCAGGCCGAATTCAGCCAGACACCCAGTCTGCTCGCTGAGTTTGCCGACCCCGACATTATCCCCGCAAATGCCGGACCCAAGCCCGATATTATCGTGGTCTACCTTGAGGGGCTTGAACAAACCTATGGGGTGGCCGAACTTGGCGGGTTGCTTGACCCGCTGAAGGAATTGGAAGACAGCGCGCTGGTGTTCACAGGTGTCCAGCAGGCTTTCGGCACCGGCTGGAGTCTTGGCGGCACAGTGGCCACCCAATGCGGTGTCGCCCTGTTGCCGCAAGGCGCGCGGCCACTGTCGCGGATGGCCGACGTTCAGTCGATCGTGCCCAAGGTGCAGTGCCTGACTGATATTCTGTCGGCACGCGGGTACCGGTCGACCTATGTGTCCTCGACCAAAATCGTGGGCAACACGATGGGGTATTACGGGTTCGACAATTTCTTTAACACCCATGCTCTGGAAGATGTGATCGACCGCGACAGTGCGACGACACCCAATTCAATCGCCGCGCGCGAAAATGCGACCGAAGGCTGGGGGCTGAGAGATCAGGATGTATTCGAGATCGGCACCGCCGAAATTGCGAAGAACATGCAATCTGACCAGCCCTATGCGCTGTTTCTGGCAACAATGGACACCCACGGACCCGAGGCGTTTACCTCGCCCGAATGTGTGGCCCGCGGGCAGCCTGCGGTGTCTACCGACATCGCAGTCGCGGTGCGCTGTAGCGTACAACTGACGCGGGATTTTGTACATAAAGTGCAGCAGATGACCAAAGGGCGCCCCACGCGGATCGTTCTAACCAGCGACCATCTGGCCCACCGCAACAACCTGTCGCCCACGCTGGATAATTATCCGCGGCGCAATCTGGTGATGTTTCTGGGGGCGGACACCCCGCGGGTGATCGACAGACAGGGTTTTATGCCCGATGTGTTTCCCACAATGCTCGACTGGCTGGGCCTGTCCGCTACTGCTTCGGCCAAAGCGGGGATCGGCCGGTCGCTGTTGGGGGCCGAGCCCACATTGACCGAAACCCATGGCAGTGCCGAAATCGACAGGCGGCTGAAGGTGGATGTTCCGCTGGCTCTGCATATTTGGCGGCAGGACTGACGAGCCGCCTTGCACGCAGCGCTGCCCGCCACTAGAAGACAGCCTGTTGTGGATTTCGGAGAATGAACATGGGTTTCAAGATGGGTATCGTTGGGCTGCCGAACGTGGGCAAATCGACCCTGTTCAATGCGCTGACGCGCACAGCAGCAGCGCAGGCTGCGAATTTTCCGTTTTGCACGATCGAGCCGAACGTAGGCGAGGTCGCCGTGCCCGATGCACGTCTGGACAAACTGGCCGCAATTGCTCAATCGAAATCGATCATTCCCACGCGGATGACCTTTGTCGACATCGCCGGCTTGGTCAAAGGTGCCTCAAAGGGCGAGGGGCTGGGCAATCAGTTTCTGGCCAATATCCGCGAAGTTGATGCCATCGCCCACGTGCTGCGCTGTTTCGAAGACGGTGACGTGACCCACGTCGAAGGTCGCGTAGACCCCGTGGCCGATGCCGAAACCATTGAAACCGAACTGATGCTGGCCGACATCGAAAGCATTGAAAAGCGCCTGCAAAACATCGTGCGCAAGGTGCGCGGCGGTGACAAGGAAGCGGTGCAGCAGGAACGTCTGATGCGCGCGGCCTTGGCCGTTCTGGAAGAGGGTAAACCCGCCCGCGTCGTGGATGTGGACGAAGACGATGTGCGTGCATGGAAAATGCTGCAATTGCTGACCACCAAACCGGTGCTGTACGTCTGCAACGTGGGCGAGGCAGAGGCCGCCGAAGGCAACGCATTGTCGGCCCGCGTTGGTGAAATGGCCGCTGCCGAAGGCAACATGCACGTCATCATCTCGGCGCAGATCGAAGAAGAGATCAGCCAGCTTGAGCTGGACGAGGCGGAAATGTTCCTTGAGGAAATGGGCCTGAAAGAAGCGGGCCTCGACCGGTTGATCCGCGCAGGCTACGAGCTTTTGCACCTTGAAACCTATTTTACCGTCGGTCCGAAAGAGGCCCGCGCCTGGACCATCCGTCAGGGTACATCCGCCCCCAAGGCGGCGGGCGTGATCCACGGTGATTTCGAAAAAGGCTTCATCCGCGCCGAAACCATCGCCTTTGAAGATTTTGTATCGCTGGGCGGCGAACAGCCGGCGAAAGAAGCGGGCAAGATGCGCGCCGAAGGTAAATCTTACATCGTCAAAGACGGCGATGTGCTGCACTTTTTGTTCAACACCTAAGTAACATCGCGTCGTAAAGCTGCTTTTCTTTTGTAGCACGCACAAGTGGCACAGCCTGACGGACGAAGCGGTGTTTCGTCGTCATCCGGTGGGGGCACGCGGTCCGCAAGAACCAGCCGCGCGCGGTGACAGCTGCCGATTGCCAAGGGTCGGTGTCATTCTTGTGACGAAGGCAAGCACCGTTCCAAGATACGCGCAACGTTCGGAAATGATCTGGGCGACAAGGTTACCCACGTGCTGCACATGCCGGACGACCACAGCGTTATGGATGCCGAATTGGTGACGCTGCGATAGCAAAGTGTGAGACCAATCAGCGAGCACGGGCATTGAATTTGCCAAAGGGCTCTGGCGAATACAACGAACGTACATGAGACAATACAGATTGCACGGCACACCGGCTTGCAGCCGAGGTGCGACAAATACTTCTATAGCGCTTTGATTTGTATTGATATTCGGTAAGCTCTAATAAGCTCTGCCAATGGGTAAAAAAGCAGTTGTTTTCCTGAGCCCAAGCCCATAAACACAGCGGCGGAGACGTGGCCGAGTGGTCGAAGGCGCTCCCCTGCTAAGGGAGTAGGCCCGGAAGGGTCTCGAGGGTTCGAATCCCTTCGTCTCCGCCAGAAACCCTAAATTGTTGACTATAGTTCAATAGCTTAGGGGATTTCTGTTTTTTGCGTCCCTAATTTAATCCCCCATTCTGTTTCTGTTTGAATTGGCTCTCGACTTGCGGTCGATCTAAAGAATGTAGCGGTCTTGATGCGTAGCCATTGAGGCGGCGTGGAATAATATTTGCCAATAGGGTGTCAGTACCTTCCTTAGGTAGTGTTCTTCGCACCATCAAACCGTGGGATCAAACACCTGGTCGCCATACTCGCCCAAGCTCACTTTCAGCGAACAAGCTATTTTCAAGTTCAAATCCCCTCTGCGCAGAAACCTTCAAGGATCTCTTCAACGCACTTGGCAATATCTGTCGGATGCTCACACTTAGACGAGTGCCCGAACTACTTTCGCGCTGCAGGATATCTCGCAGGTTAATAACGAAAAGCCTTATATCTCCAGTTCGATCTTGCGCACCCGATCACGCAGCAGGGCGTTGGACACAGTAAGCAAGTGCTGCTCCATTGCCGCCGCCGCGCCGCGGCTGTCGCGTCGCGAAATAGCATCTGCCAGCGTTTTGTGCTGTTCGCCCAACAAATGCAGGGTTTGTGCGGAATAGGTGTTGCGCCGCTGCGCGGTCCACGCGGCGTTGCGGCGCACCGCGCGTATGGACTCATAGACCGTCAGGAACAGTGGATTGCGGGCCGTTTCCGCGATTTTATAATGAAACAGATCATCCGCCGCTTCATAGGCATCCATATTCGTCAGGTCCAGCGTGGCGCGCATCAGCTGATCCAGCAGGACAACCTCTTGCGGCTGGGCGCGGTCGGCAGCCAATGCTGCCAGCGCTGGTTCAACTTCTAGCCTCACTTCCATCACATCGCGCGGCGTTACTTGCCGGGCGAGCGAACGCAGGCTTTCGACATTGGTGGCGGGGGGCGGTGCTGCGAAGGTGCCTTGGCCATGACGGCGAAAGATGGTGCCGTCGCCTTGCAACAGTCCCAGCGCCTGACGCACCCGCGCCCGACTGACGCCAAAGCGTTCGGCCAGCGCGCGTTCGGGTGGCATGCGCCCTTTGTCAAGGATGTGACCCTCACGGATCGCGGCCCGCAACACGTCGGCAAGCGTTTCTTCCGGCCGAGAGCGGGGCGCGTTGTCATCCATTGGCGGTCAATGTGCTGAAAAGGTCCAAAAACATTCTAAGCGACGTTATCATCAGAAAAATGCCAAAGGCAAACCGCAAGGCGCGGCGAGGGATGCTGTGCGCCAGCTTCACCCCCACATGAGCGAAACTGCTGGTCAGTGGAATTATGATCGCCGCCGCAACGATGTTGACGTATCCCAGCGAGAAGGGCGGCAGCCCCTCGGACCCCAATCCGGTCAGCATATAGACAACCGCGCCGGGCAGACCGATGATAAACCCTATGGCGGCAGAGGTGCCGACGGCGCGGCGGATATCATATCCCAGAAAGTTGAGCAGGGGCACGCCGATCGTCCCCCCACCGATGCCCATCATAGCGGAAATCGCGCCGGTGACCGTGCCCAGAGCGGCCCAGACCACTTTGGAAAAGCTGCGAACAGACGGGTCCGCTGCCGGCTTGCGAAAAATCATGTCCAGCGCAACCAAGGCTGCGACGACCGCAAAGACCGCAACAAGGATCAGACCCGAAACATATCCCCCAAGCAGCGCACCAAGGATGACACCGACCAGCAAAGATGGCGCCCAAAGCCGTAGCAGATCCATGTCGATGGCCCCGCGTTTGAAGTGGCCATAGCCTGAGGACAGCGAGGTGAAGACGATGGTGGCCAGCGATGTGCCCACTGCAACCTGCATTGTGATCGCAGGATCCATGCCCGCCGTCGACAGTGCCAGATACAGGGCGGGTACAATGACGATACCACCCCCGACGCCGAGAAGGCCGGCCAGAATGCCACCGGCAACACCGGCCCCCGCTGCAATGGCAAAAAGGGGAAGCAAATTGCTGAAATCAAGCGCCATCATCGGGTTATGTCCTGTCGGCTTCGGTGTTCGTGGCGCAAGAGCGGCTGGGCTGTCCGGCGCTTTTGCGTGTCTGCTCGGCGCGTGTGATGGCGGCATCTATCGGTGCACGGTCGGTGGTGCCTGAGAAATTGTCCCGGGTCGGCATTGCGTCGGCCACATACAGATAGCGTTCGCTTGCGACATCGAGCAGCCGTTCGAGTTCGCCCAACGGATCGCTGTGATCGTCGGCGCGCAGGTCGAGATAAGCGTGGTCCTGACCGCGATGGATCACCAATCCCGCCGCTTGTCTGCCACGTTTGTCGCCGCCTGCGTCTTCGCCTGCGCGCATTGCCACCAGCAACCGCTGCGCCATGGGCAGATCGTGGCGGCTGGCGTAGCTGTCAAAAGTGGCATGCACGACGTCGGGGCCGGCCAGCATATTGCCCGCCACCGAATGATGGGCGCCGGTCTGGTGCCCCGCCCAATCTACGCAACCTGCGCCTGTGAAGGCCGCGAAATTGCCTGCGGCATCCATCATATGGCACTGGCGAATGTCGTGGCCCGCGTCGCGGTCGGCAAATTCTGCCAGCAGCGTTTCTGCTGTTTCCCCCGCTTCCAGTCTGCGGCGCCCTTCGGTGCCCCAAAGCGGGTTGACGAATGCCTGCGTGGCCACGGCCACACGCCGCCCCACATAGGGCACCGCTGCGCCGCAGGCGAAAAAGCGGCTGGCGACGATAATACCGATTTCGTCTGTGCCGGTGTCGTGGGCGATAATTGAATAGGTCATTGTTCAGCGCCCCACTGCATAGGCTTGCATCAGGCGCGGGGTCGCTGCGGCATGCAGCGTGCCATCTGGGTGGCGCAGTGCAGCGGTCATCCTACCCACGGACCAAGGGGCCGCCACCGTTATGACGTGCCCCCGCGCGCGCAGCGCCTCGATTACATCCTCGCCAAAATCCGGTTCGATCATCATTTCGCCTGGCATGGCCTGACGCGGGAAAAAGCTGCTTTGGAAATGCATCGAGTGAAACAGCGGCGCATCCATGCCTTCTTGCAGGTCCAGCCCGTGATGTACAAAACGCAGGAACCAGATCAACTGCCACTGGTCCTGCTGGTCGCCTCCGGGGGTGCCAAAGACGATGCGGGTGCCGTCGGGTTTTTCGGCCAGCGATGGCGTCAGCGTGGTGCGCGGACGGCGGTTTGGGGCCAGTGATGTGGGCAAACCTTCCTCCAGCCAGAACATTTGCGCGCGCGAATTCAGCGGAAAACCAAGACCGGGGATCACCGGATTGCTTTGCAGCCAGCCGCCCGATGGCGTGGCCGATACCATGTTGCCCCAGCGGTCAATCACATCAAGATGCACGGTATCACCGCGTTTTTCCGTCAGGTGGGCCATCGTCGGCTCTTGCGGGGCCGCGTCGTGCACGCCGAAATCGCGGATGGCGCGGTCCTGATAGGCCTGTGCCAGATGTTCAAAGCCTTGCACCACGCCGGGGCGCTGGTCCAGCGAGGCCCGAGCAGTGACCAATTTTGCGCGGTCGGCGTTGTAGCTGTCCGACAGCAGGACATCTATCGGAACGGTGCTGTGATCGGGATCTCCATAATAGGCTTCGCGGTCGGCAAAGGCCAGTTTCATCGCTTCGATCACGGTATGCACAAATTGTTCGCCCGTCGGGTCCATCGCGCCGAGGTCGAAATGTTTCAGGATCGCCAGCGTTTGCAAAAACACCGGCCCCTGCGACCACGGTGCGGTTTTGTGAACCGTCCAGCCGCAGTAATCATAGCTTAGTGTGTCTTCATAGGTTGCCGACCAGTTTGCCATATCTTCACGGTTCAGAACTGCACGGTTTTTCTGCCCCGACACGTCATGCACGCAGGCATCTTCAAGATAGCCAAAGATGGCATCGGCTACAAAACCCTGCGACCAGATTTCGCGTGCTGCATCAATCTGCGCCACGCGGTCGGGGCTGGCCGCTTCAGCTTCGCTGACCAGCCGTTCATAGGTTGCGGCCAGATCGGGGTTTTTAAAGTTCGAATTGGCCAAGGGCGCTGTGCCGTCGGGCGTCCAGACGGCGGCGGATGTCGGCCATTCGGCGGTAAAGTAACCGGCAAGATCCGCGATTGTGTTGGCCACCCGTGGCAACAGCGGATGACCGTCGCGGGCATAGTCGATGGCGGGCTGAAGAACATCGCGCAGGCCCATCGTGCCGTGATCGCGCAGCATCAGTATCCAGCCGTCAAAGGCACCCGGAACCACAGTTGCCAGCAATCCCGAACCGGGGATCAGGGACAGGCCCTGCGCCTTGTAATGGTCGACGGTGGCATTGGCGGGGGTGACGCCCTGAGCGCAGATCATTTTGGTCTGACCTGTCGTGGCGCTGTGGTAAATCACCGGCAGATCACCTGCGGGGCCGTTCAGGTGCGGCTCGACGATTTGCAGTACAAAACCGGTGGCAGCCGCCGCGTCAAAGGCATTGCCGCCCTTTTCTAGGATGCCAAAGCCCACAGCCGAGGCAATCCAGTGGGTTGATGTGGCGACTCCGAAGGTGCCGCGGATTTCGGGGCGGGTGGTAAATCCGGCCATGATGTCTCCGATTGTCAGTGTTCGCGCGGGTCCAGCGCATCGCGCAGCCCGTCGCCCAAAAGGTTAAAGCCCAGAACAACCAGAAAGATCGCAATGCCGGGCCACAGCGCCATCCATGGCGCCTGATTGAGGAAATTCTTGGCGGTGTTCAGCATCGACCCCCAAGAGGGGGCGGGTGGCTGTTGACCCAGCCCAAGGAAGGACAGTGATGCCTCGGCGATGATGGCGGTGGCCACAGTCAGCGTGGCCTGTACCAGAACAGGGGGTAACACGTTGGGAAAAATATAGCGGCGCAGGATGCGGGGCGTAGACAACCCGATGGCGCGCGCACTTTCTACATAATCTTCGGCAGCGACGCTGAGCACCTGACCACGCGTCAGACGGATGAACACGGGCGTCGCAGAAATGCCGATAGCGATCATTGCGTTGGTCAGGCTTGGCCCCAGAAAGGCGGCCAGCGCGATGGCAAGGATCAGGAAAGGTGCGGCCAGCAATGCTTCGGTGCAGCGCGAGATAACTGCATCGGTCCAGCCCCCGAAGTATCCTGCGATGATACCCAGCGGCACACCCAGACCAAGGGCAATGGCGACAGAGACCACACCCGCCAGCAAAGAGGCCTGCGCCCCCCAGATCAGACGCGACAGCACATCGCGGCCCAACTCGTCGGTGCCCAGCCAGTGCACGCTTGATGGTGCCTTGCGCACCGCGCCCCAATCGGTTGCCACCGGATCGGGGATCGGCAGGATCGGAGCGGCCAGCGCCATAAGCACGAAAAACACCACAAGAAAACCGCCCAGCATCGCGCTGCGGTGTTTGCGGAATTTTTTCCAGACGCGGTTTTCGGGCCGCGCTGACAGCACAGGGTCGGCGGCGCTTTCTGCGTCAATGGTCAGGGGCGTTGCGGGTTGGGCCATTATTGCTTCCTCAGGCGCGGGTTCAGCAGCACATAGGCGACATCGGCCAGCAGGTTCATGAAGATAAAGCCGACAGCGGTCACAAGGACAATGCCCTGCACCACGGCGTAATCACGATTGAACACCGCATCGACAACCAGTTTGCCAAATCCGGGGATGGTGAAAATCTGTTCGGTCAGGACCGCACCCGCAATCAGTTCGCCAAACAGCAGCGCCGTCAGGGTCACGATGGGCGTCAGCGCATTGCGAAAGGCATGTTTCAGGATGACCTTGCGTTCCACAAGCCCCTTGGCGCGCGCAGTGCGGACGTAGTCTGAATTCAGCACGCTTAGCATGGCGGAACGGGTGTGGCGCATCAGTGTCGCGGCCAGCGCCGTGCCCAGCACGAACGCGGGCATAAGCATAACGGTGATCGACCGCACGGGATCTTCGCTGAGCGGAACATAGCCGGATGCGGGCAGGAGTTTCCATTTTACCGACACCAGCAGGATCAGCATGATGCCCAGCCAGAAATTCGGAATAGACAGGCCCGAAAGCGCAACCACATTGGCGACGTAATCGACCGGCGTGCCCTTTTTAACCGCCGAGAAAATACCGGCGGGAATGCCGATCAAAAGGGCGAATATCATTGCCATGGTGGCAAGCTGGATGGTGACAGGCAGTTTTTGCCCGATCAACTCCAATACGGGCTGGTTGGTGCGCAGCGAGATGCCCAGATCACCCTGCAACGCATTGCCGATCCATGTGATGTACTGCACCGGAATGGGATCGTTCAGGCGGTATTTCTCGCGCAGAAACTCAAGCACCTGCGGGTCGCGTTCCTCGCCTGCCATAGCCAGCACCGGATCGCCCGGCAGAAGTTTTTGCAAGGTGAACACAAAAATCGAGATCAGGATGATCGTGGGGATCGCGATAACCACACGGCGCAGGATAAACGACAGCATCTGGGGGTGCCTTGTATGAAAGAGGAGACACCGCCGGACCCAGTCCGGCGGTGTGCGGGAAAGGTGGATCAGCCTTCTTCTTTTTTCATGCCTTTCAGACGGATCATGCCATCAGGATAGGGCGTAAAACCGGTAATCGCGGAATCCAGCGCCCAGATCCATGTCTCGTGATAGATGTACACAATGGGCGCTTCGTCGTTCAGGATCGCGCGGGCCGCGTTATAGCTTTCCTTGCGAACCTGCTGGTCGTTTGATGTGCGTGCGGTGTCCAGCAGCGCGTCAACCTCGGGGTTCGAGTATTTGGCATCGTTCAGACCGGCGTCGGTTGTCATGAACTGGTGAATGTTGCCATCGGGATCAACGCGGCCCGACCAGCCGATCTGGCTGGCGGTGTAATCGCCTGCGGTCTGGTCAGACAGCAGCGTTGCGAATTCTTTCGAGACCAGCGAAATGCGGATGCCTGCCTCGGATGCCATGGATTGCACGACCTGCATCAGTTGCAGCGGGATTGTCGTATTGGGCACCTGTACCTCAAGGTCGATGCCATCGGAAAATCCTGCCTCGGCCAGCAGTGCCTTGGCCTGTTCCACGTCGCGCGCTGGCACGGGGAAATCCGAATTATACCACGGCGATGTGGGCGGGAAGGGCTGGTTGCCAGCTGCGAATGCGCCATTGAACACAACCTGATTGATCGCCTCGCGGTCCAGCGAAAGGCTGAGCGCCTGCCGCAGGCGCTTGTCTTTGCCCCACGGGTTGTCGGCCTTGTCACCATTGGCCACGTTGATCGTGATGCCCTGATAGCCAAGCGAGACGGCACTGGCCACCTGAATGCCGGAATCGCCCTCGGCCTGTGCCAGATCGGTGGCGGCCAGGCGTTCCAGCATGTCGATGTCGCCCGATTGCAGGTTGGCCAGTCGAACTGTGGTGTCGGGGATCGGCAGATAGGTCACGGTGTCAAAGTGGTATTCGCCGGCATTGTAATGATCCGCGAATTTCTCCAGCACGATACGGTCCTGTGCCACGCGTTCTTTGAATTTGTAAGGCCCCGAGCAGACAGGGTTCAGGCCGAAATCGGCACCGGCCTGCGTCGCAGCCGTGGGCGACACCATCATGCCTGCACGGTCGGCAAGTTGTGCCATCAGCGTTGCATCGGGGCTGGTCAGATCAAGACGCACCTCGTGGCTGCCCAGAACTTCGACGCCAGTTACCGATGACAGTTCGGACTTGCGGCGCGATTCCTCAAGGTTCTGGCTGCGGTCGATGTTGGCGGCCACGGCTTCGGCATCAAACGGGGTGCCGTCGTGAAAAACCACATCATCGCGCAGTTTCAACGTCAGTTGTTTGCCATCCTCTGAAAACGACCATTCGGTGGCCAGTTGCGGGATGATTTCCAGATCGGGCGTGATGTCGACCAGTTTGTCACACAAAGCGGTGTAAACGATCCGCCCTACGAAGGTGCGCGACTGGTCGGGGTCCAGCACGTCGGAATCCGATTGCAGCGCAATGCGCAGATCGGCGGCCTGTGCGCCCAGTGCTGTCGCCCCCAGCAAGGCTGCTGCAAGGGTCAGTTTGGTCAGTTTGGTCAGTTTCATGTTAAACTCTCCTGTTGATGGAATGGTTTTGGTTCAGCCTGTTGTTTTTTGGTCTTGGCCGGACCGGACATTTGCCCGCTCCTGCATGGCGTCCTGATAAAGCGCAAAGCGCGCACTGGCGCCTGCGGCACGGGGGGGTGCACCGGCACGGCCCGGAACGGGTTCTGCGGCTGCGATGTCCTCGAAGAAATGGCAGGCGGCAACGTGATCTTCGCCATCGCCCGTGAGGCGCAGGGCAGGGGCGCCGGTTTTGCAGCGGTCTTGCGCATAGGGGCAGCGGGTGTGAAACCGGCAGCCCGACGGCGGGTTGGCGGGGCTGGGCATTTCGCCATGTAAGGCGGTCTGGCTGACGCGCTGGCCATAGGTCGCAACCGGAATGGCCGACAGCAGCGCACGGGTATAAGGGTGTCGCGGATGTTGGAACACCGTATCAACCGTACCTTGTTCGACAATCTGGCCCAGATACATTACGGCGACGCGGTCGCTCATGTGCCGGATCACGGCCAGATCATGGGCGATGATGACAACCGTCAATCCCAACTCGTCGCGCAGATCGCCCAGCAGATTGATGACTTGGGCCTGCACCGACACATCCAGCGCTGATACCGGTTCGTCCCCGATCACCAGTTTTGGTGCCGATGCCAGCGCGCGGGCGATGCCGATGCGTTGGCGCTGGCCGCCGGAAAATTCGTGCGGATAGCGTTCGGCGTGTTCGGGTCGCAGGCCGACCCTGCCCAAAAGTGCTGCCACCTTGTCCCGCCGCTGTTGCGCGGTCATGTCCGGAAAATGGGTTTCCAGCGGTTCGCCGATCAGCTTGCCCACGCTCATGCGCGGG
The DNA here is from genome assembly GCF_002222635.1 of Pseudosulfitobacter pseudonitzschiae. Taxonomy (NCBI): domain Bacteria; kingdom Pseudomonadati; phylum Pseudomonadota; class Alphaproteobacteria; order Rhodobacterales; family Roseobacteraceae; genus Pseudosulfitobacter; species Pseudosulfitobacter pseudonitzschiae. The sequence continues at coordinate 2,306,292 of NZ_CP022415.1, read as the reverse complement.
TTCAGCGATGAAAACGGATCCTGGAATATGAACTGCATGTCACGGCGTAGCGCGGTCAGATCGCGGCCCTTCAACGCGCCCATATCAACCCCGTCAAAGGTCACGTCGCCTTCGGTGGGCGTCAGCAACCGCATCAACAGCCGCGCCAGCGTGGATTTGCCACAGCCCGATTCACCGACAATGGCAAAAGTCTCGCCGCGTCGGATATCCAGCGACACATCGTCGACGGCGCGGATCAGGCCACTGGCCCCCATCATGCCGCCGCCGGTTTTGAAATGCTTTTTCAGTCCGTGGGCCTGAAGAATGCTGTCGCTCATGCGCTTTCCTTCAGCTTGATTTCCAAGGGCGCGAAATGGCAGGCCACCTGATGACCGTCACCTGCTTCAACCAGCGGCGGTTCGGTGGCGCAAACCGGGCGGGCAAAGGGGCAGCGCGTTGCAAAACGACAGCCCGTTGGCATGTTTTGCGCTGTTGGCACCATGCCCGGAACAGTCGAAAGCCGCCCGCGCGCGCCGGTCAGTTGCGGAATCGAGGACATCAGCCCGATGGTATAGGGGTGCTGCGGGTCGTTGAATATCCGCTCGGCGGGCCCTGTTTCCACGACAGTTCCGGCATACATCACGGCCACCGTATCAGCGATTTCCGCAACCACACCCAGATCATGGGTAATCATGATGGTGCCCATACCGGTTTCTGCCTGAAGATCACGGATCAGTTCCAGAATCTGAGCTTGAATGGTCACGTCCAGCGCGGTCGTCGGCTCGTCTGCGATCAAAAGTGCGGGATCGTTGACCAAAGCCATTGCAATCATCACGCGCTGGCGCATCCCGCCCGAAAGCTGGTGCGGATAGTCGCGCATCCGCTTTTCAGGGGCGGGGATGCCGACCCGTTGCAACATGGCCACCGCACGGTCGCGGGCTTGGGCGTCGGTTGCATCGCAATGCGCTTTGACGGCTTCGACAATTTGGTCGCCGATGCGAAACACCGGATTAAGCGAGGACATCGGTTCCTGAAAGATCATCGTCATCCGGCTGCCGCGAATTTTGCGCATGGCCTTCGGATCGGCAAGGTTCAGGGTCTGCCCTTCGAACAGCATTTGGCCCGAATTGATCTGTGCCGCCCCGACGGGCAAAAGGCCCATCATGGCAAGCGAGGTCACGCTTTTGCCGCAGCCGCTTTCGCCCACGATACACAGGGTTTTACCCGCGCTGACAGAAAAGCTGACGTGGTTGATCTGATCGCTTGGCGCACCGCGAAAGCGCAGGCTGAAATCCTGCACAACCAGCAGTTCCGGCGGTGCGTCGGTGTTGACCAAAGACAAAGGGTGCGCTCCTTGAACCAATAGTGAAACCAATATGGAATTGGTTGAATATGCGGTGCCTGATATTGGCCTGTCAATCAACTGTTCCGGTTTTTCCGGAATCGTTGATGATTTTGGCCGGAATAGCCCGATTAGGTAGCAGGTTCTGCGGGTGGGGGAATTGCCCCCACCCCCACCCAAGTGCCATCAGAATCCGGCGGCCTGACCGTCTTTGCGCGGGTCCGAACCGGCGGCATAGCCACCATTTTCCAACCTTTGGACCAATTGCGCGCCGCCAAAGCCAAAGGCGTTGTCCGGTGCCTCAATCTGGATGTGGTGGCCCAGTTTTTGCAACCCTTCGATCACGCCGGATGGCATGGTCGGCTCGCAGGCGACATCCAGTTCCTTGATCGTGCGCCAGCGCGGTGCGTCTGCGGCGGTTTGCGGATCCTGATCCCACAACTGGGTGCGCAGCAGCAACTGCATGTGTCCCATTGCCTGAATCGGGCCGCCCATCATGCCGAACGCCATCAAGGGCGCGCCATTTTTCATCGCGAAACCCGGAATGATGGTGTGGAAAGGGCGCTTGCCCGCAGCCACCTGATTGGGATGACCCTGTTCGGTGGTAAAGCCCAACCCGCGGTTCTGCATTGAGATACCGGTGCCTGGCACCACCACGCCAGAGCCGAAACCGGCATAGTTGGACTGGATAAAGCTGACCATCATACCCGAGGCATCCCCAACATTCATCAACACCGTGCCGCCCAGCTTTGGCGCTCCTGCGCCAAAATCCTGAGCCCGATCAAGGTCGATCAGCGCGGCGCGTGACTTGAGGTAGTCCGGATCCAGCAGGGCCGTTTCGTCAACCTCGTCCATGTGGTCGCGGTCCGAGACATAAGCATGCAAGTCGCTATAGGCCAGTTTTACTGCCTCGATTTGCAGATGGACGGCGGCCAGATCATCGGGGCCGTGGTCGCGGATCGCGGTGTGTTGCAAAATGCCAAGCGCCATCAACGCCGCGATGCCCTGACCGTTTGGCGGGATTTCATGCAGTTCCACCTCGTCAAAGCTCTGGCTGATTGTTCCACACCAGTCGTTGCGGTGTGCTGCCAGATCCTCGACCGTCATCGCGCCGCCGTGCGCTTTGGCAAAGGCCGCGATTTCCTGTGCTATTTCGCCTTCGTAGAACGCGCGACCTTTGGTTTCCGCAATCGCGCGCAATGTGCGCGCCGCGCCGGGATTGCGGAACATCTCACCCGGTTTTGGCGCACGGCCATCGGGCATGAAGGTTTCCGCAAAACCGGGCTGGTCTTTTAGAATAGCGGCCCCTTTTGCCCATGCCGTGCCAACAACCGGCGATACTATAAACCCGTCTTCGGCATAGCGGATCGCGGGGGCCAGCACAGTAGCAAGACCTAGCTTTCCGAATTTCTCGGAAAGCTCGACCCATGCGCTGACGGCACCTGGAACGGTGACAGAATCCCAGCCGTGCTCGGGCATGCCTCCGGCGAAACGCTCGGGTGTCCATGCAGCAGGTGCGCGGCCAGATGCATTCAGCCCATGCAGTTTTTTGCCATCCCAAAGAATGCAGAACGCATCTGAACCCAACCCGCAGCCAGTCGGTTCGACGATGGTCAGGGTTGCGGCCGTGGCAATGGCTGCGTCTACGGCGTTGCCGCCTTGTTGCAGGATCGCAAGACCGGCTTGGGTGGCCAGCGGCTGTGACGTGGCCACAACATTTTCTGCAAGAACCGGCGAACGACGGGAAGGGTAAACAGGATCATGACGCAGGTGCATCGGGCGACCTTTCTGTGGGTTTTCGGGATTTGATGTGATTGTGAACCGCCCAGACGATCGAAGCCATCGCAGCGACTAGAAAAATCAGACTGATTGGGCGGGTGAAGAAAAGTGTCGGGTCTTCATCTGTCATCAACGCGCGGCGCAGATTGGTTTCCGCAATTGGCCCCAGGATGACACCCAGCACCAGGGGTGCCAGCGCATAGCCAAGGGCGCGAAGGGCATAGCCCGCGATGCCGATGAAGATCAGCAGATAAAGGTCGGTCACGCGGTTGTTAAGCGCAAAGGTGCCCACCACACAGCAGGTCATCACAACCGGCACGATTAGCCATTTCGGCACTTCGGTAAGCCGCAGGAACAGCCGCATGGAAAACACCGATACGACCAGCATCATAAACGAGGCCACAACCATTGCGATGAACATGCCATAAACCAGATCGCCATGATCGAGAATCAGCCTCGGCCCGACCGAGATGCCATGCACCATGAGAGCGGCCATCAGAATGGCATCTACCGCCGACCCCGGAATACCGAGTCCGATCAGCGGGATCAGCCCGCCGCCTGCCGTGGCAGAATTGCCCGCCTCCGAGGCGACGATACCGTCAGCTTCTCCAGTTCCGAATTTTTCGGGGGTCTTTGAGGCCCGCTTGGCCTGATCATAGGCGACAAGGTTGGCGATGGACCCCCCCGCGCCCGGAAGTGCGCCGATCAGCACGCCCGCCAGCGAAGACCGCAACAGATTGATGGGCCGCATCAGTACTTCTTTCATCACCTTCCAAGTCTGAAAATCGATGGCCCCTGTGATCAGTGATCTCCCCGACCTTACGTTGTCGGCATCCTCGACTTCTGAAACCAGTTGCGAGATGGCGAAAACGCCAATCAGGACCACGAGAAACGGCAGGCCTGTCTGCAACATCTCGATGCCGAAATCAAACCGTGGCCTGCCCATGATAGGGTCAGTGCCCAAGGTCGAAATTGCAAGGCCGATCAGCCCTGCAAGCATTCCGCGAATAACTGAAGTGCCCACAAGACTAGCCACAATCGTCAGTGCAAAGACGATCAACGAGAAATATTCCCATGGCCCCAGCCGCACCGCAAACAGCGCCAACGGCGGCGCGGCAAAAATCAGCACGACGGTCGAGATCAGCGTGCCGAAGAACGACGCCCAGATACCGATGGACAGAGCCCGCCCCGGCTCTCCATTGCGGGCCATCGGAAAGGCGTCAAAGGTTGTGGCAACCGACGACGGTGTGCCGGGAATGCCCAGAAGTGCCGCGGAAATCAGCCCGCCGGTATAACCACCAACATAGACCGACAACATGACGGCAATACCCTGCAACGGGTCCATCGCGAAGGTCAGCGGCAGCGTCAGTACGATTGCCATTGTCACGGTAAAGCCCGGAATGGCGGCGGCCACGATTCCCGCGATGGATCCGGCCAGCATGCAGATCAGGGTTGAAAGGGTAAGAATTTGCGCGGCACCGCTTAGGAAATCCGACATTTCAAAGCACTCCACGCGGCAGGAATACGGTGAACACTTCGGCAAAAAGCCAGTTCAGCCCGAACGAGAACACAAGTGCGACCACGGCGGCAATGACAATGGATTTGGTCTGGCGCGGCATCAGCACCAGTTGCAGGCCGAACAGAAACGCAAAGCTGGCAATCGAAAACCCGAGCAAGGGGATCGCCAGCAGATAGACCGTGAGGGCCGCGAGACTGACAAACACCAGATAGCGCCGTTTGACCCACGCCTGCGTCTGGCTGGAAAAGTCGCGGTAGGCGGCAAGCGGTATCTGCCGCAGGGCATCGATAACCGCCAGGGCCGACATCAGAACCATTGCCGCAAATACGATTTTGGGAAAGGCACCTGCCCCTAGTTTTTCAAACCGCGACGCGGGGATGGCTGTTGCCGAAATGAACAGCCCGCCAGAGGCTGCGAACAGAAACACATAGCTGAGAAGGCGGGCAATCATGCCCGCCTCCTGCTCTTTTACAGGGGCATTGCCGCTCATGGGGCCAGAACCGACGACAGCGATTTCACCGTTTCATCCAGTTTGGCCAGATATGTGCGATAGGCGTCTTGTCCGCGAAACCCGACGTCGGCACCGGCGTTGTTTGTCTTTTCGATATAGTCGGGGTCTTGTGACAGATTCCGTAACGCGACCTCAAGCGAGTCACGCACCTCTTGCGGTGTGCCTTTGGGTACCACGATGCCACGGGTCACGTTCAGTTCCGGATCGTGACCCAGCTCTTTGAATGTGGGCACATCTGGCGCAGCTTCCATGCGGTTGGCAGAGCCTACGGCAAGAAAGGTCAGATTGCGGCTGTCCACAAATTGCTTGGCCGAACTGATATCGCCAATGGCCAGATCCAGATTGCCGCCGACCAAGGCGCGGATACGTTCGCCTGTTCCTTCATAGCCTACATATTTGAATTGTAGCCCGAACGCCTGTTCGATCATCGCGGCGTGCAGATGCGGCACGCCGCCAAGGGTCACGCCAATGGAAATTTCGCCGGGATTGGCCTGTGCATAGGTCACGAATTCTTCGAAGGTGCTGTAGTTGTCGCTGGCACCGGCCACCAGATACTGGGGCGAGGCTGTCATCAACGCGACGGGTTCGAAATCATCCCACGCCAGATCGGTGATGCCGGTTTCGGTCGCAACCAGAAGGCCTTCGTGAATCTGGCTGATGGTATAGCCGTCTGCGGCGCGGCGCGATGTTTCGCGCAGGCCTACAGTGCCGCCAACACCCGCTATGTTGATAACAGGCATCTCGGCACCCAGAAAAGGTTCTACATTGTTTGCGATCAGGCGCATCAACGTGTCAGACCCGCCACCGGGGGACCACGGCACAATAAATTCGACAGCGCGTTCAGGATAGGTATCGGCGCAGGCCGGCGCTGTAACAAGCGTGGCTGCGGTAATCAGGGCGGTCAGGCCTGCGCGAAATGTCATGATGTGGCTCCCGTTGAGAGAACGCAGCGGTTTGATCGCCGCAGGTTGTGTTTGCAGCACAGATAACACAAGAATAACCATGACAAAGTGCGTAATTATTGCCTTTATATATAGAATATCTTATCTTGATGCATGGACACTCGCCAACTGGAAACCCTTCTTGCCATTCAGCAACACGGTGGCTTTGCTGCGGCAGCACGGGCTGTCAATTTGACAGCTTCGGCAGTGAGCCAGCAAATCGCCGCTTTGGAGGCCGAGTTGGGCACACAGTTGTTCGACCGTTCCCGCCGCCCGCCGGTGCTGACTGTAAAAGGTGCCGAAATGGTGCGTTCCGCACAGTCGATATTGCAGATCGTGCGCGAGACGAAAGCGTCGGTTGGCAGTGGACCTGTGCGCGGCACTATGGCCTTCGGGTCGTTGCGCACGGGGGCCAGTTCGCTGGTTCCCAAATCGCTTGCCACACTCAGGGCCAGCTATCCCGACCTGCACTTTCGTTTGCGCGTCGGCATGTCCGAGGAATTGATGAGCGAGGTCGTGTCGGGGCAGCTTGATGCAGCACTTGTTGCCGATCATGTTGCCGTTCCGGCCAGCCTGCGCTGGACGCCGGTGATGACTGAGCCGCTGATCGTTCTGACGCCACCGGCAACCGGTGGCCTGTCCATCGATGAATTGGTAAACACTGTGCCTTACGTCCGCTACCGCACACAGGTGCCGCTGGCGCGTCAGATCGACACCGAAATTGCGCGGCTTGGTGTGGCACCCCGACAGATTGTTTCTGTCAATACCATGTCGGCGGTGGTGGGGTGTGTGCAGGCGGGGCTGGGGTTTGCCATTGTTCCGCAGGTTGCATTGCAGGATATGGTCACTGCGTCGCTGGACTGGTTTCCTTTCGGCTCGCCACCTATTCATCGCAGGCTTGGCCTTGTGCGGCGTGCCACGTCACGTCGCGAGGAAGTTCTTGTGGCTCTTGTCGCCGCGTTGACCCATCATGGCCGCCCGCGCGACACCCATGACTAGATACATTCGTATCACTTGGAGAGGTTGCATCGTCAAAGCCGACGGGGAAGATGGCCGTAACCGGGACGCGCATGTCCTCCAGTTCATCTGATAGCCCCTGAACAAGACCCGCCTGTGCGAACCTTGCAGCAGTAAATACCATCGACACCCTTTCAAGCAGAAGGTTTTGCACCCCGCTCATCGATACGATCATGTGGATGTCGGTATCCTCCCTCGCTTTCATACACCGGAGGAAATGGCGGGTCAGGATCAACGATGTAGTGGTGCAGACCCGGCGCAGGTCTCTATTTCAATGTCGGAATGCTCATTCGCAACGAGCGGACCCGCGACCTGACAAATTTCATTATCGACAAGGTCACAAATGACCGTACCCCTAACCAGACCTTTGCGCGATTGTATCGGCCCTTGTTCAAAGCGCTGCCTTAATGCGGCCTAATAAGATAAGGCGCGGACCTGCATCGGCCATAACAATGGTCAACGCGGCACCAAGCCCACGCCCGTAGTCGGGTATTTTTCGATCGGTAATTCGCATCTGTTTATCTTCACTATGTTCTAGCGTCGCGACTTCAGAGGTTGATGGCTGCAATTTCAAGTTAACTTGAGGTTAAAAGTTACTTTTAGGGCAATAGAAAGCTCAGGTGAACATATTGCGATACTCACTCAACTGAACTCCGAGTCGGCGCTGGAATGCCCGGCGCATACGTTGTATATCGCCAAAACCGCTCTCGGCGGCAATTTGCTTCAGCGGCAGGATGCCTGACAACAGGCTGCGGGCGTGATCAACGCGAACCTTTTCCACGAACTGCGCCGGTGTTTCGTTTGTGTCGCGCTTGAACCGCCGCGTCAGGGTACGTGCGTTCATCCCCGCCGCATCCGCCAAGGCGTCAAGCGACCAGTCCAGGTGCGGTGCTGCAACCACCTTTTCAATAAGCTGCGTTAGGGTTTCGCCCTTCGCGAATTGTCCGGCCAGGTGAAAGGCATACTGGCTTTGCCCGCCCGTGCGGCGCAACTGGACAACAAGTTCGCGCGCAACCGAAAGCGCGACAGTCGGCCCGCAATCAACCTGAATGATGGAAAGCGCAAGATCGATGCCGGTGGTCACGCCAGCGGATGTGAAAACCTTGCCCTGGGTGATGCTGATGCGATCCAGGTTCCAGGAGATGTTGGGATAGTTGCGGGTGTCTTCCTCGCGCGACCAATGTGTCGTCGCCTCCAGTCCGTCCAGAACGCCTGCCGCGGCCAAGATCAGTGCCCCTGAGCAAACAGAGATCACGCGACCCTCGGTTTTGGCACGTTGTTGGATAATTTCGCGCAAGCTGGCGTTGCCGATCAAGGCATCGACTCCCGCGCCCCCGGGGATCAAAAGGTCTGCGCCCCTCGCTGCAGATGTAAGCTTGTCATCGGCAACCAGCCGCAAGCCACAGCCCGAGCGCACGGGTGCCCCGTCAATTGAAACAAACTGGATCTGGTACCTGTTGCGACCATGCGTATTCGCCGCCTCGAACGCCTGAACCGGCCCTGCCGCGTCCAGCAGATTCACATCGTCGAATAGCAACACATCTATTTTGCGACCGCCGCGGTGATTGTCCATAATTGAGACCTTATTGTCATTTAAGACATATCCTGTCCGCCCTATACGTGACTGTGTCAACCCGGGCGAACAGGAATTTTGCAGATGTCAGTTGTGTCATTTACCCGAAACGGGAATTTTATAGGCCTGCTGTTGGCCAACACGATTCTCGGGTTTGCGATGCCGATGCTGCTTATTCTGGGCGGCTTGACGGGACTGCAACTGGCCTCGGACACGGCGCTTGTCACTTTGCCTGCTTCAGTTCAAACGCTGGCTGGGATGCTGGCAGCAGCGCCATTTTCCGTGGTAATGGGGCGGTTTGGCCGCAGGGCTGGCTTTGCTGCCGGCGGCATATTGGCCCTTGTGGGGGCCGGGATCGGTGCGTTTGCACTAATCACGGGCAACTTTGTTCTGTTGTGCCTGGGGCATTTTATTCTTGGCGCGGCCTTGTCGTCGTTTCAGTATTTCCGCTTTGCCGCTGCCGAGGTAGTCAGCCCTGATTGGCAACCAGTCGCGATCTCGCTGATGCTGACCTCTGGCCTCGTGGCTGCGATTGGCGGGCCGCAAATTTTCATCATGGCCAAAGATGCACTTGCGCCAATTCCCTTGGCGGGTGCTTACGTGGCTCTAGCAGCTGTGATTGTGGTCGGTATGGTGCCGTTGGCATTGGTCCGCATCCCAACGGCACCCATTGCAAAGACCCATGCAACCACCAAACGATTTGCGTCTTTTGCTGTTTTGCGGCGCGGCCCTGTGCGGCGAGCGGTCGGCATTGCGGCAATTTCTCAAGGCGTGATGATTTTCATGATGATACCAACACCTCTCGCGATGTTGGGTTGTGGGTTTACCGAAGCTGTCGCGGGCGATGTCATACGGTGGCACGTCGTTGCAATGTTCGCGCCAAGTTTTGTGACGGGGTTTCTGATAAAATGGTTCGGCAAGGAGAGCATTGCGCTGACTGGGTTGGTGATCCTGGCGATCGCCGCGGTTGCGGGTGCTGCTGGCCTGTCCTCAGCGCATTTCTACGGGTCGCTGATCTTGCTGGGGGTCGGCTGGAACTTTAGCTTCATAGGCGCCACGAGCATGTTGGCAAGTGCGGTTACAGACGCCGAAAAGTCTGCGGTGCAGGGGGTGAATGACACGATCATTGCGCTTGTATCAACGATTTGCGCTTTCGCGGCGGGATTGGTTGTTACCGGGCTTGGTTGGGCGGTGGTTGCCATTGTTTCGATGATCATCGTGGTGCTGGCGGTTGGGGCGCTTGTATTGAGCAAAGCGCAACCCGCCTCCGCCTAGCAATTGTGTTTATCAGCCCGCCTGATGCCTCCAATTCTCACCGGTTTTGAGGATCGCGTTTGCGATGGTGATCAGCCTTCGTGCGATGGCAATGATGACTACCTTGTGCGGCTTTCCGTGCTCTTTCATGCGCTTTGCCACTGTCTTCAGCAGCGGGTTGTGGCATGCGGCGGCAAGTGCTGCCTAGAAGAGGACGTGTCGCAGTGCCCGTCGTCCTCCAGCGATTGCCCGCCTGCCTCGCATTGCGCCGCTGTCATGAGGCACTGGCGCCAAGCCCGCCATGGCTGCAGCCTCGCCTGCTGTCATGCGGCCGAGCTCCGGCATCTCCGCAATCAACATGGCTGCAGAAACCGGGCCGATGCCGGGAATGGAACGAAGAAGGTGAGCTTTGGTGGCGGACGTTTCTTCGCTTGAAATGGCGCGGTTGATGCGCTGCTCGAGGTCGCTGATTTGAGCATCCAGCATGGCTTTCAATTCGGCATCGAGATCCTCGATGTCTGCGGGGATGCCTTGTTTCTTGCGTGCCGAGATCTGCGCCGTCAGCCGCTTGCGCATTTCGACGATCTGAGCGCGTCGCGTCGTCAGGGCCCTGAGAACACGCAAGTTATCACTTGGCAACGTCCGCCCGGCCTCGGGCCGGAACATCATGAAATGGGCGATGAGTTCTGCATCGATCCGGTCCGTCTTGGCCCGTGTACCCCGCGACATGGCAAAAGCCTTGATCTGGGCGGGAGGAAGTTGCCGCGCCTCGTCCCCCGCCTCGACAAGCGCGGCCCACAATGCCCATTCCTGTCCGCCGGTTGCCTCAAACCCGACCTGAACGAGTTCGGACATCTGACAGATCATCGAAATCAGTTCTTCATGCCCTTCTGGTGAATTGGCCAAGCGAAACCTCTGCAGGCCAGGAAGACGAAATCCGTCCAACCAGTCGCGGGACACATCTATCCCGATCACATTAATTGCTGCTATCATGTCACTCTCTCTTCCTTATGCTTCGCGGTCCCACGAACGGGCCGCCGTCAATTGTTCGAGACGGTGAGGAGAGGTAGGATCAGCCGGCTAGCGCACGTGGTCAGGCCACAAGGTGTTCAGCGCTGTATCCTACCCCGTCGTTGGCCCTGGCCGGGGCCGACGACGGGCCGAATATAGCAGAGACGGGACACATAAGATGTTTGATCCCACGGTTTGATGGGGCGATCCTTTCGCAGGAATGGAAGGAAGCATAGCGGGACAAGTTCGTCACGAAAGCGCCACGGCCATGCCCGCCGTCAGAGCCGCAATACAGGGTTCCACTGTCCGGCAGTGCATTGGGCAGTAATGGTCCGAAAGGGGAAATCTTCGCTCGCGCAGTTGAGCAAGGAACTGGGTATCAATCCCAAGACCGTCGCGAAATGGCGCAAACGTGCGACGGTCGCGGATTTGAAGACCGGGCCGAGGGAGTCGCGTTCGACCGTTCTGACCGAAGCGGACGAGACAATGATCGCCGCATTCCGGCGGCACACACTGCTGCCGCTGGATGATTGTCCCTATGCTCTCCAACCGTCCGTTCCGTATCCATACGATCCTGATTGTGAGCGGCATCCAGTCCGCCAAGCGGTCACATAATCCGAGCACAACATTTTCGCGGCAGATGCGGTTCGACATGATCTGCGAGGCAAATGGGATCGAGCATCGACTGACCAAGCCAAACCTTCCGTGGTCCAATGGTCAGGCCAAACGAATGAACCGCATGATCAAGGAGGCGACAGGAAAGCGATGCCATTACGACAGCCATGATCAACTGCGCACGTACCTCGCCGACTCCATGGCCGCTTACAACCTTGCACTTCGGCTCAAGTCCCTCAACGGCGCTCACGCGCTACGAAAATATCTGCAAGATCTGGACTTCTGCGTCAGACAGATTCATCATCAATCCGATGCACCAAACGCAGTAACTGAGCACATAAAACCGTTTGAGCGCATCAACCTTACTGCGGTTGCACGGCTTTGCTGCGTGCCATATCTTGGCGAATTCGTCGCTGTTGTGGTCTTGTTTGCGCACGATCTGTTCATACTCCGTGCCGATAAATCCGGACGCTTCAACGCCCAGCAAGCCGCAAAACCGTTCGTTGATCGACATGATCTTGCGGTCGGGCGAGACGCGGGCAATGATATGGTCGGCTTTGGACATTCGCAATTCCGGTTTCAAATCGTCCAACCCGGGATTGTTTTCTTGGCCCAAACCATCGCGGTATCCGGGGGGCCAATTCACAACTTCGGCCGCCAATGACTTTAAAACCGTAAAGATGCCTGCAATTGGGCGCCTCACCTCTTTTTGTGAAATTGCCGATAGAGCGTACCTTTTGTTGGGCAGATCGCAATAACGCCCACGTGCGTAACGCAAGGTTTTGCCCTGTTTCCAAGCGATTGGTCGCAATTGCAGCCTGGTAGAGCTACATTATCCGCGAAACCGCATGTTAGACGTTGCTGCGACCCAAGCGCGGCGCGATGGTGCGCGAAAGGAGACTTTCATGTCGATCACCGCAAGCATCTATCACCTGACGCATTATAAGTATGACCGCCCCGTCACGCTCGGGCCGCAAATTATCCGTCTGCGGCCTGCGCCGCATTCACGCACGCGAGTGATTTCGCACGCTTTGTCGGTCTCTCCATCAGAGCATTTCGTGAACCACCAGCATGACCCCTATGGCAACTGGATGGCGCGGCTGGTTTTTCCCGAACCGGTTCGGGAATTCAAGATCGAGGTGGATCTGGTTGCGGATATGTCCGTTTATAACCCGTTCGATTTCTTCGTCGAAGACAGCGCCAAGGATTTTCCGTTTACATACGGTGAAGAGATCGCGGATGACCTCTCAATCTACCTAAAAACCGAAACTGCGGGCCCGTTGCTTCAGCAATTCCTGACATCGGTGCCGCGCGACAAGATGGTTACGATCGACTTTCTAGTGGCGTTGAATATGCGGCTGGCCAACGAAATCAACTATGAAATTCGCATGGAACCCGGTGTGCAAACGCCCGAAGTCACGCTGGGCCGCGCCTCCGGGTCGTGCCGCGACAGCAGTTGGTTACTGGTGCAGATTCTGCGCAATCTCGGGATAGCCGCGCGTTTTGTTTCGGGCTATCTGATCCAGTTGAAACCGGACCTCGTCGCGTTGGACGGGCCTGCGGGTACAGACCATGATTTTACCGACCTGCACGCATGGGTCGAGGTTTACCTGCCCGGTGCGGGCTGGATCGGTCTGGACCCGACTTCGGGATTGTTGGCGGGCGAAAGCCACATTCCGCTGGCCGCGACTCCGCACTACGCCAATGCCGCACCAATCACGGGCGTTGCAAGTTTTGCCGAGGTTGCTTTTTCCTTTGACATGCAGGTCAAGCGCACAGCCGAACATCCGCGCATCACCAAGCCGTTCTCGGATGCGTCATGGGACGCGTTGAACGCCTTGGGCCAGAAGATCGACAAACGGCTTGAGGATGGCGATGTGCGTCTGACCATGGGCGGCGAGCCGACATTCGTGTCGATTGACGACTTTGAAAACCCCGAGTGGAACTCGGATGCTGTTGGCCCCACAAAACGGGTGCTGGCCGACAAATTGATCCGCCGTTTGCAAGACAGGTTTTCAAACGGTGGGCTGCTGCACTACGGACAGGGCAAATGGTATCCGGGCGAGACGCTGCCGCGTTGGACCTTTTCGCTGTACTGGCGCAAGGACGGCAAGCCGATCTGGAACAATCCCGACCTGTTGGCCCGCGAAGATACCAACGAGGACGTTGGCCCCGAAGACGCCAAGGCATTGCTGGACAGTATCGCCGAACATCTGGCCGTGCCGCAGGAAAACGTGCTTCCCGCTTTCGAAGATCCTGCCGACTGGATTATCAAAGAGGCCAGCCTGCCGGAAAATGTGACACCCGAAAACAACAAGCTGAAAGATCCCGAAGAGCGCGCCCGTATCGCGCGGGTGTTCGAACGTGGTCTGACCACACCTGCCGGATATGTGTTGCCGGTGCAGCGTTGGCAGGCGCGTGCCGAAAGCCGCTGGATGTCCGAAGTCTGGAACATGCGCCGCGGCAAGGTTTTTCTGGTCGCCGGTGACAGCCCTGTGGGCTATCGTCTGCCGCTGGGAACGTTGCCGCATATCCCCGAGACCGACTTTCCCTTCATCAATCCGCAAGACCCGATGGAAGAGCGGGCACCGCTGGCCAACCCCGCTGACATCGCGGCGCGCCCGCAGGCTGTCGCGCACCGCACCGATGCCACTGCAGGGCAGGAGGTTGTGGAACAAACAATGGCCAAGGACGGCGATCTGAGCGGCGCCGTGCGCACCGCCATCTCGGTCGAGCCGCGCGACGGACGTTTGTGCGTCTTCCTGCCGCCTGTGGAAACGCTGGAGGATTATCTTGAACTGATCGCTGCGACCGAAGCAGCGGCCAGAACGACCGGCCACAAGGTGCTGATCGAGGGGTATAGCCCGCCCGGCGATCCGCGTATCGACGTGATCCGCGTGGCCCCCGATCCCGGCGTGCTCGAGGTTAATATTCACCCTGCGTCCACTTGGGGTGAATGTGTGAACACAACCGAGATCGTTTATGAACAGGGGCGCCAGTGCCGTCTGGGCGCGGACAAATTTATGATCGACGGACGCCATACGGGCACCGGCGGTGGTAATCATGTGGTTGTCGGCGGTTCCAAACCCGCCGACAGCCCCTTTTTGCGCCGTCCAGATCTGCTGAAAAGCCTGATCCATTTCTGGCAGCGTCATCCCAGTCTGTCCTATCTGTTTTCGGGCACCTTTGTCGGCCCGACCAGTCAGGCGCCGCGCATCGACGAGGCGCGTCATGACCAACTTTACGAGGTGGAAATCGCGCTGGACCAGATATGGCCGCCAGAAAAGGGCGATGTGCCACCACCTTGGCTGACCGACCGTTTGTTGCGCAACAGCCTGATTGACGTCACCGGCAACACCCACCGGACCGAGATATGCATCGACAAGTTGTATTCGCCCGATGGTCCGACGGGCCGCTTGGGTCTGGTCGAATTCCGCGGCTTCGAGATGCCGCCCAACCCACGCATGAGTCTTGCGCAGCAGGTGTTGATCCGCGCGATCATCGCACGGTGCTGGGATGACCCGATCAGCGGTAAACTGACCCGTTGGGGTACGCAGTTGCACGACCGCTTCATGCTGCCCGAGTTTATCTGGGACGATTTCCTCGAAGTGCTCGACGACCTTCAGGCGCACGATATGGCGTTGGACCCGATGTGGTTCGAGGCCCAGGCCGAATTCCGTTTCCCGTTCTGCGGTCAGGTCACTTACGAAGGGTTGACACTGGAATTGCGTCAGGCACTTGAGCCATGGCATGTGCTGGGGGAAACCGGCGCGATTGGTGGTACTGTGCGCTATACCGACAGCTCGGTCGAGCGATTGCAGGTCAAACTGACGGGCGCAAACCCCGACCGCTATCAGGTTACCGCCAACCAGCGGGTCGTGCCCTTGGCCCAGACCCGTGCGCCGCAGTCGCGTGTGGCGGCAGTACGCTACAAGGCGTGGAAGCCTGCGCAGTCGATGCATCCAGTGCTTGAGGTTGACGCGCCGCTGACCTTTGACATCTACGATACGTGGACAGGCCGATCGCTTGGCGGGTGCCGTTATCATGTGGCACACCCCGGCGGGCGTAACTTTGACACGTTCCCGGTCAACGGAAACGAGGCCGAAGCGCGGCGCTTGTCGCGGTTCGAACCGCTGGGTCACACCACGGGTGCCTTTACGCCACCATCGGAAATACCACACCCCGAGTTCCCATTGACGCTTGACCTGCGGAGACGCGCGGGGTTGTAGTCAGCCGGATATGGCCAGCAGACAAATAAACACAGGCGTGGCAGGCAATGACTTGCTTGCCAACTACGCCACACAACCGGGCGTCCACGACGAGATGATCGGCGTGGACGGCGCAGTGAAACCTGCATGGCGTGACCTGATGGACCACCTTGGCGGGTTGACCACCGAAGGGTTGGCCCACCGCTTTGCCCGTGGCGACCAGTATCTGCGCGAGGCGGGCGTGTTCTATCGTCAGTATGACGACACGGTGTCGTCCGAACGCGAATGGCCGCTTAGTCATATTCCGGTGGTATTGGGCGAAAGCGAATGGGCCGAGATCGGCGCAGGGCTGGTTCAGCGTGCCGACCTGCTGGAATATGTGGTGCGGGATTTCTACGGCGCGAACGATCTGGTCCGCTCGGGTCAGATCCCCGCAGCACTGTTGGGTCAGAATCCTGCGTGGTTGCGCCCGATGATGGGCGTCCAACCCAAATCCGAACCCTTTCTGAATTTCCTGTCTTTCGAGATCGGGCGCGGTCCGGATGGCAAATGGTGGGTCATCAGCGATTTGGTGGAAACACCTTCGACCACCGGCTTTGCCATCGAAAACCGCGTGGCCCTGTCGCGTGTGTTTCCGAACTTTTTCAGCAATTCCAACGTGCATCGTATCGCAGGTTTTTTTCAGGCAATCCAGCAGCGTCTGTTCGACCTCAAGGGCAAGGGCGCGGGCCAGATCGCCATGCTCAGCCCCGGACCGATGAACCAGCACTATGCTGAACACACCTATCTGGCGCGCTATCTGGGTCTTTTGCTGGTCGAGGGCGAGGATCTGATCGTCTCGAACGGTCAGGCGATGGTGCGCACGGTCTCGGGGCCAAAACCACTGAGCCTGCTTTGGAACCGTGTCCCTGCGGCGATGATCGACCCGCTGGAACTGGATGCGGGATCGCTGATTGGCACGCCGGGCTTGCTGGACGCACTGCGCAGGCGCACGCTGCGGACCCTGAACGCAGAAGGTGCCGGCCTGCTAGAGACCCGCGCATTGATGGCCTTTCTGCCCAAGATTGCGCGGCAGCATCTGGGCCAACCCCTGATTATGCCCAATATCGCGACGTGGTGGTGTGGCCATGCCGCCGAGCGCGATCATGTGATCAAACATTGCGAACAGATGATGGTGGGCTCGGCCTTTTCCACCGTGCCGTTGATGGCGGATCCAAGCATGTTCGTGTTCGATGCGGACAAACAGGGCAGTTTTCCCGATCATGTGATCAAACTGTTGCAGACCTCAGGGCGCGAACTGGTGGGGCAAGAGACCGTGACCCTGTCGACCACGCCGGTCTACGAAAACAACCAGCTTGTGGCGCGGCCAATGTGTCTGCGGGTGTTTCTGGTACGCACGGCCAGCGGCTGGCAGATGATGCCCGGTGGCTATGCCCGCGTCAGCGGTGGCAACGACCCCAAGGCGTTGGCAATGCAGCGCGGCGGGCAGGTGGCCGACGTGTGGATCGTATCCGACACGCCAGTGCCGCAAACCAGCCTGTTGACGCCCAAAGCCGATGCGCCCGCGCGCGCCTTCTCGGAAGCGGCGCTGCCGTCGCGCGCCGCCGACAACCTGTTCTGGGTCGGGCGCAACGTCGAACGCGCCGAATTCAACGTGCGCCTGTTCCGCGCCTATTTCGCCCGCGTCAGTGACGGCGTGCGCCACGATGCACCGATCCTGCGTTATATCCGCAAGCATCTGATGTACGGCGTGGCCCAAGACGTGGCAACGATGGCCGGACGGTTTGAAACACCACTGTATCAGGCGTTGCAGGCCGCAACCAAGATCGGTGACCGCTTTTCGCCCGACGGGATGAAGGCGCTTAAGGACATTGTGTCGGACGTGGACCGTCTGCGCGCGGAAAAGGTCGAGCCGGACGAAATTCTGTCGGAAATCAGCCTGCTCTTGCGCAAGATCACCGGGTTTTCCGGCTTGGTGCACGAGAACATGTATCGCTCGCACGGGTGGCGCTTTCTCAGCCTCGGCACTTCACTTGAAAGGGCGGCCGGCATGACGCGGGTGCTGCGCGAACTGGGGCACAAGGATGCGCCCGATGGCGCGCTGAATCTTGCGCTGGAACTGGGCGACAGCATTGTGTCGCACCGCGCGCGGTTCTCGGTGGTGGCAGACATCGCATCGGTGTTTCACATGCTGGCGCTGGATACCTACAACCCGCGCTCGATCCGGTTTCACGTCGCCCGCGCCAACGAGCAGATCAAAGAGCTTCCGGGCCAGACGGGCGGCGCGGTTCTGGGCGATGTGGCGCGACGCATCTTGCTGTTGGACACCCAACTGGCAACCATCACCACCGACGGGCTGACGCCCAAGCTGTTTGACAAGATCGAACGCGAACTATGGGCGCTGTCCGACGCGCTGACCGAAGCCTATCTGGTGTGACAATGGAATATGATATCCGCCTGTCCCTGTCCCACACCTATCATTTGCCTGCAGGAAACGGGCGGCATGTGGTGCGTGTGGTGCCGCGCGCACTGGGCCAGCGCCAGCAGTTGAAGCTGTCGATGCTGACGATCACGCCGTCACCGTCCGAGCAGTTCGACAGCGTTGATTTCTTTGGCAACCAGACCACCACCTTTGTTCATGCGGATGTGCACAGCAAAATGGTGATTTCGATGGCCTGCCGGGTTGCGGTGCAAGCGCCCGCGCCGTTGCTGGACTTTCCGTTGGACGCGGCGCAACTGGCGGTCGAACTGGCGGACCTGCGCGAAATGGGGCCGCTGTCACCCACGCATTTTCTGGGCCCGTCGCCGCGTCTGGCTGCAAACTCCGAAATCTCGGCCTTTGCCCACAGCATCCGCCGCGATGCAGAAAGTGTTGCGGACACAGTCGTGCGGCTGGGCGAGGCGCTGCACGCGCTTATGACCTTTGATCCGACAGCCACCACCGTGGACACCAATCCGGTCGATGCCTTTATCCAGAAACGCGGGGTCTGTCAGGACTATAGTCATATCATGATCCTCGCCCTGCGGTCTCTCGGCATTCCCGCAGGCTATGTCAGCGGCTACTTGCGCACCTTGCCGCCCAAGGGGGGCACCCGTCTGGAAGGGGCCGATGCCATGCACGCCTGGGTCAAGGCGTGGTGCGGTGCGGCGTTGGGATGGGTGGAGTACGACCCCACCAACCGCTGCGTCGTGGGTACGGATCACATCGTTGTGGGTTACGGGCGCGACTACGCCGATGTCAGCCCCGATATCGGCCATCTGCGATCGGCAGGGAACCAGACCACCGTACAGTCTGTTGATGTCAAAGTGGTGACCTGAGCAGCGCCACCTGCCCAGACCCCGCGCCGCACGCGCAAATACCGCCCTGATCCCTTCGCCCTGTCAAACGGCAGGGACACCGCCAAGACGGCCTTTTAGAACGGACCACACGCAATGCGTATTCATGCCTGCCCCAACTGCAAGGCCACCGCTTACTTCTCGAACCTGCGCTGCATTTGCGGCAACACACTGGTCTATGATCCTGAACAAGATGGCTTTTTCGCTGGCAGGAAAAGCTGTGCCAACCGGTCGCGGATCGGCTGCAACTGGGTGGCCGAGCAGGGCGACACGGACCTTTGCCGGTCGTGTGCCATGACTGAAGTGGTGCCCGATATCGAACAGGGCGACAATCTGGCTCTGTGGTCGCGCGCCGAGGCGTCCAAGCGTTGGGTGCTGGCGACGCTGGGCCGCTGGGGCTGGTTCACCGATGCCGATCAGGGGCCGAACCCGCGTTTTCATCTGCTGTCCGAGGACACCGCCAAAGGCCGTACCAACGTCATAATGGGTCACCAGAACGGACTGGTCACCATCAATTTGGCAGAAGCCGATCCCATCGAAGAGGTCCGCCGCCGCGAGGCGCTGAGCGAACGGTTGCGCACCATGACAGCCCACTTTCGGCACGAGATCGCGCATTTCCTGTACGAACGTCTGGCCGTCGATCACCCCGATTTTGCATCCCGCTTCGGTCGGGTCTTTGATGATCCGCAGGCGGATTACGGTGCTGCGCTTAAACGTCACTATGCCAACGGCGCGCCTGCCGACTGGAACAACCGCTTTATCACGCCCTATGCTTCGGCCCACGCGCACGAGGATTGGGCAGAGACATCGGCGCATGTGATGCACCTGACCGACATGCTTGACAGCGCGGTCGAGGCAGGGCTGACGCTTCCGGTCCTGAACAACCTCAAATACGACGCCTATGCCGAATCCAGCGCCAAGGCCCTGATCGAAACGGCGGGGGCATATGGTCTGGCGCTGAACCATGTGAACCGGTCCATCGGTCAGAACGATATCTATCCCTTCGTGCACAGCCGCATTGTTCTGGAGAAAATGGTGTCAGCACACGGCTGGCTTTGCAGGGCAGGGGGCCGTGCCTGATTATTGCACCGGCGTTTGTTCGTGTTTGCCGCGGACAATACCAGTGCAAAAAGCCCCATTATAGTGTGACCGACACGGCAAACCCGTCTGTTGTTCTGTTCAGCCCGGTTGAGCAATCACCACAAGGTGGTTGTCGTAGGCAAGTTGGGCTGCGTTCAGTGTCCGCGCTTTGTTGTCGGCATGGATTACGCGGCCAAGTCCGGTGGTCGCCAGCAATCCATCCTGTGCCGCGGCCACGCCGCAAATGTCCGCCTCGGCCAGTCGCTGAGCCAGTGCGCGTGTCTTTACGTCGAATACTTCAAGCGTGCCGCCACGGGGGGACGTAATTGCCACCTGCGTGCCATCACCGGAAAAGGCGATGCTGCCCACGTAACCTTCCAGCGCCGAAGCATCCCCCAGCAGCTGCAACGGTCCACCGCGCCGGTGTAGCGCCACAAGAGCAGGTGCGCGCGCCACGTCGCCCTGCCATTGCATCCCCACCGCCACTAGCCCGTCACCGCGCACGGCCAGATGACGGGTCGAGGCGAGGTGCTGCTCAGGTTCGACCACCTCAAGCAGATCGCCGTCTTCGGATAGATATGCCAGATTGGGCCGCATGGTCGGCAAGTTCAGCTTCAGCCGTCCACTGTCGGGATGGGTGTCGATGCCGCCGTTGGCAACGACAAAGCCGCCCGTAGGCAGCCGCTTGATGTCATGCGGACCGACACCGCCCGAGGCAAATTCGCCGATGCGGGCAAAGCCCTGTTGCACGTCCCAAACGCCAATTCGCCCTGCGCCAGCATCATAGTCGTTTTCGGTGGTGAACAAATATTGGCCCGTCGCGTCAAAGCTGCCATGACCGTAGAAATGCCGCCCTTCGGGGCTGTCCAATTGCGCCAGAACCGTGCCATCGCGGCAATCCAGCGCCAAGGCAAAGCGACCCGGCCTGCGGGCGAAAGCCACTGCAACGGGGCGTGTGGGGTGAGCGGCGGCAGCATGGCCGCGATCGGGCAACGGAATGCGAAAACGCTCGGTGCCTGCGCGGTCCAGTCCGGTCAATACATAGCGCCCGTCGGGCAGACGGGCCGCCGACAGATAGGCGGGGCTGCCCGCGTCGGCCCATGTGGGTACAGGGGCAAGGCCAGAGGCCAACAGCCCTGCAAGGAACTGACGGCGGTTGGCCATGTCAATCGCCGTCCAGAGAGTTGAAGCCGACGCTTACGCCCAGTTGCGGCCCCAGTTTCATTGCCAACAGGTCGCGGATGCTGTCGATGTTCTGTTGCAGAACTTCCAGCTTCAGACGGTTTTGCGGTTGATCGACCAGACTGAAATCAGCGCCGCCGTCGATCCGGGCGATCTCGTCGGCGCGGGCAAATGCAACGTCGAATGCGGCGTCTATTTCACGCGCGAGCGCAGGGTCTTGCGATGCCAAGGCCTGCGCCAATTGTTGCAGGCTGGTCAGCGACACCACTACGTTGTTGAGGGACCGTCCCGACCGGCGCATTTCGGCGCGGGCTGCGCGGGGGCGGTCAAAGCTGCCCAAGGGGCGCCCGATGCGGGTGTCCGAGGTAAACTCAAGGCCCGTTTGCAAGGCCTTGTACAGCTCTTGCAAGGCTTCGGTATCGGATTGATAGGTCGGGTTGGACGGGTCACGCAGCAGAGCGGCATAGCGGTCGGTCCAGTCCTGCGCTATGGCCGTGGCCGTTGCGCTGGCGTCATCGGCCAGTGCATGCATCAGCGCGCACCGCGTTTCGCTGGCAGGATAGGCCGGATCGAACAGCAGGAACTCCATCGCATAAAACCCGCGCCCTGCCACCGATGCATCAGCCACAGCGGGGGCCGCATCACCCAGCAAGGTGTTCAGCGCCTTGGGCGTTGCGCCGCGCGGGTCAGGCCAATACGCCAGCGCAAAGCCGCGGATGTCCACTTCGGTGGGGCCAAAGCGCAGGTGCGATACCGCCTGCCAAGCGTCCGATGCCTGCGCCCATGCCGCGATGGGTGCGCAGTCCTCAGAACCTGCAAGCGCGGCGGTGCTGTCAGCCAGACGGGCCAGACTCGGCAGAATGTGCTGGTCAAGTGCAGCATCAACCCGCCCGTCGGCCAAAGCAGAAAAGGGTAGCAAGGCAAAGAGGATGGCAAAGCGCATCAGAGGCTCTCCAGATAGGCTATAAGGGCGTCGCGGTCCGGTTCGGGCATGGCCAGTATCCGGTCACGGGCAGGTTGGGCTTCGCCACCATGCCACAAGATCGCCTCCATCAACGACCGCGCGCGACCATCGTGCAGGAACAGCGTATGGCCCGAAACCTGTTGCGTCAAACCGATCCCCCACAGTGGTGCGGTGCGCCATTCGGTGCCACTGGCCACCGCTTCGGGACGGTTATCGGCCAGACCAGGGCCCATGTCGTGCAGCAACATATCTGTGTGTGGCCAGATCAGCTGAAAGCTCTGCTCGGGGCGATCGTTCAGGCGGTGGGTGACAAAGGATGGCTGGTGGCAGGCAGCACAGCCGGTGTCGTAAAACACCTGCTTGCCGCGCAGCACCTGCGGGTCGTCCACATTGCGCCGCGCTGGCACCGCCAGATTGCGCGAGTAGTACACCACAAGGTCCAGCCCCTCTTGGTCAATCTCGAAGCCGCGCACATCGCCAGCTCCGTGCGGCGCCTTGCGGCAGGCATCCTGAATGGTCGAACATTCGCCAAACGGGTCAGAAAACAGCGGGTTGGAAATGCCCATGTCGCCCGCAAAGGCACCCGCGCTTTGCTGCATCACCGTCGGCGCGCCAGCCTTGAGGCCAAAGCGGCCTAGCATCGGGCGGTCGAACTCGGCGGACCAAATCACATTGGGGCGACCGGAAATGCCGTCGCCGTCGGCATCGTCGGGGTCCGCCAGCGCGATGATGTCGGCGGCTGGGATCGCTTCGAGCAGCCCAAGCCCGATCATCTGCGGCGCAACACGCGGCGACAGCATCGCCTGCGGATGCAGCGGACCATAGCCAAGATCGGCAGCGGTATAGGTGGGATCGCGCAGCACGATAGTGGTGCCGTCGGCAAAGGTCACGGGGCGGTCGGAATAGTCGATCTGCAAACGATATTCGGCAGGCAGACCGGGCAGGGCAAAATCCTGCAGTTGGGTGCCATAGGTCGGATCGGGTGCGGTGCCTAGATAGTCCTGAATATCGGCAATCCCCGCAGTCTCGTCCGGAATAGAGATGCGCAGGAACATCGACACCGCGTTGTCGTCATCCGGTGCAGGCGGGTGGCCGCGTCCGTCCTTGATGTGGCAGCGCTGGCATGACCGCGCATTGTAAAGCGGCCCCAGTCCGTCCGAGGCCAATGTCGAAGAGGGCGATGAAACCCAGATTTTGCGGAACAGCCCGTTGCCGACCTTGAACAACAGTTCCTCTTCAAAACCGATGTTGCCCGAAGGTTGTGAAAACGCATCGGCGTCCGGCTTGACCCGCACCGTTGCCGCTCCGCCCGGCAGATCCTCGAACCGTTGCGGTGTGTTGAAATCATGCGGGGGCGCCAGCACCTTGGCGATACGCGCGGTTTCGGCTGCGGTGCGCGGTATCACGTCCAGATGCGGATCGTCCGTTATGGCGATATAGCGGTCGGGTTGCGCGCCAGCCGCAGAGAGCATGACAGTGCTGAAACAGCTGGCAAGAAAGAGTGAACTTGTGTCCTTCATAAACCTGAGCAATATTGTCGGAAATTCGAATCGTCCAGTTCAAAGTGACTAAAACAAACGGGTTTGACCATGAAAGCCTCTCACATTCAGCCTTGGTATGCCTTTGGTTCTGACCAAGTGGAACCCGATCGTGCCACCTTGGCGTTGCTGCGTATTGCCGCATGCGGGTGCCGTGCGTCGGCGCGCATGGAAGTCGAGCAGGCCTGCGCGATCATTGACGCATCCCCGGACAAGGCATTGCACACATTGCTGGCCGCGCTTCCGGTGGCGTTTGGTCGCCCCACACGGTTCTATCAACTCGGCTCTTCCGAGCTGAGCTTTGACGAGCGGTGGTTGCTGTCTGCAATTGATGCAGCCAGACGCGAGGATTCGGACAGTGAGTATTTTCTGATCACCCGGCGCGTTCCAGCCCATTTTCGTCGTTGGGTCGCTTTTTTGGTGCGTCGCGTTGCCGACGCAATGGATCGTAGTACATTATATGCGAACATTTAAAGGAGACGTTCAATGGGACAACCCGTAACAGAGATCAGCACCAGCGCCCGCGAAGCCATCGCGGAAGCGCTAAATCAGGCTGTGGCGGAAACAGCCGTGGCGACCATGTTGGCACAGAATTTCCACTGGAACGTCAAAGGCATGTCCTTTGGCCCGCTTCATACCTTGTTCCAGACCATGTACGAAGACCACTTTGTCGCTCAGGACGATTTGGCCGAACGTATCCGTGCGCTGGACTGCCACGCCGAAGGCCAGTTGGCAGGCATGTTGAAACGCTCGAAGATCGCCGAGCAGGATGGGCACCAGTCTGACAAGGAAATGATCCAGATCCTGCTGGACGCGCAGGAGCAGCTGTCGGCAACCATGTCGGGGGTCGAACACGTGTCATCTGAAAACGGCGACACGCTGACCGAAGATCTGGCGATTGAACGGGGACGCGTTCATGAAAAATTTGCCTGGATGCTTCGCTCGCATCTGGCCTGATCCGGCAATGGATCAGTCTTCGGGAATGTGCGGAACGGATACACCCTTTTTGCGGCATTTCTTTTCGTAGGCCGCAGGCCACGCCCTGAACTTGCCCATCTGCGCTTGTTGGGCCATGACCAGCTGCACAAACCCGTGCCGTTGGTCTTCTTTTTTCAGCGATTTGAATGCTTTTTTCTGTGGTTTCGTCATCGAACAGGCGATGCAGTGGCCCGCGCGCTTGTATTTGCAGACGTCGATACAGGGGCTGGGCAATTTGGCCATGGCAGTCTGTCGTTTCCGATAAAAAAATAAAGGCGGGGCGCACGGCTGCGCACCCCGCCTGATCGCGTCTTGGCCTGATTATTCGAACACAGCGCCGGGATTGTCGAGACTGTCCGAACCTTCAAAAGCGATTTCGTCCACGCCCAGAATTGTGACCACCCGTTCGATCGACCGCGTCTGATCAATCAGCGCATTGACGCCACCCATCACCAGATCCTCGCCACCGGCGTTGCCTGCTTCCAGCATCTGGTCATAGGCAAAGCCACTTTCGGCAGCGGCTTTGATCTCGCCCAACTCGCGCATGGTGGCCGCCAGTTTCAGTCGCATTTCGGTGTCCAGTGCCGTGTCTTGATCGGCCACCAGATCGGACAGGGACGCACCCGATACGGTTGTGCCATCCACGCGGGTATAGCTGCCAAGGTACACGTTCTGAATGCCCAGACCGTCGTAATAGTGGCTGTTGTGCGTGTTGTCCGAGAAACAGTCGTGTTCTTCTTCGGGGTCGTTCAGCATCAGTCCCAGACGCATACGTTCGCCCGCCTGCTCACCATATGACAGGCTGCCCATGCCGGTCAGCATCGCCGAGATGCCTGCATTTTCGTCCGCCATCACGTGGGCACGTCCGGCACCATCGTCGGCCCACTGGGAGGTCATCCATTCCAGATCGGACACCAGCAGATCGGTTGCTGCCTTCAGGTAATCGCCGCGACGGTCACAATTGCCGCCGGTGCAGGCATCGCCGGTCGCATAGTCTGTCCACGGACGGTTGCCCGCACCCGGGCCGTTGCCGTTCAGATCCTGTCCCCACAGCAGGAATTCGATCGCATGATAGCCGGTGGCCACGTTCGCCTCGACGCCGTCGGCCTCTTGCAGGGTATCCGACAGCAGGGCGGGCGTGATCTCGGTCGCATCCACTTCGGTGCCAGACAGGGTAAAGACGGGGTTGGCAATCACGTTCAGCGCGGCGGCGGCGTTTTCGTCGGTGGCCCCGCCATATGTGGTGTCGACATAGTCGATCAGACCCTCGTCCAGCGGCCATGCGTTTAAACGTCCCTCCCAGTCATCCACGATCGGATTGCCAAAGCGGAAAACCTCGCTTTGCTGATAGGGCACGCGCGCTGCCAACCAAGCAGTGCGGGCGGCGTTCAGGTTCGTCTCGGATGGCTCGGCGATCAGCGCGTCAACGGCGGCCTTCAGGGTTTGCGCTGTGGCCAGACTGTCGCCATAGGTCGCAGCAGCAATGTCGGCATAGGTGGTCAGCACATCGGCGCGGGTATCGGCGAACGACGCTGCGGCCGTCAGGCAAAGTGAGGTCGTCAAAAACAGGCGTTTCATCATTGGTCCTTTGGGGTCGGATATTTCGGTGACTTGGGCCAAGCCCGCCCGCGAGGCGTGCAGTGACCTTGAAGATGCCCGAAAGCTGACTAAATCCATCAGAATTGTCAATCCCGATTAAAATAGTTGGTCTCTGGTTGGCCCCTCTGCCACCAACCGCACTGCGGGTGGCTGGACAAGGCAAGAGGCGACGACTATTTGCGCCTGAGGATCTCAGCCGCAAGGGAACACGCCATGCTGGACAAGCGTCAGTTCTATATCAACGGCCAATGGGTTGATGCGAAGGCCGGAACCGAAAAGCCGGTGATTGATCCGTCGACGGAATTGCCCTTTGCGACCATTGCACTGGGCGGTCAGGCCGATACAGATGCCGCCGTCGCTGCAGCCCGCGCGGCATTCCCCGCTTGGCGCAAATCGACCAAAGCGCAACGGCTGGACCTGATCCGCGCCATCCGCGATGTCTATATGCGCCGCTCGGACGAGATGGGCGCCGTGATCAGCCGCGAAGTCGGCGCGCCGCTTGAGATGTCGATCGCCCAACAGGCTCGCACCAGCAAATCGCATTTCACAGGGTTTCTGGATGCGCTCGAAGCGTTCGATTTCGACCACCCATTGCGTGCCGATACGCCGCATGACCGTATCCTGTACGAACCGATTGGCGTGGCTGCGTTGATAACACCGTGGAACTGGCCGATGAAGCAGATCGTGCTCAAGGTGATACCGGCGCTGGCGTCGGGCTGCACCGCGGTGCTGAAGCCTTCGGAACAGGCACCTTTGTCCGCGATGTTGTTTGCCGAAATATTGCACGAAGCGGGCGTGCCTTCGGGCGTGTTCAACATGCTGAACGGCGACGGTCAGGGTGTGGGGGCGCAACTGTCGGCGCACCGTGATGTGGATATGGTCAGCTTTACCGGATCGACTGACGCAGGTCGCGCGATCACGCGGGCAGGGGCGGATACGGTGAAACGTGTCTGTCTTGAACTGGGCGGCAAGGGTGCGAATATGATCTTTGCCGATGCGGACGCTGATGCGGTGCAAAACGGGGTCATGCGCTGTTTCAACAATTCGGGACAGTCGTGCAACGCGCCCAGCCGGATGCTGGTCGAACGGTCGCGCTATGACGAAGCGGTGGCGCAGGCCAAAGAAACCGCCGAGGCATTCACCGTGGGCGGAATGTCCGAAGCCGCCCCGCACATCGGCCCCGTGGTCAATGCCTCGCAATTCGACAAGATCCAGAACCTGATCGCCGCAGGTATCGACGAAGGCGCACGACTGGTTGCGGGCGGGCTTGGCCGTCCTGACGGGCTGGATCAAGGCTTTTATGTCCGGCCCACGGTCTTTGCCGATTGCACGCCCGACATGGCGATCATGCGCACAGAAATCTTCGGCCCCGTGCTGTCGATGATGCCCTTTGACACCGAAGACGAAGCCATCGCTATCGCCAATGACACCGATTACGGGCTGACAAACTATGTCCAGACTGCCGACCCCGCCCGCGCACGGTGCATCGCCCGCGAGGTGCGTTCGGGCATGGTCGAGATCAACGAACAACGCCGCAGCACAGGTGCACCCTTTGGCGGCATGAAGCAATCGGGCAACGGGCGCGAAGGCGGTATCTGGGGGCTGGAAGAGTTTCTGGAAGTCCGCGCGATCAGCGGCTGGCCAGCGGAATAGCTACAAATCCGCCTGCATCGTGTGACCGGGGGCAAACAGCAGCCGTACGCGGGTGACAGCGACGGGACCGTTCCAAGTGTTGCGCGTCAGGGCGAACAGTGCGGCGCCTTCGTTACAGCCCAGTTCCTGCGCCTCGACATGTGTGGCGTTGTGCGCCGACAGGGCAATGTCGCCGCCTGTATAGGGCGTGTGTTCCAGCAGCCATTCGTTCGCGCTGGTTGTGTCGAACGGCTGGTCCAGAACGTCCGGTGCGCCCTGCGGATTGATCCAGCGATCTTCCAGCGCATAGGGCAGGCCGTCGGCAAAATGCATAGCGCGGACATGCAGCAGAGCGGCGTCAGCGGTGTTTAACGTCGCACGCACGGGGGCGGGCGGGCGCACCACTGCGCGTTCCAACAGCGCATAGCTATAGCGCGCGCCCTTGTCTTCGACCTCTTGCCGGATCACGGCAATCGACAACGTGGCCCGCGCAACCGGTTGCAGGGCAACGCGGGTGCCTGCCTTGCGCTTGCGGTCCAGCAACCCGGCTTCGGCCACCGCCCGCAAGGCACGGTTGACCGTGGCGCGGGCACAGCCGAATTCGGCGGCAAGATCGGCCTCGTTCGGAATCAGATTACCCGGTGCCCATTCGCGCGCGTGGATGCGGCGCAGCACTTCCTGTTGCACTGCCTGCCAGTTGCGAAAAGCTGTTGTCACAAACCGTCCCCCAAAGTTTTCAGCACCTTGCAATAGACTGTCACGATGGCAACGCAAGCCATCTGTCGGTTGTCCGAAGCGGCCCAGTGCCCAGCGGCAGCGGTGCTTTGAATGTCGTCATCATGCTGCGCTTGACAGATTAATATGTGCAGACATAATAAATACAAACCTGCACAAATAACAAGTGAGTCGTGATTATGTTTTTGACCAATGCCCGTATCGCCACGATGACCGCCCCAAGCGGTTATGGCATGATCAACGACGGCGCGATCGTGATCGAAGGTGACCGGATCGTCTGGGTCGGGGTGTTGGCGGATGTGCCCTCCGACCACGAAACACAGGATGCAACCGATCTGGGCGGGCGGCTGGTGACACCTGCGCTGATCGACTGTCACACCCATCTGGTCTTTGGCGGCAACCGCGCGGGCGAGTTCGAGCAGCGGCTTGAGGGCGTGTCTTACGAAGAGATCGCCCGCAGCGGTGGTGGTATCGTCTCGACTGTGCGGGCCACGCAGCAGGCGTCGCCCGATGCCCTGTTTTGCGATGCGCTGACACGCGTCGACGCGATGATCGCCGAAGGGGTCAGCACCATCGAAGTCAAATCTGGCTATGGTCTGGACCGCGACACCGAGTTGAAGATGCTGCGCGTGGCGCGGCGGATTGCCGATGCGCGCCCCGTGACCGTGTGCACCAGTTTTCTGGGCGCGCACGCGGTGCCGCCCGAGTTTGCGGGCAATGCTGACGGCTATATCGATCAGGTCTGCATCCCGACGCTGCAGGCGGCCCATGCCGAAGGGCTGGTCGACGCAGTGGACGGCTTTTGCGAGGGCATCGCCTTTGACACGGACCAGATTGCGCGGGTCTTTGACGCGGCCCGTGCGCTCGGCTTGCCGGTGAAATTGCATGCCGAGCAACTGTCGAACATCGGCGGCACGCAACTGGCCGCCCGATACGGTGCGCTCAGCGCCGATCACGTCGAATATGCCAATGCCGCCGATGCGCGGGCCATGGGGCAGGCGGGCAGCGTTGCGGTTCTGTTGCCCGGTGCGTTCTATACCCTGCACGAGACGCAAATGCCGCCCGTTGCCGCATTCCGCAAAGCGGGCGTGCCGATGGCCATCGCAACCGACTGCAACCCCGGATCGTCGCCGCTGGCATCGCCCTTGCTGGCGCTGAACATGGCCTGCACGCTGTTTCGCCTGACACCTGCCGAAGCGCTTGCGGGGCTGACACGCACAGCGGCGCAGGCGTTGGGTCTGTCCGACCAAGGTCAAATCGCGCCATCCATGCGTGCCGATCTGGCGGTCTGGAACGTCACCGAACCTGCCGAGCTTGCTTATCGCATCGGCTTTAATCCCCTACATTCCCGCATTTTCGGAGGCACCCTGTGAACGTAACCCTGACACCCGGTACAACGACGTTGGCGACCCTGCATCACATCTGGGCGCATGGGCCTGCAGCGGCCCTGACCCCCGATGCCCGTGCGGGCGTCGAGGCGGCGGCGGCGCTGGTCGCACGGGCGGCTGCGGGCGAGGCGGCTGTTTACGGCGTGAACACCGGTTTTGGCAAGCTGGCCTCGGTCAAGATTGCCACCAAGGACACTGCGCGGTTGCAGCGCAACCTGATCCTGTCGCATTGCTGCGGTGTCGGCACACCACTGGATTCCGCCACCACGCGGCTGATGATGGTGCTGAAACTGTTGTCGCTGGGACGCGGGGCGTCAGGTGTGGTCTGGTCGACCGTGGCCCTGATTGAAGGGATGCTGGCCAAGGATGTGATGCCGGTGATTCCCGATCAGGGTTCGGTCGGTGCGTCGGGCGATCTGGCACCGCTGGCGCATATGGCGGCCGTGATGATCGGTGAAGGCGAGGCTGTCTTTGACGGTCAACGCATGGCGGGAGGTGAAGCCTTACGCGCCGCAGGCTTGCAGCCGATTACGCTGGGACCCAAGGAGGGGCTGGCGCTGATCAACGGCACGCAGTTTTCCACCGCCTGCGCGCTGGTGGGGCTGTGGGGCGCGTGGGCCAACGCGTCGGCCAGTGTGGTGACCTGCGCGCTCAGCACTGATGCGATCATGGGCAGCACCGCACCCTTGGAAGATGCCATTCACACCCTGCGCGGTCATGCGGGCCAGATCGCCGTTGCCCGCGCGCAGCGCGCGTTGATGGCCGGATCGCAAATCCGCGAAAGCCACCGCGACGGCGACACGCGTGTGCAAGATCCCTATTGCATCCGCTGCCAGCCGCAAGTTACCGGCGCAGCGATGGACCTGCTGCACGCTGCTGCCCGCACGCTGGAAATCGAGGCCAATGCCGTCACCGACAACCCGCTGGTGCTGGTGGATGACAGTCACCCCGATGGCGGCATGATCGTGTCGGGCGGGAACTTTCACGCCGAACCCGTGGGCTTTGCCGCTGACCAGATTGCCGTGGCAATTTCCGAGATGGGCGCAATTGCCCAACGCCGTGTGGCGCTGATGGTCGACCCGACGCTCAGCTGCGATCTGCCGCCCTTTCTGACGCCTGATCCGGGTCTGAATTCGGGTCTGATGATCGCAGAAGTCACCACCGCCGCCCTGATGAGCGAAAACAAACATCTGGCCAATCCCTGTACCACCGACAGCACGCCCACATCCGCCAATCAAGAGGATCATGTAAGCATGGCTGCCCATGCCGCCCGCAGGCTGGCGCGGATGAATACAAACCTGAACGTGATCCTTGGCGTCGAGGCGATCTGCGGTGCGCAGGGTATCGGCTTTCGTGCGCCCTTGCAGACCAGCGCCACCCTGCAATCGGTTATCACCACGCTGCGCCAGGCAGTGCCAGAGGTGGTCGAAGACCGCTACATGGCCCCCAGCCTCGAAGCTGCAGCGGCATTGGTCAAGGACGGTCATCTGGTCGCGTCCGCCGATTTGCACGGCTTTGTTCGGGGCGAGACGACATGACGCGCAGCAAGCCCAACCACACATATCTGACCCTCCAGTTGAAAGGCACATCATGACCAACCCGCGCCATAACCTTCGCGACGTCTATCCCGATACCGGCACCACGATCACGGCCAAAAGCTGGCTGACCGAGGCACCGATGCGGATGCTGATGAACAACCTTCATCCCGATGTGGCCGAGAACCCGCACGAGTTGGTGGTTTACGGCGGCATCGGCCGCGCCGCACGCACATGGGAAGATTTCGACGCCATCGTCGCGGCCCTGAAACAGCTGGAAGACAACCAGACCCTGCTGGTGCAATCGGGCAAACCCGTGGGCGTGTTCCAGACCCACAAGGACGCGCCACGTGTGTTGATTGCAAACTCGAACCTTGTGCCGCATTGGGCCAACTGGGACCATTTCAACGAGCTGGATAAAAAGGGTCTGGCGATGTACGGCCAGATGACCGCCGGATCGTGGATCTACATCGGCACCCAAGGGATCGTGCAAGGCACCTATGAGACGTTCATGGAGGCGGGCCGCCAGCATTACGACGGCGATCTGAAAGGTCGCTGGATTCTGACCGGCGGACTGGGCGGCATGGGCGGCGCGCAACCTCTCGCGGCGGTGATGGCGGGGGCCTGCTGTCTGGCGGTGGAATGTGATGAGACCCGCGTCGATTTCCGCCTACGCACCCGTTACGTCGATGAAAAGGCACACACGCTGGACCAAGCGCTTGAGATGATCGAGACGTGGACCAAAGCGGGCGAGGCGAAAAGCGTCGGGCTGATCGGCAATGCCGCCGACGTCTTTGCCGAACTGGTCAAACGCGGCGTGCGCCCCGATATCGTCACCGACCAGACGTCGGCGCACGATCCGATCCACGGATATCTGCCCCAAGGCTGGTCCGTTGCCGAATGGCGCGCCAAGCAGGAAAGCGACCCCAAGGCGGTCGAGAAAGCCGCCCGCGCGTCGATGAGGGTCCACGTCGCCGCGATGGTCGATTTCTGGAACGCGGGCGTGCCGACACTGGATTACGGCAACAACATTCGGCAGGTCGCACAGGAAGAGGGGCTTGAGAATGCCTTTGCCTTTCCCGGCTTCGTGCCCGCCTATATCCGCCCGCTGTTCTGCCGTGGCATCGGCCCGTTCCGCTGGGCAGCATTGTCCGGCGACCCCGAAGATATCTACAAGACCGACGCCAAGGTTAAAGAGCTGA